>JBBQZM010000127.1:0-10665 GCA_038207685.1 Burkholderiales bacterium
CCCCTTCATCAGCCACGACACCGTTGACAGATTTGCTTCGCTGGCGTCGGCATGGTTGGGCGATTGACACTCTTGCTTCGCAACCGGCTGCAGGCCGCGCCAACCCTTGCGATCTGAAACGTCGAACGTGTGTCGAATCCCAGATTGACACATTTACCCTCGCGTTTGGGACACTTTTCCTTCGGTCTACGTTTGGGCCGGCCTCCCGTCTCACCAATACAGGAGCAGGTGCTGGCGCGTCTCGACAAGCTCTTTGGTGGTACGTATTCAGGGGGTAGCCAAGCAGCCAGAAGGCGTGGTCCCTGGGCCGTGAGGTTGCGGGCCGTACTGCGACGAAGCTTCCTTGCTGGGTAGGGTTCGAATCGCTGGACACACCGAACTTTCTTCGCTACCGTCCGGCTTATGACACCGGGCCCGACACCAGTCGATAGTGGCGCACCGCCGACCATGGCGGTGCCGACTGGGCATTCGTGCGGCACATCGGCATCAGACTCAGCGCCTTTGACTCTGGCGCAGTGTCATCAGATGATCAATGAACTCACTGCACAGGTCGAACTGCAGCGCGAGCAGTTGGCCCGGCAAAGCGAACTGTTGGCCGTGCTGCAGGAGCGGCTGAAGCTCGATTCGAAGAACTCGTCGAAGCCGCCGTCCTCCGATGGTCCGGCCAGCGGCAACCGGGCACAGCGCCGAGCCAGTGAGCGCAAGCGCGGAGCCCAGAAGGGCCACAAGGGAAGCTTCCGAGCGCTGTTGGACGCGTCGCAGGTGGACAACATCTTCGACTGCAAGCCTGTCGAGGTCTGCGATTGCGGCGCGCCCGTGCAGGTGCTGGCCGACGAGCCCGTGCGCCATCAGGTGTTCGACGTGCCGCCGGTCAAGGCACAGGTCGACGAGTACCGGCGGTATTCGGGGCGCTGCCTGGGCTGCGGCAAGGCGCACCGGGCGGCCTTGCCCGCCGGCGTGCCGAGTGGGCAGATCGGCACGCGCGCGCTGGCGCTGATCGGCATCCTGGGCACGCATTACCACCTGACCCAATTCAAGATCCGTGACCTGCTGGCCAGGCTGATGGGCGTGGACTTCAGCGTCGGGGCCATCTCGCAGGCGCACGGCAAGGTGGCGCAGGCGCTGAAAGCACGGCTGCTGGAGGTGGCATTCCACGTGGGCGCCAGGCACCAGTCAAGCAGTTCGAAGACGAGCTGTCCTGAGTTGATCAACCCATTCGAAGGTGCCGGCAACTGGGCATGGGCCGTGGTGACGCCCAAAGTGGTTTTCTACAGCCTGCTGCTTTCACGTGCGCGCTACGTGGCCATCGACCTTATCGGCACCAAGCCCAGCGGCGCCAAGCCCAGCGGCACGGTGGTCTCCGACCGCTATGCCGTCTACGACTTCGTGGATGTCACGCAGCGGCAGGTCTGCTTGTCACTGGTGCTGCGCGACCTGGCCCGGATCAGTCAACGTGCGGACCTGGCCGGGCAGGTCGGCCGCGGCCTGCTCGGCGCCGGATATCTGCTCTTCCGCTGGCGCGTGCAGGACCGCAGCTCCGCTCAGTTCGATCCGCTGCGCCGCCGCTTCAAACGCCTGCTGCTGCAGGGCAGCGCGCAGACACCAGTGCACGCGCACGGCCAACACCTGCGCCAAGCTGCTCAAGCTGGAGCCTGCGCTGTGGACCTTCCTGGCCAATCCGGATGTGCCGCCCACCAACAACTCCGCCGAGCAGGCCATCCGCGCGCTGGTGCTCAAGCGCAAGATCTTCGGCCCCACCTGGTCGCGCCGTGGCGACGAGTTCATCGCGCGCGGCTTCAGCGCCCATGAGACGTGCCGCCGTCAGGGCCGCGACCTCCGGGATTACCTGCACTCGGCCGTCGTCGCCTGGATCGACAAGACGCTCCCTCCCAGCCTCTTGCCCGTCCCCACACCCTCCGGGTAGACCGTACCGGCCCGCTCACGCGGCCAACTCGAGCTTGATGTAGCGACCGCACTCGGACGGGCGTCGGCCTCATTGCCGGGTGAATACGCACCACCCGGTGGCCCAATCAGCACGATCGGTCGACTTGCTTCACAAGATTGCGTGACACGGACGCGGGGAAAAAATTTGCGAGACAACAGGTTCATTCGCGTCAGCAACGGCGAGAACCGGCTGTCTGGTCGCTCCACCAGCCAGCCTCTGCTGGATCCTGCGCTGCTGCAAGTCGCAAGCTGATGGCCTGGCGGACTGACCCCAGGCCGCGTCAAGCAGGACCTCCATGCCTACCTCGGATCGGCAGCGCATGGATCGGAAACAGAGTTGTCCACCGAACAGGGGGATAAGTCTGTGGAGAACTGGTATCGAAGCGCGAATTCTGTCGACACATCAAGGCGCCCTCTGGGGCTGCCGGATCATTAAGCATCGCTCACGGGCGCCGTCGAACGCAATCGCCCAAGCCGCTACCATCGGCACACTGCGGCTTCTGGAGCACGACATGTCGGCAGCCCAAAGAACCCGAGCTTTCGTTATGGCAACTGCTCGCGAGGTCTTGCTCAAGTTCGGCCTGGCTTTCCTCGTTGACGACCAGGGAACCACCTGGGCCGTCACCAGGAGCATGGATGGCCCGGGCTTGGACACCCTTCGTTCGGCTCAACGAGTCCAATTGACTCTGCACCACCGGGCAGATTTCAGTCTGCTTCGCGGGTACGCGCACTTGACCTGATCGAGCGGCCCGTCTTCCACCGCCCATGGGCCGGGCCATGGCGCCAGCCACTGGGGCGAGGAGTGCGGCCAAGGTTCCACGGGAACGCCTGGGGCCTGGGCGCTTGGACCGTGTTCGGATGAGCGCTGGCATGCCGAGTCCTCGCGTTGGAACGTACGCAGGCCGCGACGCTGATTCCTTGGACAAGAGACACGCATTTCCTGCGACAGGCCTGGACCATCGTTTTCGCCAGACTGTTACCCGCCTCATGCGCGCGAGGCGCGCTCGTCGCAGGATCCTTGCTTCGGATGATGATGGGGACGCCGATTGTGGAACCTCGGACACGGCACCGTTGCGGCCAGGCGGAGCGGGCGGCACAGCAAGTCACGTGCCGACGGTGTCACGGCGACCTCTGAGCGCAGGCCACTGCACCCTCACCCCTCGATCCGAGGGCGCATGGGCCGATCGGCAGGGGAGGTGTCATGTCGACTACACGGCAGCTGCCTAAAGTCTGGGCGAGCGGCGACTCGCACATGGGCCGCTCCACACTCGACCTCCAGGAGCCGTTTCGATGATCAAGCACTTGTTCACTCTGGCCGCAGTGGCCGCCGTCTCACTGCCGGCGCAAGCCGACACCCTCACGCTGTGGAATTTCAACTTCGGTTCCGACGCGAACAGCGCCACCGGAACGACGGCTCCCGCGATCGGCACTGGCAGCATTTCGCTGCTGGGCGGCGTGACGACCACGGGCTTCAATTCGGGCACGGGCTCCTCGGATCCGGAAGCCTCCGACGACTCCGGGTTCCAGACTACGACCTATGCGCCCCAGAGTACGCAAGACAAGGAACGAGGCGTTCAGTTCAGCGTGAGCACGGTCGGCTGGCAGGATGTCCAGATCCAGTACGACCTTCGTCACAGCAACACATCGTCGCGGTACGAGGCAGTGCAATACACCCTTGATGGCAGTGCATGGGTCGATGCCGCCACCTTCGACGGCAATGCCGGCGACACCTGGTTCAACGGGCGCACTTTCGACTTCTCCGGCATCAGCGGCGCCGACAACAACGAGAACTTCGGCTTCCGTGTCGTGGCCACATTTTCGCCCGGTACCAACCTCTACGAGGCATCCAGGTCTTCCAGCAGCTATGCCGGCGGCACCTGGCGCTTCGACATGGTGACCATCAGCGCGGCAGCCCCGATCCCCGAGCCCGGTACCTACGCCCTGCTGCTGGCCGGCCTGGCGGCCGTCGGCTTCATCGTCCGCCGTCGCGGCTGACCGACAACTGCCGCGCCCCTGCGGCGCCCCGTGGGGCGCTGCGAGTGTCTTCCGGCCCCGCCCGCCCACCCGCACCCAAGGACCGCCATGACCCGCAGCCCTCTGTTCAAGGCCGGCGCACTCGCGCTGGTGCTGTTGGCCGCCCCAGCGGGTGCGCTGGCCGCCGACACGCCGATCTACACCATCCAGGGCAGCGGCGCGATCAGCCCGCTCGTCGGTGCCTCGGTCACCAGCACCGGTGTCGTGACGCGGCTCACCAACAACGGATTCTTTCTGCAGGACACGGTGGGCGACGGCGACCCGGCCACCTCCGACGGCATCTTCGTCTTCACGAGCACCGCGCCGACGGTGGCGGTCGGTCAGTTGATCCGGCTCACCGGGAACGTGACCGAGTTCGACGTCTCGCAGACCACGTCGAACCCGGCTGCCGAGGCGCGGCCGATGACGCAGCTGACAGGCGCCACCGGCATCACGCTGCTGGGCTCCGGCTTGATCATGCCCACACCCGTGATGCTGCCGGTGCCCGTGGCCGACGGCCTCGAGCGCTACGAGGGCATGCTGATCACGCTGGCCGGCCCGCTGACGGTGCAGCAGAACTTCTTCCAGGGCCGCTTCGGACAGATCACCATCGCCGCCAACGGCCGGCGCGAGACCCCGACCAACCGCCACCGCCCTCTGACCCTCGCCGCGCTGGCACTGGCCGACGAGAACGCGCGCAGCACGCTGCTGCTCGACGACGGCAGCAGCTTCCAGAACCCGAACCCCACGCCCTACCTGAATCTCACGACCGGCGAGGCGCGTACGGGCGACACCCTCGCGTCCGTCACTGGCACCATCGACTTCGGCCTGGCCACCGCCAGTGCTGCCGGCATCGTTTCCTATCGCATCCAGCCCACCGCGGCGCCGGTGTTCACCGCCAACAACCCGCGCCCGGCGCAGCCGCCGGTAGTCGGCGGCAACGTCAAGGTCGCCGCGTTCAACGTGCTGAACTACTTCACTACCTTCACCGACGGCAACACCGCCGGCGGACAGACCGGCCAGGTCTGCACGCAGGGCGGCAGCACGCCCGCGGCGAGCCTGTGCCGGGGTGCGAGCAATCTGGCCGAGTTCAACCGCCAGCGCAGCAAGATCGTCGAAGCGATCGCCGCCATCGACGCCGACGCAGTCGGCTTGATGGAGATCCAGAACAACGGCACCGTTGCAGCACAGAATCTGGTCGACGGTCTCAACGCCAAGCTCGGTGCCGGCACCTACGCCGTGGTGGCCGACCCGGTGGCGGGTGGCGGCGCCGGCACAGATGCCATCCGCGTGGCGATGATCTACAAGCCGGCGCGTCTGGCCCCCGTGGGCGGCGCGGTGAGCGACGTCGCAGCGATACACAACCGGCCGCCGCTGGCGGTGACGTTCGCGCCGGCCAACGACGAACGTTTCACCGTGATCGTCAACCACTTCAAGTCCAAGAGCTGCACCGATGCCAGCGGCGCCGAGCTCAACCAGGGCGACGGCCAGGGCTGCTTCAACCCCGCTCGCCTAGCCCAGGCACAGGCGCTGCGCAGCTTCGTGGCACAGCGGCAGGCCGCCAGCGGCAGCAGCGACGTGGTGGTCGTCGGTGATCTGAACGCCTACGCGCAGGAAGACCCGATCTTCGAGCTCACCAGCAGCGGCTACATCGATCAGATCGGCCGCTTCTCGGACCTTGGCTACTCATTCGTCTTCGACGGCAACTCGGGGCGGCTGGACCATGCCATCGCCACGCCCGGCCTGTCGGCCAAGGTGGTGTCTGCCGCGTTTTGGGCCATCAACGCCGACGAAGCGTCGCTGCGCGACTACAACCTTGAGTTCAAGGCGCCGCGCACCTGCTCAGGCAACCCCTGCCCGCCGGACCCGTTCGCATCCGACGTGTTCCGCTCTTCCGACCACGACCCCGTGCTGGTGGGCCTGAGCATCTTCAAGACCATCACCGCCAGCGGCCCGCGTGGCGCGCTGCTGGGCTCGGAAGGCGACGACCTGCTGATCGGCGGCACCGGCGCGAACCGCATGACCGGCCGCGGCGGCATCAACATCTACGTTTACGCCTCTCTGCGTGACGCCGGCGACACCGTTACCGACTTCGTGCCGGGCAAGGACCTGCTGGACCTGCGCTCGCTGCTGGCCGCGCTCGGCTGGAACGGCAGCGACCCAGTGGCCGAGGGCGTGGTGCGCTTCGCGCCGCTGCGCGGCGGCAGCAGCGTGCAGATCGATACCGACGGGGCCGGGCCAGCCGCTCCGCGCGCGCTGCTTACGCTGCAGGGCGTGAGCCCGGCCAGCCTGTCGTCCAGCCGGGACCTGATCGTCCGCTGACCTTCCTGTCGCGGGGCGTGGCCCGGCGATACCGAAGGCCCCCCGCCCAACCCACTATCCGCAGGTCCACTCATGAAAGAACTCGTACGCAAGATGCTCGCGGCGCTGGCAGGGGCTGCCGCTATCGTGGCCGTCCCTCAGGCCCTTGCTCAGGCCGACACCGGCAGCTTGGTGGGTTGGTCGGTGCTGGGCGACGTGGTCGCCGCTGCCGGCACGATCACGCTGACGAACGCCTATGCGATGCCCGGCGACCCCGATGCACCCTTCAACCTGTCGGGCACCAGTGCGGCCGACATCGCGGCGGTCGAGGCCGGCGTCGGCCTGGCGGCCTTCGCGCTGGACCTGTCGGACACCGAGGTCGGCACCGAAGGATCGCTCGTGTCGCAGAGCTTTGCCGCCCAGGCCGGGGACACAGTGAGCTTCAGCTGGCAGTTCAGCACGCTGGATACCGACTTCGAGGACCACGCCTTTGCCGTGCTGAACGGCGAACTCATCACGCTGGCCACGCGCAGCGCGCCGGCAGCGGCTGAGCGGCCTTTCAGCATCGTGCTGACGCAGAGCGGCACGGTGACGCTGGCCTTCGGCGTCGTCGACACCACGGACTTCATCGGCGTGTCGAGCCTGAGCGTCAGCGAGCTCGTGCTCACCCCGGTGCCAGAGCCCGGCGCGGCGCTGCTGTTGCTGTCCGGCCTCTGCCTGCTGGGCGTGGCGCGGCGGCGCTTAAGCGCGCGCTAGTCGAGCGACGGCCCAGCTACTGGCCCGGAACCGTTTCGGCGCAGGCCGTCAAGAGGCCCCGTCGGCGCCCGGCAACTCAGGCCATTGATGCTGTACAGCTGGGCTGAAGCCCTCATGACGTTACAGCGGGGTCTGCGCATGGCGGTGACGATCGTAGTGAAAAGGGGCGCCGTCGGGCGCCCGCTGCGGCTGTCGACCAATGGCTTGCACGCGAGGCTCCCGAGGTTGTGACCTCGGACGGTCTCAGGCCGCGCGTTACGCCTCAATCACTCCAGGTGCCGCCTGCCTGCAGGTGCCTGTCTCTGCGGGGCCTGTTCCGGTGATCTGTTAGCGGTTGCTTCCGGAACGACGTCGACGAGACGAGACGCCAGGAAGCTGCCTGTCGTCACCGTCAGCTGATGTCTGGGACTTCCAGTTCGCGGTCAGCACCGACAGCAGCCATTCAATCCAACGCGGACTGAACGGCCGGTCTTCGAGGCAACACACAGCTCAAGACAGTTGATGCCGGGTAGCAAGCCGCAAAGTCTGGTGATGTCAGGCGCGCTCACTGGCGTTCCTTCGTACTGCGAACTCCAGAATTCGCCAAGGGCTCTAAAGGGGCTCTTGCATGGCCCATGGCAGCCCGACGGGCTCATCGCCGTGCAGTGCCATGAGGCGGTCGTAGTACGACGCGAGTTGCGGGCCGGAACTGTCAGCAAGAGCCGGGGCGCTGGACATGATGGCGTGGGGCCTGCTGATCAGTGCGAGGAACCGGCGTCGCTGCATCGGAGCGGTGCGATGTCAGCCCCGAGCTCCGGCCCGGCGCAGGATCTCGGCGATCGCGCGCTGCCCGCGCTGCTCGGCATGCGCCAGCGGCGTGACGCCTTGCGCGTCGGCCAGTTGCAGCCTGGCGCCGTGGGCCACCAGCAGGCGCACGATCTCGGTGTGGGCGGCGCCACCGTCGCCCAGGATGATGGCCTCGAGCAATGCCGTCCAGCCGAGCCGGTTGACATGGTCGACATCGATCTTCGTCTTCAGCAGCTCGCGCACCGTCTCCACGTGGCCATGGTGTGCCGCCGGAATCAATGCGGTGCCGCCGTAACGGTTGGTGCTCTTCAGGTCGGCACCGGCGGCCAGTGTCAAACGCAGGATCTCGAGCCGTCCCTGTGCACCTGCATAGAGGAAGGGCGAGTCCTGCATCTCATCCTTCGCGTTCACGTCAGCGCCACGCTCGATCAACAGTCGCGCCGCGTCGATGCGATTGGCATGCGTGGCGGCCAGCAAGGCCGTGCGGCGGCGCGCGTCTCGTGCGTCCACTGGCGCACCGGCATCGAGCAGCCGTCGCAGCCCCGCCATGTTGCCGACTTCGGCCGCGCCGACCAGCAAAGGGGCATCGGCAAGGGACCACACGGGCCATGCCGCGCCGATTGCCAGCAGCGTGCGCCGTCTCATCGCGGGGGCCCCGCGTCGGTCAACGCCTCGCCGTAGACCATGCGCGCGATGCCGGCCCAGCCCGCAGCCGCCTCGCACATGCGGCAGGGCCGCGAGGTGGACACGAGCACGCAGCCCGACAGGTCGCGTGTGCGCATTCGGCGTGCCGCGTCGCGGATGGCTTCCATCTCGGCATGTGCCGTGGGGTCGGTTGCCGTGACCACCCGGCTGGGCGCGGCGCCGACGATGAGCTCGCCGCGCAGTACCACCGCGCCAAAGGGCTGATCGCCGGCACGCAGCGCCTCGTCGCGCAACGCTTCGGCGCGGCGCATCGCCTCGCGAATTGGGCCCTCGGCGGCCGGCGCGCCTGTGGGCAGCCAGGGCAACGCCGCAAGCAGACAGCTTCGACGGCGAATATCTGGTGGACGAAGACGATTCGGCATGTCCTCATTCTGCCCACCATTGGACACGCCGGCCAGCAAAGGGGCCCGACCGGGCAACGGTCCACTAGGGCAGCAGGCTGCCAGGCACGGGATGAACGTGTGCGGCGGCAAATGGCCGACGGCGTGCGAAACAAGTCGAGCCAGGTAGCTGACTTTCGATGCACCGGCTCGGCCGGCCAGGGTCATCTTACGGCGACTTCGGCGTAAACCAGGCATCTGCCAAAACGGGCTGCTCGTGTGTTCGTCCCAGGCCCGACGTTCCGGCCAGGCACAGGGTCAGTGTCCCCGAGGGCCATCGGGTAGAACTCTAGGAGTCGTCCAGCGGCCCAATGCCCAGTTGACCTCGCTCAGCGCCGCCGGTGCAATCGGTGCAGGCCCAAGCGGCCAGCTACTCGTTGGAGAATCCATCGTGAGCGGTCATTGACCGCGCTCTTGCGCCAATGGCGGTCTGCTGATCAGCGGCCGGCGAGTGAGATGCACCAGGGGAGCAAGGCCTCGTAGTCGTCGACGTTCGTGGCCTTGGGCAATTCGACGAGGAGCGCCTTGAGGTACTGGTAGCCGTCGATGCCATTGGCCAGGCAGGTCTGCAGCAGCGGGTACCGGTTCACGCTGGCGTTCGCGCCGGCCACCGTGCCGGCGCAGAGCCAGTTGCGGCGCCCGAACACGAACGGTCGGACCGCGTTTTCACAAGCGTTGTTGTCGATCGGGTAGCGCCCGTCCGCTCGCTGGATCACAGCCGAGCCGAAGCTGCCGCCGACGCGATCACGCGAGACGATCTTTACAAGCTGGTTCGCGCGTGCTCAGGTGCCCTGGGTTTCGAGACTGGGCCCACGCACTGTAGGCGACCGGCGCGGCCAACGCGCTCGACCTCCGTGCCGACATTGCTGGGGTGCAGGAGTGGCTAGTAGTTCGTTTCAACAATACAGTTACGTATCAGGCAACCCCGAGGTCGAACTTGTTCCAACGGAAGATGACGGGTGAGGCATTGAACTCCTCGACGCCCATGAGGATGCGCGCCTTCAGTTCCTCGATGGAGCTGACGCGGATGTGGCGTAGGAACGTGCGCGCCATCTTGGAGAACGCGCATTCGATGAGATTGAGCCACGAGCCATGCTTGGGTGTGTGAACGTACTCGAAGCGCCCTGGGCGCGTACCCAGATAGGCCACGGTCTCCTTGGAGATGTGGGCCGAATGGTTGTCCAGCACAACGCGGATGATGGCGTCGCGCGGGTAGTACTCGTCCAATCGTTTGAGCAGCGCGATGAACTCCACACTGCGGTGGCGGTCCTCTACATTGGCGAAGATATGGCCCGAATGCAGGTCGATGCCGGCCAGGATCGAAACGGTTCCACGGCGGACGTATTCGTAGTCGCGTGCAATGGTGGGGGCCTTCCCTGGCACCGGAGGCAAATCGGGTGCGGTCAGGCCGATGGCTTGGACGCCGGGCTTCTCATCGACGCTGACGGTGTAGATGGCGCTAAGGCGGCCATCGTGTACGGCGTCGGCGCGATAGATCGACACATCGCGGTAGACCATCAGAACTTCCTGCATCTTTCGATCAAATTCCGGGTCGCGCTTTTCCAGGTAGTAGCTGATCTTATGCGGCCTGATCTCGTGCTCGTTGAGGATGCGCCAGACCGTGCTTTTGCCCGCGTTCGCCAAGCGCGGAAACCCAGCTTCCTGGGCGCCAGCGCCCACGAACCGAGCCAGCGCGGAGATGGTCCACAGCTCAGCTGCCATGCCCTGATCCTTGGGTTTGGTGCACGCAATGCTGACCACCCAGGCCTTGGCTTCGTCG
>JBBQZM010000128.1:0-10628 GCA_038207685.1 Burkholderiales bacterium
GATGACCTTGGCACCCATCGCCTTGGCCAACTGGATCGCGGTCACGCCGATGCCGCTGGACCCACCCTGCACCAGCAGGGTTTCACCCGGCTGCAGGCGGCCGCGGTCCCAGACGTTGGACCAGACGGTGAAGAAGGTCTCCGGCAGGCTGGCGGCCTCGATGTCGGTCAGGCCTGCCGGCACCGGCAGGCACTGCGCCACCGGCGCGGTGCACAACTCGGCATAACCGCCGCCGGCCACCAACGCGCAGACGCGGTCGCCGAGCTTGAAGCCGCCGGCGGCCAGGTCGGCGGCGCTGCCACCGATGACGGTGCCGGCGATCTCCAGCCCGGGCAGATCCGACGCGCCCGGGGGCGGTGCATAAGCGCCCTTGCGCTGCAGCACGTCGGGCCGGTTGATGCCCGATGCGCTGACGCGCACCAGCAGTTCACCGGCGGCGGGCACCGGGTCGGGACGGCTGGTCTCGACCAGCACTTCGGGGCCGCCGGCGGCGGTCATGGCAATGGCGCGCATGCTGTGCTCCTCAGACTGGGCCGACGGCCGGGTTCAGGACTTGTCCGGCGGGTTACCGCCATTACCGACACTATCGCCATTACCGCCATTACCGCCACTACCGCCACTACCGGCGTTACCGCCGTTGTCGGCGATCGGCTCGGCGGCCGGTGTCGCAGCCTCTGCGCCGGCTTCAGCCGGTGCATCGCTGCGCTCGGGACGCTCGCTGCGCTCGCGGCGCGGCGGGCGATCACCGCGATCACCTCCACCACGCGGGCCACGGTCAGGACGGTCGCCATACTCGCGACGCGGACGTTCACGCTCCTCGGGCATGCCTTCCGGGCGCTCGAGCAAGGCCTTCATCGACAATTTGATGCGGCCCTTCTCGTCGGTCTCCAGCACCTTGACCTTGACGATCTGGCCTTCCTTGAGGAAGTCGGACACCGCCTCGACGCGTTCATGGGCGATCTGGCTGATGTGCAGCAAACCATCTTTGCCAGGCAGGATGTTGACCAACGCGCCGAAGTCGAGGATCTTGGTGATCGCACCTTCGTAGACCTTGCCGATCTCGGCCTCGGCGGTGATCTCGGTGATGCGCCGCTTGGCGTGCTCGGCCTTGTCGGCGTCGGTGGAGGCGATGGTGATGGTGCCGTCTTCGCCGATGTCGATGGTGCAGCCGGTTTCTTCGGTCAGCGCACGGATCATCGAGCCGCCCTTGCCGATCACGTCGCGGATCTTCTCCGGATTGATCTTCATGGTGTACAGACGCGGCGCAAACTCGCTGACCTCGGCCTTGGCCTCGCCCACGGCGCCCTGCATGCAGCCCAGGATGTGCAAGCGCGCTTCCTTGGCTTGCGCCAGTGCCACCTGCATGATTTCCTTGGTGATGCCCTGGATCTTGATGTCCATCTGCAGCGCAGTGATGCCGCCGGTGGTGCCCGCCACCTTGAAGTCCATGTCGCCGAGGTGGTCCTCGTCACCCAGGATGTCGGTGAGTACGGCGAAACGACTGCCGTCCTTGATCAGGCCCATCGCAATGCCGGCCACATGGGCCTTCATCGGCACGCCGGCATCCATCAGCGCCAGGCAGCCGCCACACACCGAAGCCATCGACGACGAGCCGTTGGACTCGGTGATCTCGCTGACCACGCGGATGGTGTAGGGAAAGTCTTCCTTGCTCGGCAGCGCGGCCATCAGCGCCCGCTTGGCCAGCCGGCCGTGGCCGATCTCGCGCCGCTTGGGGCTGCCCACACGCCCGGTTTCGCCGGTGGCAAAGGGGGGCATGTTGTAGTGCATCATGAAGCGGTCTTCATAGTCGCCGGCCAGCGCGTCGATGCGCTGCGCGTCGCGGTCGGTGCCCAGGGTGCTGATGACCAGCGCCTGGGTTTCGCCACGCGTGAAGAGTGCCGAGCCGTGGGTGCGCGGCAGCACACCGGTGCGGATCTCGATCGGGCGCACGGTGCGGGTGTCGCGACCGTCAATGCGCGGCTCGCCGGCCAGGATCTGGCTGCGCACGATCTTGGCTTCGATGTCGAACAGCAGGCCTTCAACGGCCACCTTGTCGAACTCGGCGCCCTCGGCCTTCAGCGCGGCCATCACGTTGCTGGTGACGGTGCGGCAAGCCTGGGTGCGGGCCTGCTTGCTGCGGATCTGGTAGGCCGCGCGCAGCGGCTCTTCGGCCAGTGCGCCGACCTTGGCGATGAAGGGCTCGTCCTTGGCCGGGGCTTGCCAGTCCCACACCGGCTTGCCGGCGTCGCGCACCAGCTCATGGATAGCGTTGATCGCGATGTTGCCTTGCTCGTGGCCGAAGACCACCCCGCCCAGCATCACCTCTTCGCTGAGCTGGTCGGCTTCGGACTCGACCATCAGCACAGCAGCTTCGGTGCCGGCAACGATCAGGTCCATCTTGCTGTTGGCCAGCTCGGTCTTGCCCGGGTTCAACACGTACTGGCCGTTGATGTAGCCGACGCGGGCGGCGCCGATCGGGCCGCTGAACGGGATGCCCGAGATCGACAGCGCGGCGCTGGTGCCGATCATCGCGGCGATGTCGGCCTGCACTTCGGGGTTCAGGCTCAGCACATGGATGACCACCTGCACTTCATTGAAGAAGCCCTCTGGGAACAGCGGGCGGATCGGGCGGTCGATCAAGCGGCTGGTCAAGACCTCCAGCTCGCTGGGACGGCCTTCACGCTTGAAGAAGCTGCCCGGGATCTTGCCAGCGGCATAGGTCTTCTCGATGTAGTCGACGGTCAGTGGAAAGAAGTCCTGGCCCGGCTTCGGGTCGTTCTTGGCGACCACGGTGGCCAGCACCACGGTGCCTTCAATGTCGACCACCACGGCGCCGCCCGACTGGCGGGCGATCTCGCCGGTTTCCAGGGTGACCTGATGCTGACCCCATTGGAAGGTCTTGGTGACTTTGTTGAACAAGCTCATGGATTCGTCTCCGGAAGGTTAGTGGCGCACTTGCGACGGCGCCGGTTCGGGATCGGGAGCGTCAGGCCTCGCGGGCGGGATGCCATTCCAGTGGGGCCCTGATTTCAGGACACCCTTGGAATGACACAGCACAGCCAAAAAGCGAAGCTATCGTCTGCTCCAAAACACAAAGAGCCTGTACTGGGGGATGCCAGACAGGCTCTCGGATACATCTCTTGCTTACTTGCGAAGGCCCAGCTTGGCGATCAGCGCGGTGTAACGCTCAGGCGCCTTGCCCTTCAGGTAGTCGAGCAGCTTGCGGCGACGGCTGACCATGCGCAGCAGTCCACGACGACCGTGGTGGTCCTTCAGGTGGGTCTTGAAATGCGGCGTCAGGTCGTTGATGCGCGCGGTCAGCAGGGCAACCTGCACTTCCGGGCTGCCGGTGTCGTTGGCAGCGCGGGCGTTGCCGCCGACGATTTCGGCGCGGATGGTCTTGTCGATGGACATGGTGTTTCCTGAATGGATGGAAGCCGCCATGCCAGCAAGAACTTGAGAGGCTCGCCAGCCGCGGTTTCCGATTTATGACTTGCGGTCGCCGGTGAAACCAACCAACGCCGTGCTTGATCCGCTCAAGCAGCCCACCCCAAGGGGCGATGCTGCCAGTGCAGAACCCGCGGATTATAGCCTCAAGGCCTGGCGCAGCCGCTCGACGCCAGCCAGCAGCCGCGCCGTGTCCTGCGAGGCAAAGCACCAGCGCAGCCAGCCCTCGCCCTCGGCGCCAAAAGCCGCGCCCGGCGCCAGGCCCAGACCGTGCTCAGTGACCAGTTGCTTGGCGAAAGCCAGCGAGTCGTCGGCGCCAGGCACGCGAAACCAGGCGTACATGCCGCCCAGCGGCGTGGCCGACACCACGCCGGGCAGCGCCGCCAGCGCCGGGCACAGCGCATCACGGCCGGCGCGCAGCCGGTCGATCAGGCCGGGCACGAAATCGTCGGCCATGGCCAGCGCCGCCAGCCCGCCACGCTGCACAAACACCGGCGCGCAGGAACTGTTGAACTCGATCAGCTTGCCCACGGCGTCCAGCTGGCCGGCTGGCAGCACCAGCCAGCCCAGACGCCAGCCGGTCATCAGAAAGCTCTTGGAGAAGCTGTGGACGACCACCAGCCGGTCTTCAGGTGTGGCGATGTCCAAGAAGCTGGGCGCAGATCTGTTGGCCCCCAGCTCGCCTGCGGCTCGCGCCCCCCGAGGGGGTGTCTGCCCGGTTTGAGGCGGCTCGGCACCGGGCGGGCCCGCCCCGAACCAGACCCGGTCGTAGACCTCGTCGGCCACGATCCAGGTGCCGGTGCGCCGGCAATGCGCCAGCAGCGCCTGCTGCTCGTCGCGGCGCAATGTCCAGCCGGTGGGGTTGTTGGGGGCGTTGAGCAGCAGCACCTTGGTGCCCGGCGTCACCGCCGCCAGCAGGCGGTCAAGGTCGAGCCGCCAGGCGCCGTCGGCCCCAGGCGCCAGCGCCACCCGGGTGACTCGCGCGCCCAGGATCTCGGGCTGGGCCGGCAAGTTGGGCCACACCGGCACCACCGCCACCACCTCGTCGCCGGCATCGACCAGCAACTGCATCGCCGTCATCAGCGCGCTGACGCCCGACGAGGTGACGGCGATGCGGTCCGGCCCCGGGTCGCCGTGCAGGCCGGCGGTGTAGTGGCGCAGCGCCTCGCGCAGTTCGGCCAGGCCCAGGTTGTGGCTGTAGAAGGTTTCGCCGCGCAGCAGCGAGTCAGACGCCGCCTGGCGCACCGCCAGCGGCGTCACTTCGTCGCTCTCGCCGAACCAGAAGGCCAGCACATCGGTGCGGCCCAGGCCGGCATTGGCCACTTCTCGGATCTTGCTGCCGGGCAGTCCGGCGATGGTGTTGCGCATGGTGTGTTCAGGGGGGTGAGCTGGCGCCGGCCGGCTCGGCGCTGCCGGCCCGGCCAACAGGTTCTACGCTATCGATCTGGTCCAGCGGCCAGCGCGGCCGCACGTCGAAGGCATAGGTCTTGGATGCCACGGCCGCACCGCTTTGCAGCCGCATCGCCGCGGCCAGCGCGATCATCGCGCCGTTGTCGGTGCACAGCGCCAGTTCGGGGTAGTGCACCCGTTGGCCGCGCCGCGCGGTGGCGGCGTCGAGCTGCCGTCGCAGTTCGGCATTGGCGCCCACGCCGCCCGACACCACCAGCCGATCGAGGCCGGTGGCTTTCAGCGCCGCCAGCGACTTCTTCAGCAGCACCTCGACGATCGCCGCCTGGGTGCTGGCCGCCAGATCCGCCAATTGCACGGCCGTGGGCGCCGGCCCCAGTTTGCGGTGCTGGGTGAGCACCGCGGTCTTCAGCCCGGCAAAAGAGAAGTCCAGGTTGCCACTGTGCAGCAGCGGCCGCGGCAGCGCATAGGCGTCGGCGCGGCCCTCGGTGGCCAGCCGGGCCAGCGCCGGGCCACCCGGATAACCCAGTCCGATCAGCTTGGCCGACTTATCGAAGGCCTCGCCCGCCGCATCGTCGATGGTCTCGCCCAGCAGTTCGTAGCGGCCCACGCCGTCGACCCGCATCAGCTGCGTGTGGCCGCCCGAGACCAACAAGGCGACGAACGGGAACTCGGGCGCATCGGCCGACAGGAAGGGCGACAGCAGATGCCCTTCCAGGTGGTGCACGCCCAGCACCGGCTTGTCCAGCGCCGCGGCCAGCGCGCAGGCCACGCCCGCGCCCACCAACAAGGCGCCGGCCAGCCCGGGGCCGCGGGTGAAGGCCACCACGTCGATCTCGGCCAGCGTGGCGCCGGCCTCGGCCAGCACCTCGCGGGTGAGCGGCAGCACACGGCGGATGTGGTCGCGCGAGGCCAGCTCGGGCACCACGCCGCCATAAGCCTCGTGCATCTGCACCTGGCTGTACAAGGCATGGGCGCGCAGCCGCGGCGTGCCGCTGTCCTGGGTGCAGACCAGCGCCACGCCGGTCTCGTCACACGACGATTCGATCCCCAGCACATTCATGGCGGCAGAGTGTACGAGTGCCTCTGCAGGTTGATGCGGTGTGGGTCGCTACGGTGACAAGCCGCTGCCTCGGACGCTGACCACAATCGCCGCGCATGGGAACCCTCTACCTTGTGCGCCACGGCCAGGCCTCGTTCGGCAGCGACAACTACGACCAGCTCAGCCCGCTGGGGATCCGCCAATGCCACCGGCTGGGTGAGTACCTGGCGGCCAAGGGCCGGCGCTTCGAGGCGGTGCTCACCGGCACGCTGCAACGCCAGGTGCAGAGCTACGACGCGCTGGCCGACGGCCTGGGCCAGCGCCTTGAAGCGCTGCGGCTGCCTGGGCTCAACGAGTACGACAGCCATGCAGTGATCGCCGCCTTCCACCCCGAGCCACTGGCCAAGGCCGATACACCCGAACGCTACCGTGAACACTTTCGCCTGCTGCGCCGCGCGCTGTCGGCCTGGATGGCCGGCCAGACCAAGCCGACAGGCATGCCCAGCTATGCCGACTTTGCGGCTGGCGTGGCTGCTGCGCTGGCCCAGGTGCGCAGCCAATGCAGTGGCGACGTGCTGATGGTCAGCAGCGGCGGGCCGATCGCCACCGCGGTGGCCCAGGTATTGGGCACCGCGCCCGAGGTGGCGATCGACCTCAACCTGCGCATCCGCAACAGCGCGCTGAGCGAGTTCCACTTCAACCCCAAGCGCCATGCGCTGGTGACCTTCAACACCCTGCCCCACCTGGATGCCGCCGACTACGCCGATTGGGTCACCCATACCTGATCCCGGCCAGGGGTCGGCAGGCCCTGCGTCAGCTCCCGTCTCGCCCCCTCCCCCGGAATGAGTGGCAGTGCGCACTTCCCTTTGGTTGTCGTTCGCAGCACCCGCCGCTACGGCTTCTGCCTTGCCGGGCGGTCGTGCTCGGCGGTGTGGTCCGCCGGCAGCGCTGCCGGCTTTTTTCAAACGCTGCGCGGCCGCTGCGCCAGCGCCCAGTGCAAGTGCTCGGCCAGCAACACGCTGGCGCCGGGCAGCGCGGCGGCCAGCGCCTCGGCCAGCGCGGTCTCGCCGGTCTCACGCCAGGCATTGCCCAGCGCCACCGCCAGGTTGCGCCGCCAACGTGCATGGCCGATGCGGCGGATCGCGCTGCCCTCGGTATGGTGCAAGAAGGCCGCCTCATCCCAGGCCCAGAGCTGCAGCAGCGTGGCGCCGGCCAACTGCGGTCGGCTCTCGAAGTCGGGCAGCGGGCTGCGCCGGGCAAACTTGTTCCAGGGGCAGACCAGCTGGCAGTCGTCGCAACCGTAGATGCGGTTGCCCATGGCGCGGCGGAACTCGATCGGGATAGGCCCGTCCTGCTCGATCGTCAGGTAGCTGATGCAGCGCCGCGCGTCCAGTCGGTAGGGCGCGACGATGGCGCCGGTGGGGCAGGCGCTGATGCAGGCGCTGCAGCCGCCGCAGTGCGCAGTGATCGGCGGCGTCAGCGGCAGCGGCAGATCGAGGTAGATCTCGCCGAGGAAAAACATCGAGCCGCCGTCGCGGTGCAGCGCCAGTGTGTGCTTGCCGCGCCAGCCGATGCCGCTGCGGCTGGCCAGTTCCACCTCCAGCACCGGCGCCGAGTCGGTGAACACGCGGTGGCCCAGCGGCCCTACCGCCAGTTGCAGCCGATCGGCCAGCGCCTGCAACCGCTGGCGCAACACCTTGTGGTAATCGCGGCCCTGGGCATAGAGCGAAATCACCGCCTGCTGCGGCTGGTCCAGGCGGGCCAACGCCCTCGCCTGCCAGCCGGTCTGGGTGTCTTCTTTCGGGTCGGCGGGCAGGTAGTCCAAACGCGCGGTCAGCACCCGCACCGTGCCCGGCACCAACTCGGCTGGCCGCGCACGCTTGAGCCCGTGGCGGGCCATGTAGCCCATCTCGCCCTGGAATCCAGCCGCCAGCCAGGCCAGCAAGCCAGGCTCTGCAGCCTGCAAGTTCACATCGGCCACACCGATCTGGGAGAATCCCAGTTCATGGGCCCAGCCCTGCAGCCTGTCCAGCAGATGCTGCATGGCCTCGGCACCGGCCCCCGCCTCGGTAAATGCCTCGGTAGATGCTCCGACTGAAGGCCCCCGCCCCGGCCGCCTGTCCAATGCGGCAGCCGGCGATCCAGCCACCCCCTTTACACCGCCATCACCCTGCCCTTGACCATCGACCATCGGCCGATTCTAGAAAACCGGGTCATGCACTGGCCCGACGAAGCCGCATGTGCCGCTTGGGCGCAGGCACTGGCAGCGCGTCCCGGCATCCGCCAGGCCTTCATTGAACTGCGCGGCCCGCTGGGCGCCGGTAAGACCACGCTGGTGCGCCACTTGCTGCGCGCACTGGGCGTGAGCGGCCGCATCAAGAGCCCGACCTACGCGGTGCTGGAGCCGCATGCACTGGACGATGGCACTGCCGTTTCGCACTTCGACTTCTACCGCTTCGGCGACCCGCGTGAATGGCTGGACGCCGGCTTTCGCGACGTCTTCGCACACCCCGGGCTCAAGCTCGCCGAGTGGCCCGAGCGGGCCGAAGGCATGCTGCCACTGGCCGATCTGCGGCTGCAGATCGAAACGCAGGACGACGACAGCCGGCAACTGACGCTGCAAGCGCTGACACCGCTGGGCCAGGATCTGCTGCCATGAGCACCAAACCGCTGTACGTCGTGCCGATCCTCAACCCCTCACGCCGCCAAGCCCTGCGCCAGATGGGCACGCTGGTGCTGACGCTGGGCGCCGCCGAGATCGCCTGGGGCGCGGCCATCGTTGCGGTGCGGGTCTGGCCGGCCGACGAATACAGCCGGGTCACGATCGAGAGCGACCAGCCGCTGGCGGCGCGCCAGTTCCTCACCGACAACCCGCCGCGGGTGGTGATCGACATCGACCAGTTGCTGCTGAGCCCGGCGCTGCGCGAACTGGTGGGCAAGGTGCAGCCCGACGACCCCTTCATTGCCGGTGTGCGCATCGGCCAGAACCAGCCGCGGGTGGTGCGGCTGGTGATCGACCTCAAGCAGCCGGTGGCGCCGCAGCAGTTCACGCTGGCGCCGGTGGCCTCCTACCAGCACCGGCTGGTGCTCGACCTCTACCCGGTCGAAGCCCGCGATCCGCTGCTCGAACTGATCCGCGATCGCGAGGCCGCCAGCGCCCAGGCCAGCCAGCACATCAAGGATGCGCTGGGTGAGTTCATCGGCCGCATCGACCAACGGCCGCCGGTCGTGGCCGCGCCGGCGCCCCTACCGCAGCCGGGGCCGCGTGCCGAAGCGCCGGTGGTGGCGATCTCGCCCGCGCCGCACCCGCCCGAGCTACTGAACGCCGACGAGCAGCGGCGCATCGACCGCTTGGTCGTGGTGGCCATCGACCCCGGCCATGGTGGTGAGGATCCGGGTGCCATCGGCCCCAGCGGCCTGCAAGAGAAGGACGTGGTGCTGGCGGTGGCACTGAAACTGCGTGACCGCATCAACAGCGTGCCCGGCATGCGCGCCATGTTGACCCGAGACGGTGACTACTTCGTGCCGCTGTACGAGCGGGTGCGCAAGGCGCGCCGGGTGCAGGCCGACCTGTTCGTCTCCATCCATGCCGACGCCTTCATGAAGCCCAGCGCCCGCGGCGCGTCGGTGTTTGCGCTGTCGGAGAACGGCGCCACCAGCGCTGCCGCGCGCTGGATGGCCAACAAGGAGAACGCCGCCGACATGGTCGGTGGCGCCAACACCTCGTTGGTGCAGGACGCCCAGGTGCTGCGGGCGATGCTGGAGATGAGCACCACGGCGCAGATCAAGGACTCGCTGAAGATCGGCCGCGAAGTGCTGGATCGCATGGGCAAGGTAGGCCGCTTGCACAAGCGCGGCGTCGAGCAAGCCGGCTTTGCGGTGCTGAAGGCGCCCGACATCCCCAGCATCCTGGTCGAGACCGCCTTCATCAGCAACCCGGAAGAAGAAGCTTTGCTGCGCGACGACCAGTACCAGGACAAGCTGGTTGAAGCGCTGCACACCGGCATCCGCCGCTACTTTGCACGCAACCCGCCGCTGGCGCGGCAACGGGTGATCTAGCGCAGCGCCGCGACCCTGAGCCGCCGGTGCGGCTCAGATCTCAGGCGGGCGACACCGCCTTGCGGCGTGCCCGCCAGGCGCCGAACAGCACCAGCAGCCCGGGCACGATGACCATCGCCCAGATGATCTTGCTCAGGTTTTGCTGCACCCAGGGCAGGTTGCCAAACAGATAACCCGCGGTAACGATGCCCAGCACCCAGATCAGCGCGCCGATCACGTTGTAGAACGAGAACTTGGGGCGGCTCATCTCGGCCACACCGGCCACGAAGGGCACAAAGGTGCGCACAAACGGCATGAAGCGCGCCAGCACCAGGGTGATGCCGCCGTAGCGCTCATAAAAGGCATGGGCCTGGTCGAAGGCCCGGCGGTTGAACCAGCGCGACTGCTCCCAGCTGAACACCTTGGGCCCGAAGTAGCGACCGATGCTGTAGTTGACCTGGTCGCCGGCCACCGCGGCGATCACCAGCAAAGCCATCACCGCCGGGTAGTTCAGCAGCCCGGCGCCGGCCAGCGCGCCAACCACGAACAGCAACGAGTCGCCCGGCAGAAAGGGCATCACCACCAGCCCGGTCTCGACAAAGATGATCAAGAACAGCAGCGCATAAACCCAGCCGCCGTAAGCGTCGACAAACTCGCGCAGGTGGCGGTCAACATGCAGGATGAAATCGATCAA
>JBBQZM010000129.1:0-10597 GCA_038207685.1 Burkholderiales bacterium
CGCAATGCGTTTGTCGAAATCCGCGCCGGCACCGGTGGTGACGAGTCGGCGCTGTTTGCCGGCGACCTGGTTCGCATGTACCTGCGTTTCTGCGAGCGCCAGGGCTGGCGCACCGAAGTGCTGAGCGAAAACGCCAGCGACTTGGGCGGCTACAAGGAGTTGGTGCTGCGTGTCGAGGGCCCACGCGCCTACGGCCAGCTCAAGTTCGAGTCCGGCGGCCACCGCGTGCAGCGGGTACCGGCCACCGAGTCGCAAGGCCGCATCCACACCAGCGCCTGCACCGTGGCGGTGATGCCCGAGCCTGATGAGACCACCGAGATCACGCTGAACCCCGCCGATCTGCGCATCGACACCTTTCGCGCCAGCGGCGCCGGCGGCCAGCACGTCAACAAGACCGATTCGGCGATCCGCATCACCCACTTACCCAGTGGTCTGGTCGCCGAATGCCAGGACGACCGCAGCCAGCACCGCAACAAGGCCAAGGCCCTGGCGGTGCTGCAAGCCCGGCTGCGCGACCGCGAACGTGCCGAGCGCGAAGCCAAGGAAGCCGCCCACCGCAAGAGCCTGGTCGGCACCGGCGACCGCAGCGACCGCATCCGCACCTACAACTTTCCGCAGGGCCGGCTCACTGACCACCGCATCAACCTGACGCTGTACAAGCTGGGCGCGATCATGGAAGGTGATCTGGCCGACGTGGTGGCCGCGCTGCAGGCGGCCCAGGCGCAAGATCAGCTGGCGGCATTGGAAGGCGCGGTCTGATGCACAGCATCGCCCAGGCACTGCGCCAGGCGCAGGCGGCCGGGCTGGACCGGCTGGACGCCCAGCTGCTGCTGGGCCACCTGCTGCAGCATGACCGCACCTGGCTGGTCGCCCACGATGACCAGGTCCTGTCCGAGGCGGTGGCCGCGGCCTTCGAAGATGGCTGCCGCCGCTGCGCAGCAGGTGAGCCGCTGGCCTATGTGATCGGCGAGCAGGACTTCCACGGCCTGCGGCTGCAAGTGACGCCGGCGGTGCTGGTGCCGCGGCCCGACACCGAGACCCTGGTCGATTGGGCACTGGCCTTGTTGCCCACGCTGGCCAACGCCAGCCCGCGGGTGATCGACCTGGGCACCGGCAGCGGCGCGATCGCGCTGGCCGTGGCACACGCGCATGGCGCGGCCGAGGTCAGCGCTACCGACCTCAGCGCCGACGCGTTGGCGGTGGCGCGTGGCAATGCGCAGCGCTTGAAGCTGCCGATCGCGCTGACTCAAGGCGCCTGGTGGCAGGCAGTGGCGGTCGATGCCCGCTTCGACCTGGTGCTGTGCAATCCGCCCTACATCGCCGCCGGCGACGCCCACCTGCCGGCGCTGCGCCATGAACCCTTGCTGGCGCTGAGCCCCGGCGGCGACGGCCTGGACGCCTACCGACAGATCACCACCGGCGCGCCGGCCCATCTGGTGTCCGGCGGCTGGCTGCTGTTCGAACATGGCTGGGACCAGGCCGACGCGGTGGCCGCTTTGCTGCGCCAAGCCGGCTTCAGCCGCATCGCCACCCGCCACGACCTGGCTCAGCGCCCGCGCTGCACCGGTGGCTGCCTGTTGCCACGCCGAACAGCCCTCTGACCGGGTAGCAGCCGCCAATGTCTTGATGTGCCGGTGATACACCGCGCATTTCGGCGACGACAGACACGCCAGCGCGGCGTAGCATGCTTTTCAGCTGACCCGGATGCTCGGGCGGCACCAGCCCACACGGAGTGAAAACCATGCGCCAAGTCTGCCTGTTGCTGAGTGGCCTGATGACCTGCCTCGGCGCCGTCAGCGTGCAAGCCCAGGGGCTGACCCCGGCGCCGGATGCGCTCGGCGGCCCGCAGTGGCAGGCCCGCTTCGAGCGCGACCAACTCAGCCTGTTGCCCGAGCGCGGCCTCACTGCACTGATGCTGCCCGACGGCCAGGTACAGCGCCTGCGCCTGCTGGGCGACTACCAATTCAATGCCCTGCGGCTGGGTGACACCGGCGGGCTGCGGCTGACCGGCGGCCTGCTGATCAACCTGCGCTCGAGCAACGGCGGCCCGCCACAAATTGACGCCAACGGCGCCCTGCCCTATGCCGGCGTGGGTTACGCCAGCAGCGCCTGGAACGGCCAGTGGGGCTTCAGCGCCGATCTGGGCCTCACCGCCCAGGGGCTGGGCCCGGCGCGCATCGACCGTCTGCTGGGGCTGGGCGCTGCTGAAGGTGGCCTGCGGCTGCAGCCGATGCTGCGCCTGGGCGTGAACCTGGCCTTCTGATCAACACTGAACGGCAGCACCGGCCCCAGCCAGGCCTGGGGCCAAACCACCAGCGCCCCGCTCGATAGGGGCGCTTTGCCGTATAAAGTGCACCTGAAGCCATTCAGACTTTTCAGGAACAGACATGAACGAAACGCAAGAACGTATTGACAGCATTGTGAAGGGCGGCCGCGTGGTGCTGTTCATGAAGGGCACGGCCCAGTTTCCGCAGTGCGGTTTCTCCGGCAAGGCCATCCAGCTGCTCAAGGCCGCCGGTGCCAGTGAGATCCAGACCGTCAACGTGCTGGAAGACCCAGAGATCCGCCAAGGCATCAAAGACTACGCCAACTGGCCGACCATCCCGCAGCTGTATATCGACGGCGAATTTGTCGGCGGCTCGGACATCATGATGGAGATGTACCAGTCGGGTGAGCTGCAGCAGCTGATCACCAAGTGAGGCGGGCCGAGCGTTGGGCCGCTGCAAAGCCGGCCCGCGTCTCCTTGGCGAACCGTCCGATGCCGGCATTGGACGCGGGGCCGCCATGATCCCGCGGTTGGTCGTCGGCATCACCGGCGCCAGCGGAGCGGTGTATGGCGTGCGGCTGTTGCAGCGCGCCCGCGTGCTGGGCCTGCAAACCCACTTGGTGGTGACACCGGCCGGGGTGCTCAATGCCCACCATGAACTGGGCCTGGGCCGCGCCGAACTCGACGCGCTGGCCGACCACAGCTACGCGCCCGGCGACATCGGCGCTTGCGTGGCCAGCGGCAGCTTCGACACCGCGGCGATGGTGATCGCACCCTGCTCGATGAAGACCTTGGCGGCCGTGGCACACGGCATGGGCGACAACCTGCTCACCCGCGCCGCCGATGTCACCCTCAAAGAGCGCCGCCGGCTGCTGCTGATGGTGCGCGAGACGCCGTTCAATCTGGCCCACCTGCGCAACATGACCGCCGTCACCGAGATGGGCGGCATCATCTTTCCGCCGCTGCCGGCCTTCTACAACAAGCCGACCAGCATAGAAGAACTGTACGACGACAACGTCGAACGTGTACTGCATCTGGCGTGGGCAACTCAAGCGCAGCCCAAGGCAAGGGACGGGCTGCGCGGCTGAAACCGGCGCGGTGCTGACCCTCAGGCCAGCCACTGCCGGCGGTTGCCCAGCACGGCGTCGGGGTAAGCCGCCTTGCCGCGGCTGCCGTTGTAGCGGCCCAGCGCCATGAACAAGTCGCCGCGCTCGATGTCCAGGTAGTGGCGCAGGATCACGCAGCCGAAGCGCAGGTTGGTTTGCATGTGGAACAGTCGCGCCGGATCACCGTCGCCGATCAGCCGGGCCCAGAACGGCATCACCTGCATGTAGCCGCGCGCGCCGGCCGAGCTGATGGCGTACTTGCGGAAGCCGCTCTCCACCTGGATCAGCGCCAGCACCAACGCCGGCTCCAGCCCGGCGCGCTTGCTCTCGTACCACAGCGTCTCCAGAAACTCGATGCGGGTGTGCGCCTCGCTCTTGCGGCGCTTCAGGCGCTCGCTCATCGCGCCCAGCCAGCGCAGGTAGGCCAGCCGCTCTTCGAGATCATCGAAGGCCGGCCGCGGCGGCGCGGCGCTGGCGATCGCCGCGGCCAGCGCGCCACGCACCGCATCGGCCAACGGCTCCTCGGCCTGCTTGCCAGCCGCAGCCTCGCGCGGCAGCAGCAGGCCAGGTGCGGCCAGGGCCGCGGCGAACCAGGCTGACCAGGCCCGCCGGCCGGGCGCCAAGCTCACTGGACGCCCCGCCGCGTTTTGCGCGCCGGGGTTCGCGCCTGGCAGCGGCCCGGCGCGCTCACGCCGCCAGTCGTGCCTTCACCAGCGCGGCCGCGTCGGCCAGTGGTGCCGCCGTGGCAACTTCTTCGATACGGCCCTGCAGTTCCACCGTGCCGGCCTTCAGGCCGCGGTCGGAGATCACCACCCGCTGCGGCACGCCGATCAGTTCCCAGTCGGCGAACATCGCGCCCGGACGCTCGCCACGGTCGTCGAGCATCACGTCGATACCGGCGGCTTGCAGTTCGGCATGCAGTGCGTCGGCGGCGGCCTTGACCTCGGCCGAACGTTCGTAGCCGATCGGGCAGATCACCGCCGCAAACGGCGCCAGCGCCGCCGGCCAGACGATGCCGCGGGCGTCGTGGTTCTGCTCGATCGCCGCGCCCAGGATACGGGTGACGCCGATGCCATAACAACCCATCTCCATCAACTGCGGCTTGCCCGATTCGTTGAGGTAGGTGGCGTTCATCGCCGCCGAGTACTTGGTGCCGAGGTAGAACACATGGCCGACCTCGATGCCACGCTGTATCGCCAGCACACCCTTGCCGTCGGGCGACGGCTCACCGGCCAACACATTGCGCAGGTCAGCCACCCGGTCGGGCTCAGGCAAGTCACGGCCCCAGTTGGCGCCGGTGTAGTGGTGGTCAGCCAGGTTGGCGCCGCAGACGAAATCGCTCATTGCCGCCACGGTGCGGTCGGCGATCACGCGCACCGGCTGCTTCATGCTGATCGGACCCAGGTAGCCGGGCTTGCAGCCAAAGTGTGTGTCGATCTCGGCGGCAGTGGCAAAGCGCCAGCCACGCAGCTCCAACAGGCTCTTGTCGAGCGCGCGCCCGTCGTTGTCCAGCTCACCAGGTTCAGGCAAGCGAAGCCCCGCCTTGAGACCCGCCACTTTCGAAGCCTTCACCTCATTGAGCTCGTGGTCGCCACGAACCAGCAGCAGCAGGACCGTCGTCTTGGTTTGTCCGGAAGCATTGACCTCGTCAGTGGCCAGCACCAGGCTCTTGACCGTTTGCTGCAGCGGCAGGCCCAACAGTTCGGCGACGTCGGCACAGGTCGCCTTGCCCGGTGTCGGCGTGTTGACCAGCGACTGGCCCGGCGCGGCGCGCGGCGCGGCCGGCGCCACCGCCTCGGCCAGCTCGATGTTGGAGGCGTAATCGCTGTCGGGGCAGTAGACGATGGCGTCTTCGCCGGTGTCGGCGATGACCTGGAACTCGTGCGACAGGTCGCCGCCGATGGCGCCGGTGTCGGCCGCCACCGCGCGGTAGCGCAGGCCAAAGCGGTCGAAGATGCGCTTGTAGGCGTCGAACATGCCCTGGTAGCTGATCGCCGCCGCCGCCGCGTCGCGGTCGAAGGAATAAGCGTCCTTCATCGTGAACTCGCGCCCACGCATGATGCCGAAGCGCGGCCGCCGCTCGTCGCGGAACTTGGTCTGGATGTGGTAGAAATTTTTCGGCAGCTGGCGGTAGCTGCGCAGCTCTTGACGGGCAATGTCGGTCACCACCTCTTCGCTGGTGGGCTGGATGATGAAGTCGCGGTCATGGCGGTCCTTCACCCGCAGCAGTTCGGGGCCCATACCCTCGAAGCGGCCGGTCTCTTGCCACAGCTCGGCGGGCTGCACCACCGGCATCAGCAGTTCCACCGCGCCGGCGCGGTTCATCTCGTCGCGAATGATGGCTTCGACCTTGCGGATCACCCGCAGGCCCATCGGCATGTAGTTGTAGATGCCGGCGCCCAGGCGCTTGATCAGCCCGGCGCGCATCATCAACTGGTGGCTCACCACCTCGGCGTCGGCGGGGGCTTCCTTCAGGGTGGAAATGAAGAACTGGGAGGCTTTCATGGGCGGAAGAAGAAGGGCCTGGAGAGGGGGCGATCTGCGGCGCGAGGCGGCAGATCGCGGGCTGCGACACGGCGCTGGAATGATGCGGGTTAGCGAGCTTCGCAAGCCGCACGGGGCCGGTGCAATAATGAAACCAATACAGATATTGGGGTTTGATTATGCTCGACAGGGAAGGCTTCAGGCCCAACGTCGGCATCGTCCTGCTCAACGCGCGCAACCAGGTGTTCTGGGGCAAACGGCTACGCACCCACTCGTGGCAGTTTCCCCAAGGGGGCATCAAGTACGGTGAATCGCCCGAGCAGGCGATGTTGAGAGAGCTGCAAGAAGAGGTGGGGCTGCTGCCGGAGCACGTGCGCATCCTGGCGCGCACCCGCGACTGGCTGCGCTACGAAGTGCCCGACCACTTCATCCGCCGCGACGCGCGCGGCCACTACCGCGGCCAGAAGCAGATCTGGTTTCTGCTGCGCCTGATGGGCCGCGACAGTGATCTGGACCTGCGCGCCACCAACCATCCCGAGTTCGACGCCTGGCGCTGGAACGAGTACTGGGTACCGCTGGACTTGGTGATCGAGTTCAAGCGCGACGTCTACCAGATGGCGCTGTCTGAACTGGCGCGCTTCCTGCCGCGGGTGAATCATCACAACCGCTACCTGCGGTCGGGCATGCGCCCGCGCCGTGCGGATGACGAGTCGCCCGACGGCATGGGCGGCGATACCATCACATCGCACCTGGGTGCGCTGTCGCCCACCGAAGACGATGCGGACAACGCGCCAGCCGAGCCAAGCCGCCCGACGGGCACCGGCGGTCGCTGAGAGACTGAGGCCTACACCAAGGACTCGTTGCCCCAGGGCAGCATCAGCGACAGCAGCAGCAGTTGCTGGAATTCAGGCTCGAAGCGGTCGATGATGGCCTGCGGCTCGGCGCAGCGTGCGGCATCGGTGATCAGTGCGAACTGCACACCACCGTTGTAGCTGAGGATACTGACACCGACGCCCACGTTGCCCGAGGCCGGTACCCAGAACATGGTCTGGCGCAGCGTCGAGCCACACAGCTTGAGTGCCTGGTGCGGGCCGGGCACGTTGGTCATCACCGCGGTGGTCTTCTTGGCAAACAGGCCCAGCACCACGTCCTGCACCGGCTTGATGAACAAGCCGCTGACCGCCAGTACGCCAAAGGCCAACAAGGGCTGGTAGCTGCCTTTGAGCTGGTTCATGCGCTCGCGCACGGCGTAGACACGCTCGATCGGGTTGCTGATGCCGATCGGCAGCACCAGCGGCGCCAGGCCGAAACGGTTGCCCAACTGCCAGGCCTTCTCCGGCGGCCGCAGGTTGACCGGCACCATGGCGCGGATCTCGGCCCCTTCGGTGTCGTCGCCTTGCGCCCGCAGCCAGCCGCCGATGGCGCCCGAGACGCAGGCCAGCAGCACGTCGTTGATCGAGCAGTTCAGCGCCCGGCTGACCACCTTGACCACCTCCAGCGGCATCGGCTCGCTCCAGGCCACCACCTTGCGGCCGGCCAACTGGCCCTTCAGGCGGGTAGGCGTGTCGTCGTTCATCAGCGCCAGCGCGGCCAGGTCGCTGGCCACCTGCAAGCCGGCCTTGGCCAGATCCAGCGAGCCCAGCAAGGGCTGCTGAGGATGGGCCAGGGCCTCGATCGACTTGGCCACGCCACTGCCGTACATGTCCAGCGCCTTGACGGCCAGGCCGGTCAGCGGCTTGAGCACGGCGTCGGACAGCCAGTCGGCGTCGGGATCCTCTTCGTGCCCTATCGGCGTGGCAGCCAGTGGCGGATCCGTGCCGCCATCGGTGATCGAGTTGACCACCGACACCAGCGCGATGCCGTCACCGATGCAGTGGTGCATGCGCACGATGACCGCGCTGCCACCCTCGTAGTTTTCGATCAGGTGGAATTGCCACAATGGGTGAGCCGGGTCCAGCGGGGTGACGGTGAGCTCGCCGCAGCGCAGTTGCAAGGCCTCGCGCTCACTCTGGCCGCGCCGGCGCCGCAGCCGCTCGGGCACCACATGGCGCCGAATGTCGAAGCCCGTGTCCTCGATCCACTTGGCACCCATCGCATCGGCCACCGCCTTGTGCTTGAAGCGCTCGTACTTGAGCAGCCGGGACTCGATGCGCTCGCGCAGCACCTCCAGCGTGATGGCGGGCGTGAGCAACCAGACGCCGACGATCATCATCAGGTTGACGTCGTTGTCCATGCGCAGCCAGGCGGTATCGACCCGCGACATGCGGCGCTCGGAAGGGGCGGTCATTGAAGGTCTCCTCTGGGCTGATCGGGGGCGGCACCACGGCTTGGATGTGGCGTTAGTAGGCCGCGACCATGCTGGGTAACATGGGCAGCGTCAAGTTCATTTTCACGCAAAGGAGACCTGTCCATGTCCAACCTCAAGTCGCAGTTCGAAAAGGCCGTCACGGAGAGCAAGAGCCTGTCCGAGAAACCCGACAACATGACGCTGCTGAAGATCTACGCGCTCTACAAGCAAGCCACCGGCGGTGATGCGGACGGCAAGCGGCCGGGCTTCACCGACATGGTGGGCCGCGCCAAGTGGGACGCCTGGAACGGCCTCAAGGGCACCGGATCGGATCAGGCGATGCAGGACTACATCGACCTGATCGAATCACTGAAGTAGGCCCACCCCCGCGGAGGCGATAGGCTGGCGCCGGCCCGCCTACTTCTTGTGCGCCTTGCCGGCCTTGCCGCTGCTGGCCACCTTGGCCACTTTGGCCGCCGGCTTGGTTTTGGCTGAGACGGCGGCGCCCAACAAGGTGTCGAGGTTCTTCTGGATCTCGGCTTCGATGGTCTTGGAGAACGCACCGAGCAGAAAGCCCAGCTTGGCCCGCAGGTCGAAGTGATCGGCGGCCACGATCAGCTGGCCGTTGACGCCGCTGCGGGTGAACTCCACCGTGTCGCTGGTCTCACCCTCCAGCACTGTGCAGGACATGCCGAAATCGGCCTCGGCCTGCTCGGCCCAGGCCCAGGCGACCTTGCGCGCGGCCTTCAGGCCCAGCTGATGGTCGCGGTGGATGCTGATGTCGGGCATGGGCTTACTCCTGGGGTTTCACGGTGAGGATGGCCCGGCGCTGCTCGGCTGGCAACTCAGCGAGCCGGCGCACTTCGGCATGGAAACGGGCAAAGTCACGGCCCTGCTGTTCGAACAGGCGCTCAAAGCCTGGCACCCAGCCATCGTAGGCCGCCTGCAGCGCCAGCGCGGCATTGTTGGCCCGCTCAAACCAGCGATCGTAGCCGGTGAAGCCGACCCAGGCGCCGTCGGGCCTGGCCTTCAGCGCGGCGTAATCGGCGCGCATGCCAGCCATCAGCTCGGCCTTGCGGGCGCGCTTGTGCTCGTCGCTGGCCTCGCTGGCATACAGCTGGGCCAGGGCCTCGCGGGTGCGTCGGGTCAGGGCACGGAAATCGGCATTGCGTTGCACCCCCTCGGGCAATTCGGCCGCGTGGCCGGTGGCGGCCTGCCAGCGCGCCAGGCCCAGCCGCTCCACCGCGGTGGCATAGGACTCATTGAAGGCGGTGTCACCCGCCAGGTAGAGCACCTGGTGCGCCAGCTCATGGAACACCAGCCGTGCCAGCTGCGTCTCGCTGCCCTGCACCAGCGTGTTGAGCAGCGGGTCGCCGCCGATCCAGTTGGTCCAGCCCAGCGTGCTGTAGGCCGGCACGCCGTACACGCTGACCTCCAGCCCCTCAGTGCGCAGCGCGCTGGCCTCGGACTCGGCCGTCTGTTGATTGAAGAAGCCCCGGTAGCCGACGCAGCCGACCACCGGAAAACACCAGGTCTTGAGCTTGAGCGAGAGCTCGGGCGCAGCCACCACGTTCCACACCGCCGCGTTGCGGCCGAGGTCGGCAAAGCGGGTGTAGCTGGCGTTGTCGGGCAAGGCCAGTTCCTGCACCGCAAAGCGGCGCAGTTGCTGCGCCAGCGCCAAGCGCTGCTTCAGCGGCGGCGGGGTCAAGGGATCGGTCAGCCAGTCGTCCAGCGGCCGCGCGCGCTGCATCAGGTCAACATGGCCAGCAATCGATTGTTGGTAGTAGCCCAGCGTGCTGCAGCCGCTGAACAAACAGCTGGCCGCCAGTGCAGCGGCCAGCGTGGCCGCGCTGCCCAGGCCGATCCAGGCCATCAGGCGACCGAGGTGCACGGCAGCGTCAAGCTGGCGCCACCTCGACCAGGCAGTCGTAAAAGGTGGGCCCGCGGCCGATGTCGGTCAGCGCCTGGCTGGTCAGCTCATTGACATTGCTGCCGTCCACCCCCAGCTTGCGCCACCACACGCCCAGGCCGTTGACCACGCCGGGCCGCGCCCGCTGGCCCACCGCCGCCTTGCAGCGGTAGCTGCCGCGGTCATTGAAGACGCGCACCATCACGCCGTCGGCAATGCCACGCGAGGCGGCATCGTCGGGGTGCATCTCGAGCAGCGGCTCGCCCTCGATGCTGCGCAGGCTCTTGACGTTGACAAAAGTCGAGTTCAGGAAGTGCCGCGCCGGCGGCGAGATCATCGCCAGCGGGTAGCGCGCCGCCAGCGCCGGCGCCGAGGCCACGCTCTCGTAGGGCGGCAAGTAGTCCGGCACGCCCAGGCCGGGCGCGTCGACCACAGCCTTCCCGTTGGGCGTATGAAAGCCACCATCGGCAAACGGCAGCTCGGGCAGATCCAGCTTGACCCAGCCCTGCGTTTGCAGCAACTCGGGGTTGATGGCGGGCACGGCC
>JBBQZM010000130.1:0-10559 GCA_038207685.1 Burkholderiales bacterium
CAAGATCAACCAGATCGGCACGCTGACCGAGACCTTTGCCGCCATCGAGATGGCCAAGCGCGCCGGCTGGACGGCGGTGATCAGCCACCGCTCGGGCGAGACCGAAGACTCGACCATCGCCGACATCGCCGTGGGCACCAACGCCGGCCAGATCAAGACCGGCTCGATGAGCCGCAGCGACCGCATGGCCAAGTACAACCAGTTGCTGCGCATCGAGGAAGACCTGGGCGACATCGCCCATTACCCCGGCCGCGCCGCGTTCTACAACCTGCGCTGAACCCAAGCACGCGCCTTGCGCTCAGGCTGAGCCGCCCCCATGCGATTTGTCACCGTGGCCCTGCTGCTGGTGCTGGGCGCCGTGCAGGCCGGGCTCTGGCTGGGCCAGGGCAGCTTGCCCACGGTGATGCGGCTGCAGGCGCAGTTGACGGCCAAGCAGCAGGCCAATGCGGCGCAGCAGCGCGACATCCAGCGCCTGGTGGCCGAGGTGGATGACCTGCGCCAGGGCTTGGAGATGGTGGAAGAACGCGCCCGCTTCGACCTCGGCATGGTCAAGCCCGACGAGATCCTGGTGCAGTACGCCGCGCGCCGCTGACGCGCCTGCGGCCTGCCGGCCTGCCGGTTTGCTCGGCGCCCGCCGCCCATGCCCTTCCCACTGCCCTGCCCGCCCCCGCGATGAACGACTTGCTGGCCCTCACGGCGCCCTGGCTGCTGCCCGCCTTCCACCTGCTGGGCGCCGACGTCAGCTGGCTGGAACTGGTGGCGGTGGTGCTGGCGGTGCTGATGGTGTGGTGCAACCTGCGCGTGAATCCCCTGGCCTGGCCGCTGGCCATCGCCAGTTCGGCGCTGTACGCCGTGTTGTTCCTGCACAGCAAGCTCTATGGCGAGGCCTCGCTGCAACTGGTCTTCATCACCGTCGGCTTCTACGGCTGGTGGCAGTGGCTGCGTGGCACGCTGGCCAGCGGCGAACCGCTGCGGGTGCGCCAGCTCAGCGCCGCCCAGCGCTGGCGCGCCGCCGCGCTGACGCTGGCGGCTTGGCCGCTGCTGGGCCTGCTGCTGGCCCATACCACCGACAGCGACGTGCCCTACCTCGACGCCCTGCCCACTGTGGGCAGCCTGCTCGGCCAGTTTCTGCTGGCGCGCCAATGGGTCGATAACTGGCCGGTCTGGGTGCTGGTCAACATCATCAGCGTTGGCCTGTTTGTCACCAAGGGCCTGTGGCTGACGGTGGCCTTGTATGCGCTGTTCGCCGTGCTGGCGCTGGTCGGCTGGCGCGCCTGGTCAGCCCTGGCGGCGCGGCCGCAAACCGATGGCTGAGGCGCTGCGCATCGCCATCGTCGGCGCGGAAAGCACCGGCAAGACCGCGCTGGCGCAGGCGCTGGCCGAGCGCATCGCGGTCTTGAGCGGGCTGCGCTGCACCTGGGTGCCCGAGCACCTGCGCGCTTGGTGTAATGCCCATGGCCGCACGCCCCGGCCCGACGAGCAGGCCGCCATCGCCGACACCCAGCAGGCACTGATTGACGAAGCGGCGGCGGACTTTGAGGTGGTGGTCTGCGACACCACGCCGCTGATGACCGCGGTCTACAGTGACTGGTTGTTCGAGGACCGCAGTCTGGTGCCGCTGGCCATTGAGTGGCAGCGGCGTTGCGCGATCACGCTGCTGTCCGCGCTGGACATCGAATGGCAGCCCGACGGCCTGCAGCGCGACGGCCCGCAGGTGCGGGTGCCGGTGGACAACCGCATCCGCGCGCTGTTGATCGGGCACGGCCTGCCCTGGGCCCTGGTGACCGGCCAGGGCGCGGCGCGGCTGGAGTCGGCACTGGATGCGGTGGCGCCGCTGCTGCGCGCGCGTTGCAGCGCCGGCAGCGGCATGTTCAGCCGGCTGGCCGACCGTGATGCGTCGCAATCGGCCTGGCGCTGGACCTGCGAGAACTGCGACGCAGCCGATTGCGAACACGCGCTTCGGCGCCTGGCCAGCAGCGACTGAACGCAGGCAGCGTCGCGAGAGCGCCCGCGCGCGCCGTCTCAGAGCCCTTGGTCACCCGGCGCGGATGCATCCAATGGCCTCTCAATCTCTCAGGTGCGCAGCCGGCTGCGCAGGCGGGCGATGCTCTGGCTGTGCAGCTGACAGACCCGGCTCTCGGTGACCTTCAGCACCGCCGCGATCTCCTTGAGGTTGAGGTCGTGCTCGTAGTACATGCTCATCACATACTGCTCACGCTCGGGCAGGTTCTTGATCGCCTCGACCAGCGACTCACGCATGCGACGGTCCTGCAGCAAGGCCAGCGGATTGGCATCGTGGTCGGCGATCTGGTGGCGGTCCAGGTAGTCGTCGTCGCCATCGTCGCCGCTCATGTCCTCCAGGTGCACCAGCTGCGTGCCACGCACCTTGCCCAGCAGCTCCTGGTAGCCGACCAGCGACATGCCCATCTCGGCGGCAATCTCGCTTTCATGCGGCGCCCGCTTGAGCTGCTGCTCGAGCTTGCGCACCGCCGCCTCGATGCTGCGCTGGTGGCGGCGGTCGCCACGGCTCATCCAGTCGTTGCCGCGCAACTCGTCGAGCATGGCGCCGCGGATGCGCTGGGTGGCGAAGGTCTCGAACTGCACGCCCTGCGCGGTGTCGAAGCGCGTCAGCGCATCCGACAAGCCGATCATGCCGACCTGGATCAGGTCATCCAACTCCACGTTGGCCGGCAGCTTGGCGATCATCTGATGGGCCAGCCGACGCACCAGCGGGCTGTATTGCTTGAGCATCGCGCTCGCGTCGAGGCGGCCCTTGGCGGTGTACATGGTCATCATGCTCCGGACAGTTCAATTTGAGCGGCAGTGGAAACCGGCCTGCGCAGCACGGCGCCACGCGTGGCGGGCGGCGTAAGCGGTACGTTCCAGCCAGGCAGGGTGGCGGCGCCGGGCAGGTCAGCGAGTTGATCGGCAGCCAGCCGGCAGAGGTCGGCGCGCGTCGGCAGGCTGGGGTGTGCCAGCGGATCGACCACCGCCACCTGCCGCAAGGCCGCGCCCAGAAAGTGATCGGCGCAATCGGCCAGCCGCTCGCCCAGGCGCTGCGCCCTGGCCGAGCCCCCGCTGTCGGCCACGATCAAGTCATAGGTCAGGGCGCCCAGGCGCTGCGACAGCAGCTTCATCGCGCCGTAGGCCTGGGTCAGGCTGTCGGCACGGTCATCGGCCAGCAGCACCGGCCGCGGCGTGCGGCCGGCAAAGATGCGGCGCAGGTCCAGCGCGCCGGCGTGCAGCAGCACCACATCGGCCTCACCGGCTGCCGCGCGCAGCGCCTCCAGAAAACCGGCCAGCGTGGCCCGGTTGTCCAGGTAATGCATGGGCAGGCCACGCGCCGCCAGATAACTGACCGCGGGCGACAAGCGCTCGACGCAGGCCGCCAGGTCCACCGTGGCCAGCTCATGCGGCGGCGACGCGGAATCGGCGGCATCCACCACCAGCGTGCTTTTCCCTGCGGCGGCAAAGGCGGTGCACAGGCGCTCCATCACCACGCCGGCGCTGCCGACCTGCGGGTTGTGCACCAGCGGCACAAAGCGCGGCGCCCGGCCGGCAAACAGCTGGCGCAGGCCATGGGCCTGGTCGCGCGGCGGCGTGGGGCGGTGGTCATCGGTCATGGGCATGGCGCGGTTGCGGGCGGCTGAAGGGGGTAGCCCTGTTCGGCGGCTCAAAGGCTCATCGGTGCAGCCACCGCTTGTGCTGCAGGCAGCGGATAACCGGCGCCTTGGATGGCCGCAAACACCAGGTTGACCTCGGCCGCGTCCAGCTTCCAGGAGGCGCTGCCGCCGCCGCGCAGCGCGCGCTGCACCAGGGCCTGCGCCGACAAGCGGTGCCAGTCCTCGGGCACACGCTGGCCGTTGGCCACGCCCACCACCTTGGCACGGTGGCGGATCAGCGCGTCCAGCGCCGGGCCCAGCTTGACCGCCTCGTCGAGCTTGCTGACGATGACACCGCGGCATTGCTGCACGCCGTAGGCCACCATCACGTCCTCCACCGTCTCGCCCTGGGCGGCGGCATTGATCACCAGCAGCTTGCTGATCGTGCGGTGCTGCAGCATCTCCAGCAGTTCGCGGGTGCGGGCGTCGCGCTGCGCCATGCCGGCGGTATCGATCAGCACCAGCTTCTTGGCCGACAGCAGTTCCAGCAGATCCTCCAGCGAGGCGCGGTCATGCGCAGTGTGCACCGGCACACCCAGGATGCGGCCGTAGGTGCGCAACTGTTCATGTGCGGCCACCCGGTAGGCGTCGAGCGTGATCAAGCCCAGGTTGGCCGCGCCATGCTTGGCGGCAAAAGCCGCGGCCAGCTTGGCGGTGCTGGTGGTCTTGCCCACGCCGGTGGGGCCGATCAGCGCCAGCACGCCGTCATGGTCTTCCAGCGGCAGCTCATGTTCGTCGGTGATCAGGTTGCGCTCGAGCACGTCGGCGGCCCAGACCAGCGCGTCGCCGCCGTCAACTGGCAAACCTTGCACCAGCTTGCGCACCAGCGCCGGCGACAGCCCGGCATCGAACAGCTTCTGCGACAGCAGGGACTGGCGTGGATCGCGTTGCAGCCGCTCCATGAAGGCCAGCATGCCGAAGCGTTCCTCGATCAGCTCGCGCACCGAGCGCAGCTCGCCGCGCAGCTCACCCATTGATTCATCGCGCTCGCGCAACGAGGCATTGGCGCCCAGCACATCGTGCTGGCCCGGCCCGGCCAGGCGGATCTCGTCACGCAGCACCGGCGGCTCGCGGCGCGGCGCAGCCGGCATGGCGGCGGGCTGCATACGCTCACGCCGTTCGGCGGGGCGGTGAGCCGGCGCAGTCTCGACGCGGCGGGCCTCACCCGCGGCGGCGGCCATCGCCTCGCCGGCCGCCTGCAGCACCTTGCGCGTGCTCTGCACCGGCGCGGCGGGCAGCGCCTGCTCGGCCATCTCGGCCTGGCGGCGCTTGAGCATGCGCTCGCGCACATAGTCCTGGAAGGTCAGCGTGCTCATGCCCAGGGCCTCGACATCCTGCGCCACCGAGCGCTCGATAGCGCCGGGCGGCAGGGCTGCGCTGCGGCTGCCATCAAAGCTTGCGGGGGCGCCCGCCAGACGCGGCTCGACCCGGGCCTCGGGCTGCTCGCCACGGGCCTGGATGCGTTCGGCCAGCGTGGCGGCGCGCGCCGCTGCCGCTGCCGCTACCGCTACAGCAGTTGCTGGCGCCGCGGCGCGTGCCGGCGTCTGGGCTGCGGCCTGCTCGATGCGGGCCAGGCCTGCGGGGGCCAGCGCCAGCACCTCGACGCCGTCGCCGGCCGGCTTGGTGGACAGCACCACGGCATCGTCGCCCAGCGCTTCGCGCACCAGGGCCAGCGCCTCGCGGGCGGTGCGGGCAGTGAATCGCTTGACGTTCATGGGGCCTCCTGCCGCGTGGGCAGTGATTCAAGTGAGTGGCGCATGCTCAAGCCATGCCGCCGATGATCGAACCGATGCGGATCGAATGGGTTTCGGGAATCTCGCTGTGGCCCAGCACCTTGAGCCGCGGCGCAGCGCGCTTGAGCAACCGGGCCATCTGCGCACGGATCGCGTCGGGCACCAGCAGACAAGCCGGCTGGCCCAGGTCTTCCTGCTTCTGCGCGGTGCTGGCGGCCTCGCGGGTCAGGGTGTCGGCTACGCCGGGGTCCAGCGCCGCGCCGTGTGGCGAGTTCAGCGCCTGGGTCACCAGTCGCTCCAGGTCGGGCTCCAGCGCGATCACGTCGAGTTCCTTCACCGCGCCGTAGATCTGCTGCACGATCACCGGCGCCAGGTGCACCCGGATGCGGCGGGCCAGCTCGGCCGGATCGCTGACCACCGCAGCATGCTCGGCGATGCATTCGACAATCGAGCGCATGTCGCGGATATGCACGCCTTCGTCCAGCAGCAGCTGCAGCACTTTCTGCAAGGTGGCGATGCCGACCATTTTGGGAATCACATCCTCGATGAGCTTGGGGGCCTGTTTGGTGACATGCTCCACGAGCTGCTGCGTTTCCACGCGTCCCAGCAAGCGGGCGGCATTCACCTGCATCAAGTGTGAAAGATGGGTGGCAACAACGGTCGCGCAATCAACCACGGTAAATCCGTTCATTTGGGCCATCTCGCGCTGGCGTTCCTCGACCCAGGTCGCCGGCAGACCGAAGGCCGGATCAGTGGTGTGCGTGCCTGGCAGCTTGATCGTCGTGCCGCCCGGGTTGATGGCCAGCAGCATGCCGGGGAAGGCCTCGCCCTCGCCCACCACGGCGCCGCGCAGCAGCACCCGGTAGACGCTGGGCTTGAGCTCCAGGTTGTCGCGGATGTGCACCGCCGGCGGCAAGAAGCCCACGTCCTGCGCAAACTTCTTGCGCACGCCCTTGATGCGGCTGAGCAGGTCGCCGGCGCGGCTCTTGTCCACCAGCGCGATCAGCCGGTAGCCCACTTCCAGGCCCAGCGTGTCCACCGGCAACAGGTCGTCCCAGCTGGCTTCGGCATTGGCCGGTTGGGCGTCGGGCGCTGGCGCCGGCGGTGCGGCGGCGGCCAGCGTATCGCGTCGGTGCAGCCACCAGGCCAGCGCCCCCAGCGCGCCACCGATCATCAGAAACACCAGGTGCGGCATGCCCGGGATGATGCCCAGCAGGCCGATGATGCCGGCGCTGATGCCCAGCGCGCGCGCGCTGCCGAACATCTGGCTGCCGATCTGGTTGCCGATGTTCTGTTCCTTGCCGACACGCGACACCACCATCGCGGCGGCCACCGAGATCAGCAGGCCGGGGATCTGCGCCACCAGCGCGTCACCCACCGCCAGTAGCACATAGCGATCGGCGGCGTCGCCAGCCGACAGGTCGTGGCTGATGATGCCGATCAGGAAGCCGCCGACGATGTTGATGACCAGGATCAGCATGCCGGCGATGGCGTCGCCGCGCACAAACTTGCTGGCACCGTCCATCGAGCCAAAGAAGTCGGCCTCTTCGCCGACCTCGCGCCGGCGCTTCTTGGCCTCGGCCTCGTCGATCAGGCCGGCATTGAGATCGGCGTCGATCGCCATCTGCTTGCCGGGCATGGCATCCAGCGTGAAGCGCGCGCCGACCTCGGCAATGCGCTCCGCGCCCTTGGTGACGACGATGAAGTTGATCACCACCAGCACCGCAAAGACGATCAGGCCGACCGCGAAATTGCCGCCGATCAGGAAATGGCCGAAGCTCTCGATCACCTTGCCGGCGGCGCCGGCGCCGTTATGGCCCTCCAGCAGCACCACCCGGGTGGAGGCCACGTTCAGGCTCAGGCGCAGCAGCGTGGTGACCAGCAGCACCGTGGGAAAGGCCGCAAAATCCAGCGGCCGGATCATCTGCGAGGCCACCATCATCACCATCAGCGCCATCGCGATGTTGAAGGTGAACAGCAGGTCCAGCGCAAACGGTGGCAACGGCAGCACCATCATCGCCAACACCATGACGATGAAGACCGGTGCGCCCAGCGACTTGAGCAGCGTCACGGCCATGCCCAGCCGGTTCAGCGCCTGGCCGGCCCGCGGACCGGCGAACAGGCCCTTGAAGGAATCGAACATCTGGTTCATGGCTTAGGCCTGGGCTGCGGGCGCGGCTGCGCTGTCAGCGCTGTGGGCGCTGTGGGCGCTGTGGGCGCTGTCGGCCGTGTGCGGATCGAGGTCGGGCGGCACGTCGATGGGCGGCAGCTCGTTGGGCATGGCGCCGCGGCCGGCCATCGCCGCGCGCAACTGGTAGACATAGGCCAGCACCTGCGCCACCGCCGAGAACAGCCGCGCCGGGATTTCGCGGTCGACCTCGGTATGGGTGTAGAGCGCACGCGCCAGCGGCGCGGCATGCAGCACCGGCACCTTGTGCTCGCGGGCGAGGTCGCGGATGCGCATGGCAAGCAAGTCGGCACCCTTGGCCACGACCCTGGGCGCGGCCATCGCCCCCTCGTCGTATTTCAGCGCCACCGCGTAGTGGGTTGGGTTCATCACCACCAGATCAGCCAGCGGCACGGCGGCCAGCATGCGCTTCTTGGCCATCTCGCGCATGCGCGCCTTGATGCGGCCCTTGACCTCGACGTTGCCCTCGGCCTCCTTGAATTCCTGACGCACTTCCTGGTGGCTCATCTTCAGCCGGTTGCGCAGGTTCATGCGCTGCAGCGGCACGTCGATCGCGGCAAACACCACCAACAACACCAACAGCAGGCCCAGGCCCTCCAGCAGCGACTGTCCGGTGTGGGCCAGCGCCACCGGCAGCGGCATGGTCAGCGCGTCGTGAAACTGCGCCAGATGGCGGTACAGCCAGAAACCACCCACCGTGCCCAGCAGCAGCGCCAGCAGGCTGGCCTTGGCCAGGTCACCCAGGTGCTGGCCGCCAACCATGCGGCCCAGGCCGGCCAGCGGATTTAACTTGCTGAACTTGGGGGCCAGTGGCTTCCAGGTGAAGTTCCAGCCGCCCGAGGCCAGGCTGGCGCCCAGTGCCAGCGAGATGCCGATGGCGCCCAGCGGCAGCAACACCATCAGCCAGGCCCAGCCCAGCGTGGCCAGCTGGTGGGTCATCGCATCGGGCTGAGACAGGCGCTGCAGGTCAAACCGCAGGCCGGTGGCCAGCAGCCGCGACAGCCAGTCGCCCAGCCGCGGCATCAGCAGCGCCAGCGCCACGCCGCCGCCGCCCACCACCAGCAGGTGCGCCAGGTCACGCGAACGCGCCACCTGGCCGTCTTCACGGGCCTTGCGGAGCTTTTTCTCTGAGGCGGGTAGGTTGCGGTCCTGGGCGTCTGCCATGGTCGGGTGGCGAGCGCATGGAGCGCCCGCTCACCGCCATGGTGCCTGCCGGCCAGCAAAACTTTAGGCCGATAAAGGCCGGTTTAAGCCCCCAATATCCAGACCACCGCCGGTCATCAACAGCACCGCGTTCAAGCCGTGGTCGACAGCTTCTGCAGGATCTTGATGACCTTCTCTTCCAGGATCGCCTTGGTGAAGGGCTTGACCACATAGCCGGCGGCGCCGCTGCGCGCGGCCATCACGATGTCTTCCTTGCGCGCCTCGGCGGTGACCATCAGCACCGGGATGTGCTTGAGCTTGTCGTCGCTCTTGATCGCCCGCAGCAGATCGAAGCCGTTCATGTTCGGCATGTTGATGTCGGTGACGACGAAATCGCAGCCATTGGCACGGATCATCTGCAGCGCGGCAACACCGTCCTCGGCTTCGTCCACATTGCAGCAACCGATCTCCTTGAGCAGGCTGCGCACGATGCTGCGCATGGTGGCGAAGTCATCGACAACCAGGAACTTCAAGGCGGCGGGATGGCTCATGGCTGGCCTAAGAACGGGGCATGGCGGTCAGCTCATCGCGCCAGACGTGGTGTAGCGGACACCAGCGTCGGCGCTTCTGGGCGGATCGAGACCTCAGTGTCCTGGGCAGGTGCCGTCACCATGTCGGCGGTGGGCCGGTAGAAGCGGTCTTCGGCCTCGCGGTTCATCACGATGATGCTGATGCGGCGGTTCTGCGGATCGATCGGATCCTCGCGGTTGAAGGGCTGGCTGGCGGCCAGACCCTGCACCCGCAGCACCCGCTCTTGGGTCAAGCCGCCGCTGACCAGTTCACGGCGCGATGCATTGGCGCGGTCGGCCGACAGCTCCCAGTTGCTGTAGCCGGCATCACCCGCCGAGAAGCGCTGGGCGTCGGTGTGGCCTTCCAGCGTCAGGCGGTTGGGCACCTCGACCAGCACACTGCCGATGGCGCGCAGCAACTCGCGCATATAGGGTTTGACCACCGCACTGCCGCTGTCGAACATCGGCCGCGACAACTCGTCAACGATCTGGATGCGCAGGCCGTCGCGTGTCATGTCCAGCTTGATCTGCGAGGCGTATTGCGCCAGCTTGGGGTTGTTCTGCAGCGCCTGGCTCACTTGCTCGCTGAGCTCCTGCAGCCGCGCTGCCTCGGCCAGCCGTTGCTCATGCCGCAAGGCCTGCAGGTTGATGGTGCTGCGTGGCGCTTCCACATCGCCGCGCTTGACCTGGCCGCTGCTGCGCGACAAATCCTGGCCGCCGCCCTTGATGATCGACGACGAGTCACCCGAGCCCGAACCGCCGTTCAGCAGCGACACCTTCAGCGGGCTCTGGAAATAGTCCGCGATGCCCTTCTTGTCGCCCTCGGAGGTGCTGCCCAGCAGCCACATCAGCAGGAAGAAAGCCATCATCGCGGTCACGAAGTCGGCATAGGCGATCTTCCACGCCCCGCCATGCGCCGCATGGCCGCCCTTCTTGACCCGCTTGATGATGATCGGCTGCAATTTTTTCGCATCACCTGCCATTTTTCACCCCCCCCGTAGCGCCTACGGCTGTCCACGACCTCGCAGAGCTCGGCCGGTTCGCGAGGCGTTCGGGCCTGCGCAGGCAGACCCTCTCGTCCACGCTCACCCCCCCCAGGGGGCGCCGCCGATGGCCCGGCATTGCCGGTTCCATGGCGTCCACTTGATGGCCCGCCTGCTGGCGCGGCGGGAACCCGGATAGCTGAGACTGCGCGGGGGTGATCATTTCTTCTTGACGTGCTGTTCGAGCTCGCTGAAGCTGGGGCGGTCGTCGGAGAACAGCA
>JBBQZM010000131.1:0-10547 GCA_038207685.1 Burkholderiales bacterium
AGGCCGCACCAGCGCATCGTGCAGCGAATCGGCGTAACTCTCCATGCTGTTGTAGCTGACCGCGAGCGAGGCCTGGGCGTCGCTCTGGTAGCCGAGCCGGCCCATGCGCAGCGTGGTGCCGTAGGGCATGTGCAGCGTGCCCGGCGCACTGGCGATGGGCTGCAGCTCATGCTGGCGCCCGGCGACAAAGCTACCGCACACCGCCGGCGACGCGCCGAACAGGTACAGCAGCACAAAGGCATGGCGGCGGAAATTGCGGATCAGCGCGAAATGCTGGTCGTTGTCCAAACCCGGCAGCGACCAGTTGTAGTGGATGCCCGAGATCGTCTGCATGCGTCGGCCGTAGCGGTGGCCCAGGCCCATGCGGTAGACACTCTTGGCGCGGCCGACATTGGATGAGCCGTACAGCCCGAGCGGGATGGTCTCGTCGGTGGGCAGGCCGCAGGGCATGCTGCCCACCCACAACTGCTCGTCGCCGATCGCCCGATACACCGCCTGGTGGATCTCGGTCAGCTCAGCCAGGCAGTCATCGGCGCTGCCGTGCACGCCGGTGATCAGCTCAAGCTGCGACTCGCTGAAATCGGTGGTGATGCGCGGGTGTGTCAGTGCCGAGCCCAGTGCGGCCGGATGCGGCGTCAACGCCAGCCCGCCACCGGGCAGCGCGCGCAAACTCTCCTTCTCGACACCCCGGCGGATGCCCTGCAAGCGTGCCATGGGCAGGGCCAGCAGTCTTCTCTGCAAAGCGGTCACCGGCCGTCTCCTTCGTCTCTTCCGGGGCGCAACCCTAACAGAGGCGGGGCATTGGTGCCGACTGAGGGATTGCGGCCGGCTGTGCCAAGCCTAGGATAGCGCGCGCCGCCCTGCCAAACACGCCGCCCACGAGGACCCCCCATGCCCGACGCCCCTGCCACGGACTGCTTGCAACTCGATGAACTGCAGGTCGTGTCTGATCTGCACCTCGGCGGTCGCACGGGCTTCCAGATCTTCGCCTCGGGCACTGAGTTGGCCTGGCTGATCCGCCAGGTGGCGGTCTCCCAGGTGGCTGGTGAGGCGGCGCTGCTGATCAACGGCGATTTCATCGATTTCCTGGCCGAAGACGTGCCGCGCGCCTTCGACCCCGACGGCGTGCCGGCCAAGCTTGACCGCGTGCTGGCCGATCCGGCCTTCAAGCCGGTGTTCCAGGCGCTGTCCGAGCTGCTGGCCACGCCGCGGCGGCGGCTGATCATCAACCTGGGCAACCACGACCTGGAACTCGCCCTGCCCTGGGTGCGTGATCGCCTGAGCGCCGCGCTCTGCGGCCAGGACGCGGCGGCGCGCCAGCGCCTGCTGTGGGTGACCGATGGCACCGGCGTGCGCCTGCAGGTAGGCGGCGCCAGTGTGCTGTGCCTGCATGGCAACGAGATCGATGAATGGAATGTCACCGACCATGAAAAGCTGCGGCGCATCGCCCGCGACCGGCAGTACGGCCTGCCCACCGAGCCCTGGGTGCCCAATGCCGGCTCGCAGCTGGTGGTGGAGGTGCTCAACCAGATCAAGACCACTTACCCCTTCGTCGACCTGCTCAAACCCGAGACCCAAGCGGTGATCCCCACGCTGTCGGCGCTGAACCCGTCGCTGATGCCGCGGCTGCGCGAGATCGCCGCGATTGCCAGCCGCACCGCCGCCGATGCCTTGCGGCTGCGCACTGGCTTCCTGGGCGCCAGCGACGGTGAACCTGCCGCGCCCGGCAGCACCGCGCCGCCGCTGCCCAGCTGGGCCGGCGGTGCCTCGCCCACGGCCAGCGCTAGGGCCCTGATGCAGCAGGCCGAGCAGGCCTTTGCCCAGGGCGTGGCGCCGATCGACCTGGTGCGCGCCAGCCAGGCCGAGCAACTCGGCGTCTGGACCGCCGCCTGGGACTGGCTGCGCGGCCAGCCCACCCACGAGGTGCTGCGCGAGGCGCTGGAATTCCTCGACAAGGATCCCAGCTTCCTGCCGTTGCAGCCCGACGACACCTTCCGCCGCTTCGATGCCCGCGTCGCGCCCGAGATCGACCTGCTGATCACCGGCCACACCCACCTGGCGCGCTCACTGAAGCGCCAGCGCGGCACCGGTCACTACTTCAACAGCGGCACCTGGGCCCGACTGATGCGCATCGCGCCCGAAGTGCGGCGCGACAAGCAGCGCTTCAAGCAGTGGTTCGATCTGATGGCGCGTGCCAGCATGACTGAACTGGATGCCGCCCCCGGCGTGGTGATGCGGCTGAACACCGTGGTCAAGGTCTGGGTCGACGCCCAGGGCGCCACGCAGGCCGAACTGCAGCAGATCCAAGCTGGCGCCGCCGGCCCGCCAGCCGCAGTGCCGCAGCCCGGCACCCGCAGCAGCCGCGCGCGCGCGGCCAAGCCGGCCTGATCCGGGCCCACTCCATACGCTTCTCACCAGGCCGACACCCATGCGCACCCTCACCCTCGAACTGCTGCGCCACGGACCCGCGCACAACCAGCTGCTGTCGCCGCTCACGCCCTACCTGGCACTGTGCGAGAACCACCCGGCGGTCACGCTGCAAATGCCGCTGGAGCACAACCAGCTGCTGCACCGGCTGGGCGCGCTGAGCTACCAGCTGGGCGAAGCTTCGCGCAGCTTTCAGTTGCACGACACGGCACGGCTGCTGGCCGAACTGCTGGGCTGCATCCCCGGCCTGCCGGCGGCGATGGGCCGGTCGGCCGACAACAGCGGTGGCATCGATGGGGCGCAGGACATCACCCACCTGCGGCTGGTGCTGTCGGCCAGCGAGCTGGCGCTGCTGCCCTTCGAGCTGGCCTTGTCGCCGCCCGGCTGCCCGGGCAGCGGCCAGCCGCTGCTGCTGCAATCGCAAAGCCCGGTCTGCATCACCCGCGAAACCCACCGCGTGCCGGAGACCGCCCTGGTCTGGCCCGAGGAGACCCGCGTGCTCTGCGTGGTGGCCTCGCCGGCCGGCGTCGAACCGGTGCCGGCGCTGGCCCACCTGCTGGCGCTGCGCCAGCAGATCGAACCCTGGGTGAAGCGGCCGGATCAAAGCGACCAGCACCTCACGGTGATCAGCCATGCCAGCCTGGAAGCGATCGCGGCGGCCTGCACCGCCGCCGATTTCACCCATGTGCACATCCTGGCCCATGGCTGCGAGGTGCGCGAGGGCTACGACACCCGCTTCGGCCTGATGCTGCACCGCGCCGGCGACCCCGACGGCGAAGCCGACGTGGTCAGCGGCGAGCGCCTGGCCAGCGCGCTGCGCTGCGTCAAACCGCGGCTGGGCGAAACCGGCCTGCGCCCGCGCGGCCCGGCGGTGGTCACCTTGGCCAGTTGCAACAGCGGCGCAGTCGGCAGTGTGGCCGGCGTCGGCGCCAGCATCGCCCATGCGTTGCACCAGGCGGGCATCCCGCTGGTCATCGCCTCGCAGTTTCCACTGTCCTTCGGCGGCTCGGTGCGCATGGTCGAGGCGCTGTATGGCGGCCTGCTGTGGGGCGAAGACCCGCGCAGCCTGCTGGTCGACCTGCGGCGGCAGTTACACGCCGAGTTCCCGGCCTCGCACGACTGGGCCAGCCTCACCGCCTACTCCTCACTGCCGGCCGACTTCAACGCCCAGCTCGCCAGCGCGCAGATCCAGCGGGCCATGCGCAGCATTGACGTGGCGCTGACGCAGGCCGACGCCGTGGTGGCGCGCCTGCCGGCCGCCGCGCCGCTGGCGCCGCTGGTGCCGCCACCCAGCGCCCGCGGCCGCAAGGCGCTGGCCGCGATGGCCGCCGCCGCGCCGGTGGTCGAACCCACCACGGCCGAACTGATGAGCGCGCTCGACCAGGTGATCCTGCGCGTGCGCACCGCCAAGCAGCGCCTGCAGGCCACGATGGAGCGACACGACGCCCAGCGCACCCGCATCCTGGGCTTGCTGGCCAGCACCGAGAAGCGCGAAGCCGCGCTGGCCCACCAACGCTGCCTGCGCAGCCGCAAGGCCACCGATCGCGACGAGCAGCGCGCCGCCATGTGGGCGGCTTTGAGTCGCGCGCGCGGCCTGTACTTCCAGTGCTACGAGCGTGAACGCCTGCCCTACTGGACCACGCAATACCTGTCGCTGACCGTGGTACTGGCCGCCGGCGGCCGGCTGGCGGCCGATGCCGCGGCGCCCGGGCGCGACACCACCGCACTGTGGAACCTGGCCGAGGTGCAGGCGCTGCATGATCTGAGCGGCCACCAGCCCAGCCAGCGCACCTGGGCGCTGGGCAACCTGATTGAGCTCTACCTGTTGGCCCCCATGCTGCCCGGCCTGCCCAGCCGCCGCGAGCCCTGGTCGGCGCTGGCCGCCGGCTTGGCCCGCACCCTGGTCGACGGCGCGGCCGAGGGCGCGTTCGAGGTCTTCTCCACCCGACGCCAGGTGCAGCGCTACCTCGACTGGTATGCCCGGCTCGGCGCCGATGCGGCGGTATCCACGCTGCCCAAGGGCCTGCTCGACACCGCGGACGCGGTGCTGGCGGTGCTGCCCGACGAATCGCCGACGGCCTGGAACTACGGCAAAGGCTGAAGCCCGACGCCAGCGCATTGGCTGGTTCGCCGCTACGCTTTCAAGCGCGGTTTCCTGCGGGCGCGTCGCGCGCCATCGACCTGACCGCCCGCCTTCAACACAGCTGTCGACGGCGCCGCGCGCCCAGGCCCGCCACCAGCGGTATGCCCAGCAGCAGCAGGGCCCAGGAGTCGGGCTCCGGCACGGGCTGCGCGCTGAAGACGGTGTAACCGAGGTCGCGGAACTGGGCGATCGTGGTCTGGCTGACATACGTCGGCGTTAAAGACCCGCAAGTCGGCTGTCGAGCTTGGGCTTGGGGTCGGGCGGCGCTCAGCCCTCGCGGCCCGCGGGACGCGCATAGCCCCCGGCGATCCAGGCCGTGGCGCTGGCCCGGTTGAGCTTGAAGCCGGGCGAGGCACTGACCTCAGCCAGCAACTCGCCCGCCTGATCGCGCGCGCTCAGCCGCGCCTGCGGTGTATCGTCGTCGGGCTCGATGTCCAGCATCACAGTGATGCGCGCGCCACCCGCATCCACCGTGATGTCCTGGTGCAGTTGTGCCTGCAGCGCCTGCTCATGCCGGCGCAGCACCTCGGCAGCGGTTTTCACCAGCGTATTGAAGGCGGCGGTGTCCAGCGGCTTGGGGTTCTTCTTGTCGCGGCCCATGGTCCAGGGCCCCACCAGCGCCGGTTCGGGCTCGCCGTCCTTGATCATGGCCACCGCCCAGCCGTCATCGTCGTCGTTGTTGATGATCTGGGCGGTCCAGCCGTTGTCACGCCAGAGACGGGGTTCGTGGAGGGGTTGCTTGTCGATTTCGTCGTCCATGGCGGCAGTTTAGGACGCGCGTTGAGGGCCGCTGACGCGGCCGCCGGTTACCACAGCGTCTTGCAGGTGAAGGCCGTCATCGCTGCATCGCAGGTCAGCAGATGCAATGACTCGAGTTCGGCCTGTGCAGCCAACATGCGATCGAAGGGGTCGCGATGCGCCACTGCAAAGGCGCCTGCCCGCAATGCATGGGCGTGCGTGATCGGCAAGTGCAGGAATCCGTCAGCCGCCAGCAATTCGCTGAACCAAGTGGCTACCGGCGCAATGCCCTCCAACTTGCCAAGGCGCTGCTTGGTCGCCATTTCCCAGGCGCTGACGGCGCTGACCAGCACCTCGTTGCCTGCATCACCGATCACAATCGCCGAGCGGTTTCAGACAAGGATGGGTCATCCGTCAGCCACCAAAGCAGCGCGTGGGTGTCGAGCAGCAGCCGCATCAGCGTGCTTCCCAGGCGGCCAGTTCATCATCGGGCAAGGGGTCGAAGAAGCCCGGCGCCACCTTCCCCGCCAGCCTGCCCGGCTGGCGCCGAGCAGGCGGCCGCTCAAGCGGCACCAGGCGTGCATAGGGCTTGCCGCCCTTGGCCAGGATGATCTCCTCGCCCGCATGGGCCTGATCCAACAGGCGCGACAAGTGGGTCTTGGCTTCATGCACGTTGACTATGATGCTCATGATCTGCCTAGTTTAGTCATTGAACTAAGTCAGCATAAACAAGGCCGCGCGCAGTGTGCACCTCAGCGCAGGTCAGTCACTGAGACACTCAACCTGCCGCCCACCCCGCCGCCACAAAGTGCGGGTTCTCGAAACCCGGCTTGCCATAGACGATCGGCCCGTCATCGTCGGCACGACGCACGCTGCCGCCGGCGGCAGCCAGCACCGCGTGGCCGGCGGCAATGTCCCATTCCATGGTGCGGCCCAGCCGCGGATACAGATCAGCCTGGCCAGCGGCCAGCTGGCAGAACTTGAGCGACGAGCCCGCGGTGCCGAAATGCGCCACCTGGCGGCCAGCCAGGTAGCGCGCCAAGAACGCGTCCATCGCCGCCGCATCGCCATGCGAGCGGCTGCCCATCACCGTGAGCCCCGCCTCCGGCACGGCGCGGCAAGCGATGGGCCGGCGGCCGGCGGCATCCTCCAGCCAGGCACCCTGCCCCACGATGCCGGCATACAAACAACCGATCGATCCCTGCGGCCCCGGCACCGCCGGCGCCAGCACCACGCCCAGCACCGGTCGGCCGCCGACGATCAGCGCGATGTTGACGGTGAACTCGCCGTTGCGCGCCACAAACTCGCGCGTGCCGTCCAGCGGATCGACCAGCCAGAAGCGACCGCCCGGCGCCAGCACCGGCGCCTGGCCGGCGGCCACCGCCTCTTCGGCCACGATCGGGATGCCGGGTGTCAGCGCCCGCAGCCCGGCCAGGATCACGGCTTCAGCCTGCTGATCGGCCAGCGTCACCGGTGAATCGTCGGCCTTGCCCTGCACCGCGAAGTTGGTGGCATAGATGGCCATCACCACCTCGCCGGCCCGGCGGGCCAGACGCTCGATGGCGGGCAGGTCAACGGGCAGGGGCAAGGCGGCAGGGCTGGGCATGGTCAGTCTCGAATCGAGCGGCAGAGCGGCCATTGTGGCCAAAGGTCTTGGCTATGCAATCACCGATGAACCGCTCAGCCAGACCGCGGCGCACGGTCTCGTTCATGGCTTGAGCCATCAACACTGACAAACTGCAAGGGGCAGCAGCTGAGCGAGGGGCCCACGCGCCGCGGCGATGGCGATCAGCTCGTCAGCGAGATGCCTGCGGCACGGGCCACCCGGTGCACCGGCCCCTGCGCCGATCCGGGCTCAGCGACCAGCACATCGATGCGTCGGTCGCCCAACGTGCGCTGCAGCCGCGCCGTGATCTGCGCCGCCAGCCACACCGGCCGCACCACCGGCTGGGCGCATTCCCCCAGCAAATCGATGTCGACGCCCTGCACATCGCCGCGCAGGCGCGGGCCGAACAAGCGTACGCGGGCATCGGCTAGCGCAAGGGCACGTTGCCTTCACTGGCCCGCGACCCGGAAAAGATTGAGGACGGTGACGCTGCCAAAACGCCGCCCATGGCCGAGGTCTTCGCCGAACAGCGCTTGCGCGCTGCTGCGTTGGGCGGCTTCGATGACCATGGCATGCCAGTTCGACAACCGGCTCAGCACCAACAAGGTGATGGTCCCGGTACGCCACGCGGCCAAACGCCGACGCCTGAACACATTCGGCTCGAACATGGTCTGTGAACCTGCAGCGAAGGCTCAAGGGACACGGATTCAGGGTATTGGCAGTGCTCGGCCTGCCGCGGACAGACGACCGTGACGTGCGGCGCGATTTTCCAAACCACCAAACTGCCTCTGACGCGCTGGTTCCTTGCATGCTCCTGTTGACCCAGGCCAAAAGAACGTCTCGACCCGGGAACTCAAGGGCCACTTGGGCCTTGCGCAACAAGGCCGCTTGGCTGATGAAGCACAAGCTTCTTCAGGTCCAGTACCTGCGCGAGCAGACCCGCCAGCTCGATGGCCGGGCGGAGGTCGACGACGCCTACCTGGGCGGCTGGCTGCCTGGCGGCAAAGCCGGGCGAGGCTCGGAGAACAAGGTGTCGTTCATCGCGGCGGTGCAGACGAACGCATCGGGTCATCCGGAGGCGGCATTCGAACGACAGCAGGAGGCCGACTCTGTAAGTAGCCGAACGGCTGCTGCCCGGCGGCCTGATTTCAATGTCGGCTGGCGGATGTCCTGGTCGCGATAGCGAGTCGTACAACGCCTGAATCGGCGGCAGGCAATCAGCGCGGCGCCATGCGGATCGCGCCGTCCAGCCGCACGCATTGGCCGTTGAAGTAGCTGTTGCGGGCCATCTCCATTGCCAGGCTGGCGAATTCCTCGGGCTTGCCCAGGCGTTTGGGAAACGGCACCGACGCGCTCAAGCTGTCCAGCACGTTCTGCTTCGCGCCCAGCATCAGCGGCGTGGCAAAGATGCCGGGCATGATCGAGTTGACCCGGATGCCCAGGTCGGACAAGTCACGCGCCATCGGCAGCACCAGGCCGTTGACGCCCGCCTTGGCCGACGCATAGATGATCTGGCCGATCTGCCCGTCCTGCGCCGCCACCGACGCGGTCAGGATGATGGCGCCGCGCTCGCCATCTTCATGCGCCTCAAGCGTGGCCATGCCCTCGGCCGACAGCGACGCCAGCCGGTAGCTGGCCACCAGGATGCCCTGCACGCCGTACTCGAAATCGCTGGTCGGCAGGCGCTTTAGCTTGCCCTCTTCCTTCTGGAATGCCAGGGTCTTGCCGCGGCGCGAGGTCATTGCGCAGTGCACCAGCACCCGCTCCTGGCCGTGGGCGGCGCGGGCCTTGGCAAAGCCGGCCAGCACACTGTCCTCGTTGGTGATGTCGACCTTGCAGAACAGGCCACCGATGGCCTGCGCCACCTGCTCGCCCTTGTCCTCGTTGACGTCGAAGATGGCCACCTTGGCGCCGCTGGCGGCCAGCGCCTCGGCGCTGGCGCGGCCAAGCCCGGAGGCGCCGCCGGTAACGACGGCAGCGGTGTCTTTGTCGATGATCATGGGGGAGATCTCCTCAGCGGTGGTGGGTTCAGGGATGCGGGTTGGCGATGGTGTTTCGGGCCCGACGCAGCGTAGCCGGTGAGGCCGAACGCAGCGTAGCCGGTGATACCGAACGCAGCGTAGCCGGTGATACCGAACGCAGCGTAGCTGCTCGGGCCCGGCGCAGCCTGTCCGTCCGGCGTCACTGCGGGCTAACGCCCGGCCGGTCGCGCCCGGCGATCCAGCCGAACAACAACAGCCCGGTCAGCAGCGCGGCCGCTGCCGTCTGCAGCGACCAGGCGAAGCCCTGTGCCGGTGTGGCGCTGTGTGCCAGCAGCAGCGCCACCAGCGGCGGCCCGGCGATCTGCCCCAGGCCGAAGGCGGCCGTCAGCAGGCCGATGAAGGCCGAGGCGTCGTGCGGCCTCAGCCGCCGCACCTCCTGCACCACGAACAGTGTGATAGCGGTGAACGGCAGGCCCAGCAGCAGGCTGCCCAACGCAAAGCCCCACAGACTGGGCAGCCACACGCTGAGCAACACGCCGCTGGCCTGCATGGCATAGCAGACCATCAGCAGATGGCGGCGGTCCCAGTGCAGCGGCAAACGCACCGTCAGCAGCGCGCCCAGCGACACGCCCATGCCGAACAGCGGCCAGAACAGGTCTTGCCAGGCCGAGCCGGGCAGCATCTGGCGCGCGATCACCGGCAGGAAGGTGGCGGTGATGATGTAGCCGAAGCCGGCCAGGCCGTAGGCCAGCGTGAACACCGCCATGCTGCCGCGCGGCAGCGTGGCGTGGGCCGCCCGAGCCGCCAGCGGGGTGGCCACCGCGCCGCGCAGATGCGGCCAGGCTGCTGCGCTGAGCGCAGCAGCCAACAAGGCAAACACCGCCCAGCCAGTGGCCGCGTGCCAACCCAGCGCCACCATCGCGCTGGCGGCCAACCCGCTGACGGCAATGCCCAGCCCCGGACCGACGAAGATGATGCCGGCCAGCGCCGGTGCGCCGAGCGCTGTGAGCCGCGCCAGGCACCAGCCGGCGACGTAGACAAACACCAGCGCGCTGGCCATGCCTGCCAGCAGGCGCCAAAGCGGCCACAGCGTCGGCAGCGGCAGGGCCATGCCGAGAGTGAGCAGCACGGTGGCGACCAGGCCCGCGCGCACCGCTGCGGTGTGCGACAGCGGCACCCGGCGGCCCCAGCGCTGCCACAGCACGGGTTGCAGGGCGCAGGCTATCGCGCCCAGCCAGTAGCCCAGGTAGTTGGCGCTGGCCATCCAGCTGGCGCCGGTCAGGTCGATCACGCCGTCGTGCAGCATCATCGGCAACAGCGGCGTGAACGCAAAGCGGCCGATGCCCATCGCCACGGCCAGCGACAGCAGGCCGGCCAGCGCGATGGCCAGCGGGCGGGGCGCCGGGTCTGGTGCCGGGCCTGGTGCCGGGCACCCCGCCGCGGCAGCGTCCGGGGCAAGTTCCTGCATCGGCACCGGGTCAGCCGCGGATCGACCGCGGATCAGCCACGGATCAATCGCCCCGGCGTCTGGCCGGTCAACTCATCGCCCTGCAGCACTTCGACGCCGCTGACGAAGGTGTGGCGGTAGCCGCGGGCGCGCTGCAGCAGCCGACGCCCGCCGGCGGGCAAATCGTAGGCCACTTGTGGCGGC
>JBBQZM010000132.1:0-10496 GCA_038207685.1 Burkholderiales bacterium
GGCCGGGGCAACGACGCGGCCGTTGCCAAGCGCCGCCGTTGGCGCAGGCCGTGTCGTGTCAACACCATGCTGCGCGCCCACCAGGCGGTTCTGTTCGGCCAGGTTGCCGTGGGCGTTGCGCGCAAAGGCCGGCAGCAGTGATGTCACCTTGGGCTCGGGGGCGCAGTTGCGCATGCATGCGGTGGCCTGCACGTCGGGTTTGTTGGTGGTGGCAGCGAGGCCTTTGCCGGGCCACAGGGCGTGTGCCGTTGTCATGCCGTTGCGGTTGGGCAGCAAGTTCTGCGCGTCGGCCATCGTGCGCTCGCTCAGCGTGAAGTCGTCGGGCACGATGCCGCCCAGGTTCAGCATGTAGGCCGTGACCGCGTAGACCTCGTCGGGTTTCAGCGACTTGGGCGCGTTCCAGGGCATGGCGCGGTTGATGTAGTCCCATAGCGTGGACAGCGTGCTGGCCTTCATCAGCGTCGTGCGGCCGGGGTAGGCCGGGTCGTTCAGGCGTGCCGCATGGCCGGTCTTGATGTCGTCGGCCGTCGTGCCGCCCACCAGCGGCGAAAACGTCTGGTTGCTTTCGCCGAAGACACCGTGGCACGACGCGCACTTGGACTCCCACACGTCCATGCCCTGCGCGACCGTGCCCGAGCCCTTGGGCAGGCCCTTGAAGTCGGGCCGCACGTCGATGTCCCAGGCCGCCACTTCCTTGGCGGTGGCCGGCCGGCCCAGGCCGGGCAACAGGGTTTGCGCGCTGGCGGCAACGCCGGCCAGGGCCAGCACGGCCGCCAGCACCGCTTTACGAGAGCTGGACATTCTTCACCTCGCCACTTTCCTGCACCAGCCAGGACTGCACTGCGTTGTTGTGGTAGATCGACCGCGAGCCGCGCACCGCGCGCAGTTGGCGGTAGTTGGGCTGCACATAACCCGTCTCATCGGTGGCGCGGCTCTGCACGATGGCGGGCTTGCCGTCCCACACCCAGTCGAGGTTGAAGCGCGTCAGGCACTTGCTCATCGCCGGCCCCTGCAGCCGCGCCGGCCGCCAGTTGCGGCCACCGTCGACCGACACGTCCACCTTGGTGATCTTGCCGCGGCCGCTCCAGGCCAGGCCGCTGATGCTGTAGAAGCCCTTGTCGAGCAGCACCTGGCCGCCCGAAGGCGTGGTGACCACGCTCTTGCACTCCTGGGTGCTGCTGTACTGGCGGTGCTGGCCGCTGGGCATCAGGTCCATGTAGTGGACGGCCTCGTCCTTGGTCGCCCAAGGCTGGTCGCCCACCTCGATGCGCCGCAGGTACTTGATCCAGCTGACGCCCTGCACACCCGGCACCACCAGGCGCAGCGGGTAGCCGTTCTCGGGCCGCAGCATTTCGCCGTTCTGGCCGTAGGCCACCAGCACCTCGCCGCTCTCGACCAGTTCCATCGGGATGGTGCGGGTCATCGACGAGCCGTCAGCGCCTTCGCCCAGCACAAAGCGGGCGCGCTTGTAGTCGACGCCGCACTGGTCGAGCAGCAACTTCAGCGGTACGCCGGTGAACTCGCTGCAGCTGAGCATGCCGTGGCTGTACTGCACGGTGGGCACGGCCACATTGCCCCACTCCATGCCCGTGTTGGCGCCACACTCGATGAAGTGGAAGCGCGACACACTGGGCATGCGCATCAACTCGTCCATGGTGAAGACCTTGGGCGTTTTCATCAGCGAGGCGTCGCTGCCGTTGAGCATCAGCCGGTGCTTGCTCGGGTCGATGTCCCACCAACCCTGGTGGTGGCGCTCGAAGTGCAAGCCGCTGGGCGTGACGATGCCAAATAGCGACTGCAGCGGCGCGAACGACACCGAGGCCTGCGCCGTCTGCGTCAGGCCCGGGCTGGGCCGGCGCTGCACATTGGCCTCGTACTGCGAGGGCTTGCCGTAGCCGTCGGTGGCCACCGGCTGGCCCAGGCCGGTGGAATGCGCCGGCAGGTTCAGGATGTTCGGGTCGCCGCCCTCGCTGGGCACCGGGTTGGCCTGGGCGCGCGCCAGCGGCGCCGCAGCCACCGCAGCGGCGCCAGCGGTGGCCGAGGCCAAGGCGCGGCGGATGAAATCGCGCCGGCCCGACTTGGCCTGCTGGAAGACGCTGCGCACGCCGTCCGCCGAAATGAAATTCTCCGGCGCCTTGATCAAGCGGCCGGGGCGGTCATCAGGTCTTGTCACAGGGTCTCCTGGGCAGATGTCATGGGGTCGGTGGCCAGCAGCAAGCGGGTTCAGCGCTGATGCGGCCCGGCGACGGCCAGCGTGCGCGCCATCAGCGCCGCCTGCTCGTCACGCACCGCCTGGCACAGCAGCGTCACGCGCTCACCAGCAATGCGGTAGTACACCTGCGCGCCCTCGCGGCGCCGCGCCAGCACGCCACAGCGGTACAAGGTGCTCAGGTGCTGCGACAGGTTGGGCTGGCTGGCCGGCACCTGCTCGAGCAACTGGCTCACGTTCATCTCGCCGTCTGCCAGCGCGCAGACGATCCTGAGTCGCACCGGCGCCGACAGCAGGCCGAACAACTCGGCTGCCATCGAGAACACCTGGTCGCCACCGCTGGGCTGAGCATCTGGTTTCACCGTATGTACGACTATTTAGATATAAGCACACAACGATATTAAACGTCGACAGCCGGTTCGGCGACAGTGGAAACCCTAGGGGGTACCCTAAAATGGGTTGAGAGACTGAGATGCCGCCCGCGCACCCTGCGCCACTGGCCCCAACCCGCACCTGCCATGACCCAGCCCAGTTCTGCCCTCAAATACCTGATGCCCGGCTGGTACGCCATCGTCATGGGCCTGACCGGGCTGGCCCTGGCCTGGCATCGCGCCCAGCCGCTGATGGGCGAAGTCGCCGGCCGCGTCGCCTGGGGCGTCGGCCTGCTGGGGGCGGCGGTGTTCGGCGTGCTGGCCTTGGCCACGCTGCTGCGCGGCTGGCGCCATGCCGACGCCTGGGCCGAGGACTGCCGCCACCCGGTACGCCACACCTTCATCGCCGCGATGCCGATCTCGCTGATCCTGCTGGCCACGGTGGCGGTGGCGCTGCGCGGCCCCAGCAGCACCGCGCTGTGGCTGTGGTGGGCGGGCGCGCTGGCGCAGTTGTTCGTCACGCTGTGGGTGCTGGCGCGCTGGTGGCGGGGCAATGGCCCGGGCGGGCTGCAGTGGGCCAGCGCGACGCCGGCGCTGTTTGTGCCCATCGTCGGCAATGTGTTGGTGCCGCTGGCCGGCGTGCCGCTGGGCCAGGCCGAATGGTCGGCGGCGCAATTCGGCGTCGGCCTGCTGTTCTGGCCGGTGGTGATGATGCTGATCATCGTGCGCGTCGCGCTGCAAGGCCTGTGGCCCGAGCGGATGCTGCCCTCGGTCTACATCTTCATCGCGCCGCCGGCGGTGGTCGGTGCCTCGGCGCTGCAGTTCGGCGCGCCGCTGCCGGTGGTGTGGGCGCTGTGGGGCATGGCGGTGTTCACGCTGCTGTGGGTGGCCACGCTGACGCGGCGCATCGCCGCCCTGCCCTTCGGTCTGCCGCACTGGGGCATCAGTTTTCCGTTGACGGCACTGGCCGCGCTGACGCTGCGCCTGGCCGCCCCCGGCAGCCTTATGGCGGTGCTGGGCCCGGCATTGCTGGCGCTGAGCACACTGGTGATCCTGGCCCTGGTGGCGGGCACGATCCGCGGCCTGCGCGAGGGCAGCCTGCTGGCGCCCGAGCCGATGGCTAGCATCTTGCCGGTTGCGGCCGGCACCGAGGGCAGCGTCAAACCCTGAAAGCTCGCCGGCCGCACTGATCGAGCGGTATTGCGCCGGCGGCCGATGTCAGGCCACCGGGCGCCAAAGCCGGTCCGCCAGCAGGCGCACCGCGCCAAAAGCAATCAGCAGCCCGCTGACCACGGCTGCGACGCCCAGCCACTGCAAGAGCGTGGGCAGCTCGCCCAGCACCGGGATCGCCAGCACCGAGGCCGCGCCCGGCACCAGCGCGCCAAAGAAGGCCGCGCGTGCCGAGCCCAGCAGCGCCACCGCCCGGCTGAAGGCCAGCACCGCCACCAGCCCGGCACCCAGGCCCTGGGCCAGCAACTGCAGCGCCAGCATGCCGGCGCCGGCCTGGGCCAGGCGGCTGAAGTCGGCCAGCACCAGAAAGGCCGGCGCAAACATCAGAAAGGCCAGCACCACCACCACCCCGGTCACCCGCAGCGGATCCACCTGCCAGCGCCGCGACAGCGCGCCAAACAGGCCCCAGCAGCAGCCCGCCAGCGCAAACATCAGGTCGCCAACCAACGTGAGCCGGCCTTCGCCATGCAGCAGGCTGTCGCCGCCCATGAACACCAGGCCCAGCACCACGAAGCCAGCGCCAAAGGCGGTTTCGCGTGTCAACCGCTGGTGCGCCAGCCAGGCCGACAAACCCACGCCAGCCAGCATCTGGCAGGCCGGCGCAATCACCGCGCCATGGGCCAGCGGCGCCAGCGTGAAGCCGGTCATGAACAACAGGCTGAAGCCCGGCCCGGCCAGCAGGGTCAGCAGCAGGCCGCGCCGCCAACCAATGCCGGCCAGGTCACGCCAGCCCCAGCGCCACAGCAGCGGCGCCATCAGCAGCGCGCCGGGTGCAAAGCGCAGCAGCGTCAGGTCGCCGGCGCTCAGACCGGCCTTCACGCCCAGCCGTGCCAGCACCGAGTAACTGGCCCAGATGGCGGCCGCCAGCAGGCCCCAGGCCAGGCCCTGGGCCAGGGGTGATGGCGTCGGCAAGGCAGCGTGGGCGGGGGTCGACGGCATGTCGCCAGACTAGCAGTGCGGCGGCCATCTCGCCGCTACCATGGCGACTGTCCGACCTGCTGGAGCCCGCCCATGATCCGCCGCCGCACCCTGCTCTCAACCTCACTTGGCCTGCCGCTGGCCGGCAGCCTGCTGCCCGGCCTGGCCGAAGCAGCCAAGAAAGACACGCTGGTGCTGGCGATGACGCTGGAGCCGCCCGGCCTGGACCCCACCGCCGGCGCCGCCGCCGCCATCGGCGAGGTGGTGCACTACAACGTGCTGGAGACGCTGACCAAGATCCGGTCCGATTCCAGCATCGCGCCGCTGCTGGCGCAGAGTTGGACGGTGACGCCCGACAACAAGACCTGGGCCTTCAAGCTGCGGCCGGGCGTGAAGTTCCACAACGGCGAGCCGTTCAACGCCGCCACGGTGAAGTTCGCCTTCGAGCGCGCCGCCGCGGCCGACAGCCCCAACAAGGACAAGGCGGTGTTCGCCAACATCGTCAACATCAGCGCCACCGACGAGCTGACGGTGGTCATCACGCTGAAGAACACCAACCCCGACTTCCTGTTCCAGGTCGGCCAGGCCACCGCGGTGATCGTCGAACCCAAGAGCGCGGCCGGCAACAACAGCCAGCCGGTGGGCACCGGGCCGTTCAAGCTCGACAGCTGGGCCAAGGGCAGCCAGCTGGTGCTGGCGCGCTGGGACGGCTACCGCGATGCCAAGGCCATCGCGCTGCGGCGGGTGAACATCCGTTTCATCAGCGACGCGGCGGCCCAGGTGGCGGCGATGCTGGCCGGCGATGTCGACCTGTTCCCGCGAGTCTCGGCGGCCCGCAACATCGAGCAGTTCCGCGCCGACAAGCGTTTTCAGGTGCTGGTGGGCGGCTCGCGCGCCAAGACCATCGTCGCCATCAACAACAAGAAGAAGCCGCTGGACGACGTGCGGGTGCGCCGCGCCATCGCCTTGGCGATCGACCGCAAGCAGGTGATCGACGGCGTGGCCAACGGCTTCGGCGCGCCGATCGGCAGCTTTTACGTGCCGGGCGCGCCGGGCTATGTCGATCTGACCGGCGTCAACGCCTACGACCCCGACCGCGCCAAGGCCTTGCTGAAAGAAGCCGGCATCACGACGCCGCTGGAACTCAGCCTGAAGCTGCCACCGCCGCCTTATGCGCGCCAGGGCGGCGAGGTGATCGCCGCGATGCTGGCCAAGGTGGGCATCATCGCCAAGCAGGAGAACGTCGAATGGGCGCAGTGGCTGTCCAGCGTCTACGGACAGAAGGCTTATGACCTGACCATCATCAGCCATGTCGAGCCGCTGGACATGGGCAACTTCGCCCGCCCCGGCTACTACTGGAACTACGAGAGCGCCAAGTTCAATGCGCTGTGGGAGCGCATCAACAGCACCGCCGATACGGCGCTGCGGCTCAAGCTGATGGCCGACGCCCAGCGCCTGGTGGCCGACGACGCCGTGGCTGCCTACCTCTACCAGCCCACCTGGATCACCGTGGCCAGCGCCCGACTGAAAGGGGTGTGGCGCGACATGCCGATCTTCGCCAATGACCTGGCGGCGTTGAGCTGGGGCTGAGCATGGCCGCTGCGGCCATCAGCGCGCGCGATCCGTTTGGCAACCCGCTGACGCTGCAGCACGCCGACAGCGTAGCCGCGCTGCACGATTTCACTGAAGGCTTCCTGGCCTACGAGCCGCGCATCCTGGCGGTGCTGGCCGCCGCCGAGCGCGACACCAGCCTGATCGTGCAGACCTGTGCCGCGATGCTGTGGATGTTCAGCGAGAGCCCTGCCGGCCCGGCCAAGGCCCGCGCCCATCTGGCGCGTGCGCAAGCCGCGGGCGGGCCGGCCAGCGAACGCGAGCGCCTGCTGGCCCAGGCGGTGGCGCACTGGGCGGCCGACCAGATCAGCGAAGCCCGGCAGGGCCACGACGCGCTGGCAAAAGCCTACCCACGCGACCTGGTGGCGATCAAGCTGGGCCAGTACCACGCCTTCAACCAGGGGGACGCACCGGCCATGCTGCGGCTGGCGCTGCAAGCCGAGCCGGCGGCACAAGAGGTAGCCTGGCTGCACGGCATGCTGGCCTTTGGCTGGGAGCAGTGCCACCGGCTGGACGAGGCCGAAGACGCCGCCCGTCGGGCCCTGGCGATGCGCCCGGCCGAACCCTGGGCCCAACACGCGCTGGCCCATGTGATGCTCACCGACGGCCGGCTGGCCGAGGGCGCGGCCTTTCTGCAGCGTGCCAGCACCGGCTGGGCCGGGCTGAGCTCGTTCATGCGCTGCCACAACTGGTGGCATCTGGCACTGTTCCAGATCGAGCTGGGTGACGCGGCCGCGGCGCTGGGGCTCTATGACCAGCAGGTCTGGGGTGTCGACAAGACCTACTCGCAGGACCAGGTCGGCGCGGTATCGCTGCTGGCCCGGCTGGAACTGGCCGGGCTGGATGTGGGCGAGCGCTGGCAGGAGCTGGCCGACCACCTGACCGGCCGGGTGCAAGACCAGGTGCAGCCCTTCCTCGACCTGCAATATCTCTACGGCCTGGCACGCGCCGGCCGGCCCGAGGCTGAAACCTTGCTGCGCCATCTGCAAGCCTTTGCGCCGCAGGCACCCGCCGCCACGCGGGCGGCCTGGGTCGAGGTGGCTGTGCCCGCCGCCCGCGGCCTGCTGGCCCATGCGCGCGGCCAGTGGCCGCAGGCCGCCGAGCAACTGGGCCAGGCCCTGCCCCGGCTGGTGGCCATCGGCGGCAGCCATGCCCAGCGTGACCTCTTCGAGCAGATCCAGCTGGACGCGCTGCAACGCGCCGGCCAGCTGGCAGCAGTGCAAAACCAGTTGCAGCCACGCGCCAATGCCCAGCCGCAATCACAGCGGCTGCGGCGCCGGCTGCAGGGGGTGAATGCCGGGCTGGGGTTGCCAGCGGCGCACTGATCCGCCGGCCGCAGAACAGCCTCAGGTCTCGTCCGGCACCCGGGTCTGCATCGTGCTGGGCTGCTCGCCCAGTCCGGCCAGGTGTTCAGCCTCGGCCCAGCGCTCGATCTGCAGCCGGCCATTCGCCCAGCGCAAGCGGTTGATGCCGGTGTTCGGGATGTCGCATTCGCGTGGGCCGTGCAGCGGCAGCGCATGCACCGTACGCCACAGCATGTCGAGCACACCGCCATGGGTGACCACCACCACCCGCTTGCCGGCATGCACGGCCAGCAGCGCCTGCAAGGCCTGCATCACCCGGGCGTGAAAAGCCAGGTTGCTCTCGCCGCCCTGGGGCAGGGCGAAATCGGCCTCATGCCGCACCCAGCGGTTCCACAAATCGGCGTGGCGGCTGCGGATGGTGGGTACGTCCAGGCCTTCAAGCACACCGAAACCCTGTTCACGCCACAGCGGCTGCAGTTCGCTGGCCATCGATCGGCCGCGCAGCAGCGGCTCGGCGGTAGCGCGGGCGCGCTGCAGGTCGCTGCACACCAGCACGTCGATCGCCTCGCCGGCCAACCGCGCACCCAGCCGCTCGGCCTGCGCCAGGCCCACGCCATTCAAGGGCACGTCGATCTGGCCCTGGAAGCGATGCTGGCGGTTCCAGTCGGTCTCGCCGTGGCGGATGACGATCAATTCGGTCATGGTCGACATTGTGCGACGAGGCGCCAAACCTGCGCGACAGGCCACCGCGCGAAGCGACCCCAACCGACACGGCCTTCCGCTGCCCGCCGCCTGCGGTTGTTTGTCACTGACTGGGTCGCGCGACGCGCCCGCTGAGGGGTTAAGGTAGGAGAAGCTGAGGTTGGCCGGTTCGGTCTGGCCGATGTTGTCCTGGCCATGGCGGCCGGGCGCAATGAAGAGAGTCAATGGGTTCTGGCAAGCAAATGTGGGCAGGAGGCGCGCTGTTGGCCTGCGCTGAGCGCGCTTGCGCCGCGCCGGTGGGCTGGGCCATGGCCGGCGATCTGGCGCTGCTGCTGTTGCTTGCGTTGGCGCTGGGCACAGGCCTGGTGCTGCTGGTGGCTGCGGTGCGGCCACCGCACTTCAAGATAGAGCGCGCCCTGCGGATACAGGCGCCGCCGCAGCAGGTCTTCGCATTGCTGCAGAACCTGCGGCGATGGGAAGACTGGTCGACCTGGGGCCCGTTTGCCGCCACGGTGACGCGGCGCTTCTCGCGCACCAGCACAGGCCTGGGCGCCGGCTGCTATTGGCAGGACAAGGCGCACGCCGGCGAGGGCAGCATGGAGATCATGCACCTGGCCGCCCCCAGTCAGCTGGCGATCGCGGTGACCGCCACGCTGCCGGTGGATCTGCACCAGTTGGCCGAGTTCATGCTGAGCCCAGACGAGGCCGGCGCCACGAAGCTCAGCTGGCTGCTGCGTGGCGAGGCGCCCTATCAGATGCGCGTGAAAAGCGTGCTGCGCAGCCACGACCGCCGGCTGGGCCGCCGGATGCAGGCTGACCTGCAGCGGCTGCAGGCGCTGGCCGAGCGCACGCCGCCACAGCTTTCGCCCGACGACGCGATGCCGGCGCCGGGCTGAGCATCACACCGCCGCCAGCGCGCCGTCCAGATCGGCCAGCAGGTCATCGATGTGCTCGATGCCCACGCACAAGCGCACCGTGTCCTCACCCACGCCGGAGGTCGCCAGTTCCTCGGGTGACAGCTGGCGGTGGGTAGTCGAGGCCGGATGCGTGGCCAGGCTCTTGCAATCGCCGATGTTGACCAATCGGGTAAACAGCTGCAACGCATCCAGGAAGCGCGCGCCCCCGGCGCGGCCGGCGCCGGCATCGCCGGCCTGGGGCTTGACGCCGAAAGTCAGCAGGCCCGAGGCACGGCCGCCCATCTGGCGCTGCACCAGCGCATGGTCGGCATGGTCGGGCAGGCCGCTGTAGTTGACCCAGCCCACCTTGGCATGTTGCTGCAGGTGCTGGGCCACCGCCAGCGTATTGCTGCAGATGCGGTCCATGCGCAGCGCCAGGGTCTCGATACCCTGCAGGATCTGCCAGGCATTGAAGGGCGAAATTGCCGCACCCATGTTGCGCAGCGGCACGACGCGGGCCCGGCCGATATAGGCCGCCGCGCCAAGTGCCTCGGTGTAGACCACGCCGTGGTAGCTGACGTCAGGCTCGTTCAGGCGCTTGAACTTCTTCTTGTGATCAGCCCACGGGAACTTGCCCGAATCGACGATTGCGCCGCCGATGCTGGTGCCGTGGCCGCCGAGGTATTTGGTCAGCGAGTGCACGATGATGTCGGCGCCATGTTCGAACGGCCGGCACAAGTAGGGGCTGGGAACGGTGTTGTCGACGATCAGCGGGATGCCGTGGCGGTGCGCGACTTCTGCCATTGCCGCGATATCGGTCACATTGCCCGAGGGGTTGCCGATCGATTCGACAAAAATTGCCTTGGTTCGATCATCGATCAGCGGCTCGAAACTGGACGGATCGCGGTAGTCGCCGAATCGCGTTTCGATGCCGAATTGCGGCAAGGTATGGGCAAACAGGTTGTAGGTGCCGCCATACAAGGCGCTGCTCGAGACGATGTTGTCGCCGGCCTCGGAGATGGTCTGGATCGCGTAGGTGACCGCTGCCTGACCGGATGCCAGCGCCAGCGCGGCGATGCCGCCTTCGAGCGCGGCAACCCGCTCCTCGAGCACCGCCTGGGTCGGATTCATGATCCGCGTATAGATGTTGCCGGCCACTTTCAGGTCGAACAGGTCGGCACCGTGCTGGGCGTTGTCAAAAGCGTAGGCGACTGTCTGGTACAGCGGCACCGCAACCGAATGGGTGGTCGGGTCG
>JBBQZM010000133.1:0-10304 GCA_038207685.1 Burkholderiales bacterium
CCGGTGAGGCCGTCAGCCGGGTGCGCAAGCTGGCGGCCGAAGACTTTGCCGGCCCGGCCGATGCCGCGCAGGCCTACCTGGCCGAAGTGGCCGCGGGCCGCGACGGTGCTCCGACCGATGGCCGCAAGCCGCGCCACGCGGCGTTTGCAGTGGCCACCGCGGTGACCTGCGATCAGGTGGCCTTCACCAACAGCGCCTGGGCGTTTTCACGGCGCGACACCCAGTCGGCGCTGGGCCTGGACAGCCTGCTGATCCTGAACGACTTCGAATCGCTGGCCCTGTCGCTGCCCGGCCTGGGGCCGCGGCAACTGCGGGCCCATGGGGCCTGCCCGCCGCAGGCCGGCGGTGCGCTGGCGGTGGTGGGCCCGGGCACCGGCCTGGGCGTGGGCGCGGTGGTGAAGACGCCCGCCGGCCCCTGGGTGGCCGTGCCTGGCGAGGGCGGACATGCCACGCTGGCGGCCGCCGATGCCCTGGAGAGTGACTTGCTGGCCTGGGTGCGCCGCAGCCATGACCATGTGTCGGCCGAGCGGTTGCTGTCGGGCATCGGCCTGCCCTTGCTGCACCAGGCGCTGGCGGCGGTGCAGGGCGTGGCGGCCGAGCCCTTGTCGGCCGCCGACATCGTCACGCATGGCGCGGCCCGGTCCGATGCGCTGTGCAGTCAGACGTTGGACTGCTTCTGCGCGCTGCTCGGCAGCTTTGCCGGCAACGTGGCGCTGACATTGGGCGCGCGCGGCGGCCTGTACATCGGCGGCGGCATCGTGCCGCGTTTTGCCGACCGCTTCTTCGCGTCGAACTTCCGTCAGCGCTTCGAGGCCAAGGGCCGCTTCCAGCCCTACCTGGCTGCGGTTCCCACCGCGCTGATCACCGACACCCTGGCCGCGCTGGGTGGCGCGGCGCTGGCCATCGAGCAGCACCTGGCGCCGGGCAACGCAGGCTGATCAAGGCAGTTGCAGAAGCAACTGGTCCATCAGCTTGGGGCCATCGGGCGGCCCACCGCCCAGCGTGTGGCCACCCGGCTGCGGCGCCAGCGCCCGGTAGCCGCCGTCGTAGTCCCAGGTGTTGATGTGCACTTGCAGGCCTGACAAGTCGGCATCGGCGCCCAGCGCGCCTGCCGGCAGGATCAGCCGCAGCAGCCGGCGCGGCTGATCGACCTCGACCGCTGCGCCAGGCGCCAGCGGCTGGCCTTCGTTGCTGGCGCTGGCGCCTGTGGCCGAGAACAGCGCGTTCGACCAGCCGCCCACCCGCAGCCGGTGCTGCCAGCGCGCGCCGTCGGGCAGGCTGGCGTTTTGCAGCGGCAGTTCGGTGATGCCGTCGCTGCGGCCGCGCTGGCTGAAGTGCAGTGTGAACAGCACATGGTCGAAGCCGTTCGGCGGGTTCCAGCTCTGCGTCAGGCTGGCCATCGTCAGCTCGATCTTCAGGCTGGCGCCGGCGCGCCAGACCTGGGCCCGCCGCAAGTCCATCTGGCGTCGTTCACCCCAGGTTGAATCGCCGGGATAGACATAACGGCCGTCGGGGCCGCGGTCGTCGCCGGCCGGGTCGGCCACGTCGGCCAGTAGCGTCCAGCGTCGGCGCAGTTTGAATGGCCGCGCTGCCGAGGCCAGGCCGGTGTCGGCCTGCCAGGCCAGCAACTGGTGCTTGGCGGCGCCGCGCAGCTCGGCCAGGTGGTCGATCGGTATCGCCGCCTGCCAGCGGCCGCGATCGTCGGCGCGCACCGGGGTCGCCCGCGCCAGATCACCATTGAGCACCAGTTGCAGCGCGCTGCCGGCGGGCGCGCGGCCGTTGGCCTGCAGCAGGCCGCCTTGCGCGTCCGGCCGCGCCTGAATCACCGCCAGCGGCGCGGCGGCCAGGCCGGGCGTGTGAGATGCGCCAGTGCGCGCGCCGTCCGCGACGGCTGGCAGCTGCCAGACCAGGCCGCTGCGCGCCGGCAACTCGGCAGTGAGCCGGCCGCCCGCGCCAGTGCGCAACGCTGCCGGCTCGCCGTCCAGCGCCAGCAGCCCCGGCAACTCCACACCAGCGGGCAGGCCGGTGGGCAGGCGATGCAGCAGCACCGGCGTGTCTGCGGTGTTGAGCACCACCAGCGCGGCGTCGCGGCCATGCTGCATGCGCCAGGCCAGCACGCCGGGCCCGCTGGTCTGGGCCTGCAGCACAAGCGGTGTGCCGCGCGAGAACAGCGGGTGCTCGCGGCGCAGTTGGGTCAGCCGGGCGATGAGTTGGTACAGCGGATGCGCGGTGTCGAAGCGGTCACGCCCGCCTGAGGCATAGCCGGCGGCAAACATCGCGCCGCGCTGCTCGGTGAAGCCCTGCTCGGTGCCGTAGTAGATCACCGGCACGCCAGGCAGCGTCATGATCGCCAGCAGCGCCTGACGCAGGCCGGCCTCGCTGCCGCCGGCCAGGAAGCGGTCGACATCGTGGTTGTCGACAAAGCTGGGCAGCAGATGTGGCGCGCTGTGCTCGCGCATCATCGCGCTGATGCGGTGGCCCAGTACCGCCGCCGGCGCGCCGCGCGCCAGTGTGTCAGCCAGGCTGCCGTAGAGCGGAAAATTCAGCATGCCGGGCATCAGCGGCGCACCGGTGGCGCTGCGCACATAGCGCTCGATGCGACGGGTTTCGCGCACCGCCATCGGCTTGTCGATCGCGAAGCCCTCGCCAAAGGTGTAGAAACCTTGGCGGCCGGTGGCTCGTGCCACCCGCTCTATGCCCAGCGCCTGGGTGTCGTCAGCGCGCAGGAAGCCGGCAAAAAAGCCGGGCGGCACATAAAACGCGGTGTCGACGCGGAATGCGTCAACGCCCACCTCGCGGATCCAGTGGCCGTAGCTCTGGCGCAGTGCCCGCTTCACCACCAGGTTCTCGGTGTTGAGGTCGTCCAGCCCCGACATCTGCCAGTTCAACTGCTGCTGCGGCTGTTGGTAGTCGCGCACATCGGGTGTCCAGTGGTAAATGCCGGCAGCGCGCTGCGCGGGCTGGCGCGGGTCGTTCTGATCGAAGGGTGATTGGCTGGGCGCGGCCAGCGGCCGCGACTGCAGGTTGGGCCGGTAGTCGCGCGCCGGATCGCTGGCCGACCAGCGCGGGCCGTAGCCAAAGAAGTTGCCCATGTGGTTGAGCACGATGTCCTGCACCAGAAACATGCCGCGGCTGTGCAGCGCGTGTGACAGCGCCCGGTAGTCGTCCAGCGTGCCCAGGTGCTTGTCCACCTGCATGAAGTTCTCGGCCCAGTAGCCGTGGTAGCCGCTGGTACGGGCGCTGCCGTCCCACCACTGGTTGGCCACCGGCGGCGTGATCCACAGCGCGGTGGCGCCCAGGCTGCGGATGTAGTCGAGGCGGCGCTGCAGGCCAGCAAAGTCGCCACCGTTGTAGTGGGCGTTGCTGCCAGGGTCGTACTCGCCGGCACCCTGGTCGTTGTTGCTGGCGTCGCCGTCGTCGAAGCGATCGGTCATCACGAAATACATCACCTGGTCGCGCCAGTCGGGCGAGGGCAGGTGCAGCTTGAGCGGCGGCGCGTCGGCCGCCAAGACACTGGCAGCGCTGGCCAGCCAGAGCAGGCCGGCGGCAACCAGATGGCGAGGGCAATCGGTCAGCATGTAGTAAGCCTACATTTCGAGGTCGGGCAAGGCGTTGCAGCACGGCAACGAGAGATCGGTGTTTTCCCGTAGCAGACTGCGTCTGCAACGGCGGTTACCGCCGAGAAATCGCCGGTTAACACGGGGTTACAGGGTTTGCGCGTGCTTGGCAACGAATCTAGTAATAGTACAGACTTCGTCGCTCTCAAATGAGTGAGCCGGGTGGTGAGCGCGTCACGGGCGTGCCGAGCCGCTGCCAGGTGCAGGCAGGATCGAGGAGACAAGCGATGAAGACGTCCACGCTGCTGAGCAGCACCCCGGCCAAGGGCCGCCGTTTTAGCTTTGCAGTGCGGCCAGTGGCCGCAGGCTGCGCCGTGTTGTTGATGGGCGCCAGCGAGTTGGCCATGGCCCAGCAGGCGGCCCAGGAAGTGGTCGTGACCGGCATCCGGCGCGGCATCGAGAACGCGATCTCGGTGAAGAAGAACAGCGACTCGATCGTCGAGGCGATCTCGGCCGAAGACCTGGGCAAACTGCCCGACACCAGCATTGCCGAGTCGATCGCCCGCCTGCCCGGCCTGGCTGCGCAACGTGCTGCCGGCGGCCGCGCCTCGCAGGTCAGCATCCGCGGCATGGCGCCCGATTTCTCCACCACCTTGCTCAACGGCCGCGAGGTGGCGTCCACTGGCGACAGCAGGGCGGCCGAGTACGACCAGTTCCCGTCCGAACTGGTCAACGGCGTGCTGATCTACAAGACACCCGACGCTGCCTTGATCGGCCAGGGCTTGTCGGGCACGGTCAACATCCAGTCGGTGCGCCCGCTCGACACCAGCAAGCGCGCCGTGGCGGTGAACTACCGCAAGCAGCGCCTGGGCGTAGGCTCGGTGGCCGAGGGTGATGGCTACCGCGCCAGCGTGTCCTATGTCGACCAGTTTGCCGACCGCACCATCGGCCTGGCAGTGGGCTTTGCCCGCCTGGATGAGACAGGCGCCACGTCGTCGCGCACCGACAACTGGGGTGGCGGCACCTACAACACAGTGGCCAATGTCGGCAATGATGGCTGCACCGTGGGCACCACGCCTGGCTGCGTCAACGTGCCCTACAACGGCTACGGCCTGTTCGCTGACCAGCAGACCCAGACCCGCGACGGCGCGATGGCGGTGCTGCAGTACAAGCCGAACAAGAGCTTCTCCAGCGTGCTGGACATCTTCTACTCGAAGTTCGACCAGGTGAAGGCCACCAAGGGCTTCCAGATGCCGCTCAACGACTCGTGGTCCGGCGGCGACTACGACAAGCCCGGCAGCCTGCTGGCCCCGGTGATCAGCGGCAACAACGTCACCTCGGGCTCGTTCAACAACGTGCGCGCCGTGGTGCGCAACGACGCCGAGACCACCCACGACAAGATCAGCGCGGTGGGCTGGAACAACAAGCTGGTGCTCGATGCCAACTGGACGGCCAATGCCGACCTGAGCCATTCCAAGTTCAAGCGCACCGGCGGCATCGTCGAAACCACCGCCGGCACCGCTCAGTCCACGCTGGGCACCGCAGCGTTGGACACCATCAAGTTCACCAACGCCGGTGTCTTCACGCCAACCCTGAACTACACCGATCGCAGCATCGTCAAGCTCACCGACGTGCAGGGCTGGGGCGGCGGCATCGGCTCGCCGCAGGCCGGCTACAGCAAACTGCCCAGCGTGCAGGACGAAGCCAACGCCCTGCGCCTGTCGTTCAAGCGCAACCTCGACAACCCCTGGCTGGTGGGCGTGGAGGCCGGCTTCAACTACGGCGACCGCCAGAAGACCCGCGAATTCATCGAGGGCCGCTTGATCGTCAAGGGCGACACCACCGGGCTGGGCTCGGCCAGCATGCCCGGCAGCAGCTCGGTCACGGTGGGTGGCGTCAGCTTCGCCACCTTCGACCCCAGCGCCGCGGTCGGCTCGATCTACGACGTGGTGTCCAAGAAGCACCCGGACATCTACAACAAGGACTGGCAGGTCAACGAGAAGCTGACCACCGCCTTTGTGCGTGGCGACATCGATCGCCAGTTGATGGGCCTGCCGGTGCGCGGCAACGTCGGTGTGCAGCTGGTGCATACGCAGCAGGACTCGTCGGCCTACAACGTCGACAAGGGCACTTGCGCCAACGACCAAACCTGCCCGGCCGCCACCCGCGCCGTGGGCACCAGCTACACCGACATCCTGCCCAGCCTGAACCTGGCCTTCGACATGGGCGGCGACCAGACGATGCGCGTGGGCCTGTCGCGCGTGATGGCGCGGCCTACGCTCAACGACATGCGCGCCAGCCTGGGCTTTGGCGTCGACACCAGCCTGGGTGTGCTCAAGGGGGATGCCGGCAACCCCTACCTGAAGCCCTTCCGCGCCAACGCGCTGGACCTGTCCTACGAGAAGTACTTCGGCAGCAAGGCCTATGTCGGCGTGGCCGGTTTCTACAAGGATCTGCGCACCTACATCCTGAAGCAGGACGTGGTCACCGACTTCACTGGCTACATCACGCCGAGCACACCACTGCCACCGGGCGGTCGGGTCATCGGCCTGCTGAACCAGCCGGTCAACGGCAGCGGCGGCAGCATCCAGGGCATCGAACTGTCGGCCTCGTTGCCGTTCAACCTGCTGACCAAGTCGCTCGATGGCTTTGGTGTGCAGCTGAGCTACTCGGACACCAACAGCTCGATCAACCTGCCAGCCAGCGCCTTTGCGGTGGATGGCATCGCCGCTACCGGCAAGATCCCGCTGCCCGGCCTGTCCAAGCAGGTGGCCAACCTGGCGATCTACTTCGAGAAGTGGGGCTTCTCGGCGCGTGTGGCGGCGCGTCACCGCTCCGACTTCGTCGGCGAGGTGGCTGACTTTGCCGGTGACCGCCGCCTGACCTACATCAAGGCCGAGACGGTGGCCGACCTGCAGCTGGGTTACGAGTTCCAGGGCGGTCTGGCCAAGGGCCTGAGCGTGGTCTTCCAGGCCAACAACGTGACCGACGCCCCCTATGTGCGCTACCGCGACACCTATGCCAACGAGGTGGAGCGCAAGAAGTTCGGCTCGACCTACTTGCTCGGCCTGAACTACAAGCTCTGAACGCCTGACCAGCGGTGCAGCACGCCCCTGTCGGCCCCAGGCCGCCAGGGGCGTCTTTCATGATGACGCATGATGTACGCCCTGAAAGTAGACGTGAGATGCAAGACAAGCTGATCCAGACCATCGTGGTGGTCGGCGGTGGCACCGCCGGCTGGATGACGGCGGCCGCGCTGGCCAAGGTGCTTCAGGGCCGTGTGGCCATCCAGGTGGTGGAGTCCGACGAGATTGGCACCGTGGGTGTGGGCGAGGCCACGATCCCGATGATCCAGCTCTTCAACAAGGTGCTGGAGATCGACGAGAACGAGTTTCTGCGCGAGACCCAGGGCACCTTCAAGCTGGCGATCGAGTTTGTCGACTGGGGCCGGTTGGGTGAGCGCTATATGCACGGCTTCGGTGTCTTCGGCCAGGACCTGTGGACGGTGGGTTTCGACCAGTACTGGCAGCGCATGCACCAGGCCGGCAAGGCGCTGGACCTGGAGGCCTATTCGATCAACCGCATGGCGGCGCTGGCCAACAAGTTCATGCGCGCCCAGCCCGAGCTGGGCAATTCACCGCTGGCCGACATCAAGCACGCCTTCCACTTCGATGCCAGCCTCTATGCCCGTTATCTGCGGCGCTATGCCGAGGCGCTGGGCGTGCAGCGCACAGAGGGACGCATCGTCGACGTGCTGTTGCGCGGCTCGAACGGCCATGTCGATTCTGTGCAGATGGAGGATGGCCGCCGCATCACCGGTGATCTGTTCATCGACTGCTCGGGGTTCCGCGGCGTGCTGATCGAGCAGGCACTGAAGACCGGTTACGAGGACTGGAGCCATTGGCTGCCCTGTGACCGCGCCGTGGCCGTGCCCTGCGAGCCGGCCGGTGAGCTGCTGCCCTACACCCGATCCACCGCGCGCCAGGCAGGCTGGCAGTGGCGCATTCCGCTGCAGCACCGCACCGGCAACGGCCATGTCTTCTGCAGCCAGTACCTCAGCGAGGATGAGGCCACGGCGGTGCTGATGGCCAACCTGGACGCACCGGCGCTGGCCGAGCCGCGCACGCTGCGCTTCACCACCGGCATGCGGCGCCAGGCCTGGAACCGCAACGTGGTGGCCATCGGCCTGGCCGGCGGCTTCATGGAGCCGCTGGAATCGACCAGCATCCACTTGATCCAGACCGCCATCGCGCGGCTGATCAGCTTCTTCCCCGACCGCGGCTTCAGCCAGGCTGACACCGACGAGTTCAACCGTCAGAGCCGCTTTGAGTTCGAGCGCATCCGCGACTTCATCATCCTGCACTACCACCTGAATCAGCGTGACGACACGCCCTTCTGGCAGCGCTGCCGCGAGATGGCGATTCCCGAGACGTTGCAGCGCAAGATCGATCTCTACCGTCAGCGCGGCCGCATCATGCGCGAAGGCAATGAGCTGTTTTCCGAAGTCGGTTGGCTGCAGGTGATGCACGGTCAGGGGCTGCGGCCTCAGGGTCATCACCCGCTGGCCAGCCTGATCAGCGAGCCCGAGGTAGCCGACTACCTGGCCAACGTCAGCGGGGTGATCGGCAAGTGCCTGCAGGTGATGCCCGGCCACGCCGACTACATCGCCCAGCACTGCGCCGCGCCGCGCTGAACCACAGGCAGCTGACACCCGCTATGCCACTGTCCGCCCGCCGCCGCCATCTGCCCACCAGCCCTGCCCGGCGGCGCTGCCTGCGCGACGGCTGGCGCTGGGGCTGGACGATGGGTGCTTGGGCGGCAGCGGCCGGGCTGCTGCCGGTGGCAACCAGGGCGGCACCGGCGCAGACCCTCTGCGGCGATGCCGCCTTCCCGCCGCCGCCCGCCGCCGACCAGCCGCCGCTGGTGCAATGCTGGCTGCGCGACGGCCAGCGCGACGGACCATTGCCCGACTGCAGCGGCCTGCAATCGCTCGATTTCGAGTTGCTGGTGCGGGTCAGCGGCGCCTACAAGGCAACAGGCGACCTCGACGAGCAGCTGGCCCGACTGGGTGCCGTGTCGACGCAGTCCGGCATGACCTACTGGTCATTCACCGATCACCGGCGGCAGTTGCTGGTGCTGGACTCGCATGCGGTGCACAACCTGGAGCGCCGCCAGCGCCGCGGCGACTTCAGCGCCGCCGAGTTGCGCAGCGGCGTCGAGCTCTTCTACCTGCAGACCGACAACCGATCTTCCGAGCCTTCGGCCTTTGGCATGATGCTGCTGCGCGCCAGCGCGCAGACGGTGACCGTGCGCATGGAGAACCTGTCCGACATCCGCATGTTCGGCCTGCTGGTGATGGCGCCACGCGACATGCAGATGGTGTTGACACTGAAGCAGCAGGCGCCGGGGCTGTGGCACTACCGCAGCCTGGCGGGCGTGCGCCGCTTGCGTTTGGCCTCCGACGACCAGCACCGCCTTTCCAACCTGAGCCGCAGCGTGGCGCTGTTCGACCACATGGCGGGGCGCCACTCGCCTGTAGAGCAGTACCGCTGAGCCCGCCGCCTGATCGGCTGGGATAGGCTACGGACAATTTCCCGGAGCAGACCATGAAGACCTACAACATCGAGGTGCAGAAGGTGAAGGCGATGGCCAATGGCCACGGCCTGATCCATGCCCGCATCGATGCCCTGGTGCAGCCGCAGCAGGCGCGCCGCGGCGCTGACGAAGACGACAACGCCGAACCTCACACCATGCTGAGCATGAGCGAGGACACCGCACGTGTGCTGCTGCTGCTGCTCAAGGCGCAACTGGCCGAGTTCGACAAGCGCAAGGCGAAGAGCCGGTTCTGAGGATCGGTTGTCGGCTCGTTGCTGTCGTTGGGAGTGGTCGCATTCAGTCAGGCGTACCGGCTCTGATGCGCGTGACCGAGGCTGCCGGGCGTGCGGATCACTGCGTGTCCCCCGGCGTCGGCCTGGCGGCCGCCACCTCCTCCTTTACCTCCGTGATCCGCACGCCCGACAGCCTCGGCCACCAGTAGCTGGGTGGCGCTCTAAGCAGCTGACCCGAGGCCTTGTGGCGTTTTGACTGCACTGGCGCTGCGACCGCAAAGCAGCTGCCAGCTGGCGAGGGCGTCGGGTAACCGGATCCCGTAGGTAAAGGAGGAAGGTCGGGCAGAGCCCGGCCTGGGGGACACGGAGGGATCCGGTTGCCCGACGGCCTCGTCAGCCTCGCGCCAAACTGAATTGGCGGCTGCTTTTCCATCGAGAGCGAACGTCAGCAACGAGCCGAAGGCGGCTGTCCAAGGTGCGGAAGCGAGCGATATCCCAGGCGTCTAGCTCAGGGCCGCAACCGCGTGCTCGCCGGCAAGTTCTTCCAGGGCAAGTCAGCCGGATCGGCGGCCATCGGGCCGGCGGCCTTGGCCACCAGCACGCGGCTGGCGATGGGGGTGAAATCGGCGCGGAAGTGGTTGGAGCTCTTGACCACGATCAGCCGCATTTGTTCAGCCTGAATGCCCACCATGCGCAGCAGCTCGCGGTCGAGCAACTGCTTCTTGCCGCTGACCACCGCGATCAGGATGCCGTCGATCTCCAGGCACGCGCTGGGGCCCAGGTTGACCGACAGGCCGCGCATCATCGGCCCCTTCAGCGTGACGCGGCCGTCGCTGATGGCCCGCACCTTGAAACGGCCACGAAGCGGCGGATCGCTGAGCTGCCCGCTGAAGGTGGGCACCGCGGTGCCCAACGCCAA
>JBBQZM010000134.1:0-10210 GCA_038207685.1 Burkholderiales bacterium
GAAGTACTGCCAGAAGTTCCGCGTCGACCCGGCCACCGGCCAGCACCGCTTTGCCATCGTGCAGGCCGAGGACGAACTGGCCTCGATCGGCATGGTGGTGGGCGCCGGCTGGAACGGCGCGCGCGCCTTCACCGCCACCTCGGGCCCCGGCATCTCGCTGATGACCGAGTTCATCGGCCTGGCCTATTTCGCCGAGATTCCGGTGACCATCATCAATGTGCAGCGCGGCGGGCCGTCCACCGGCATGCCCACACGCACCCAGCAATCCGACCTGATCGCCTGCGCCTATGCCTCGCACGGCGACACCAAGCATGTGATGCTGTTCCCGCAGGATCCGCACGAATGCTTCGAGCATGGCGCCGCCGCACTCGACCTGGCCGATCGGCTGCAGACGCCGGTGTTCCTGATGACCGACCTGGACATCGGCATGAACCAGCGCCTGAGCAAACCCTTCGACTGGGACGACGACTGCCGCTACGACCGCGGCAAAGTCATGACCGCCGAGGCACTGGAAGCCGGCCGCGACTTCGGCCGCTACAAGGATGTCGATGGCGACGGCATCCCCTGGCGCACCCTGCCTGGCACCCATCCCAGCAAAGGTGCCTTCTTCACCCGCGGCACCACCCGCGACGCCTATGCCCGCTACTCCGAACGCGGCCCCGACTACATCTACAACATGGAGCGGCTACTGAAGAAGTTCGAGACCGCGGCCACCCTGGTACCGCAGCCCGAACTGCGGCTGGCCGATCAGCCCACGCGCATCGGCGTGATCCACTTCGGCTCCACCAGCCCGGCGCTGCGCGAGGCGCTGGACCTGCTGCGGGCTGAAGGCCTGCACCTGGACGCGCTGCGGCTGCGGGCCTTCCCGTTCCCGCACTCGGTGCCCAACTTCATCAATGCGCATGACCAGGTGTTTGTGGTCGAGCAGAACCGCGACGCCCAGATGCACCAGCTGCTGGTCAATGAGTTGCACATCAACCCGGCCCGACTGACGCGGGTGCTGCACTACGACGGCACGCCGATCACCGCCCGTTTTATCGCCGGCGCCATCCGCAAGCAGCTGCAGACCAGCCAGGAGTTCGCATGACTTTTATTACCAAGCCCCGGCTGCACCACCCCAGCCTGCAGCCCAACAAGGTGGGCTACACCCGGCGCGATTACGAGGGCCGGGTCTCCACGCTGTGCGCCGGCTGTGGCCACGACAGCATCTCGGCGGCCATCATCCAGGCCTGCTGGGAGCTCGACATCGAGCCGCACCGCGTCGCCAAGCTGTCGGGCATCGGCTGCAGCAGCAAGACGCCCGACTACTTTCTGGGCGCCAGCCACGGCTTCAACACGGTGCATGGCCGCATGCCGTCGGTGGTGACCGGCGCCAACCTGGCCAACCGCGAGTTGCTCTACCTGGGTGTGTCAGGCGACGGCGATTCGGCGTCGATCGGCCTGGGCCAGTTTGCCAATGCGATGCGCCGTGGCGTGCACATGGCCTACATCGTCGAGAACAACGGCGTCTACGGCCTGACCAAGGGCCAGTTCTCGGCCACGGCCGACCAGGGCTCGAAAAGCAAGAAGGGCGTGGTCAACAACGATGCGCCGATCGACCTGGTGGGTATCGCGCTGCAATTGGGCGCCACCTATGTGGCCCGCAGCTTCTCGGGCGACAAGGCCCAGCTGGTGCCGCTGATCAAGGGCGCGATGATGCACAGTGGCGCCGCCTTCATCGACGTCATCAGCCCCTGCGTCACCTTCAACAACCACAGCGGCAGCACCAAGAGCTACGACTATGTGCGCCAGCACAACGAGGCCGTCAGCCGCATCGACTTCATGACTCCGGGCGCCGAAGTCACCGGCAGCTACGGCCCGGGCGAGACGCTGCAAGTGCCCCAGCACGATGGTGGCATGATGACCCTGCGCAAGCTGCACGAAGGCTACGATGCCACCGACCGCTTCGCTGCGATGAGCTACATGCAACGCCACAGCGCGCGCGGTGAGGTGGTAACCGGCCTGCTCTACATCGACACGCTGGCCACCGACTTGCATACCTCGCTCAATACCTGCGCGGCGCCGCTGAACAGCCTCGATCATCGGCTGCTGTGCCCGGGCGCCGGTGCGCTGGAGAAGATCAACGCCGCGCTGCGCTGAACGCCGCGCCCTCGTCATTGGCTCACCGGCCAAGGAGTCGACCATGTCAGAACGCACCATTTTCCAGGCCATGTCCAACCGCCATGTCATCAGCCTGGGCCCCGACGCCTCGGTGCTGGAGGCCGCACGCATCATGACCGGCGCCAACTGCGGCAGTGTGCTGGTGATTGGTAGCCAGCACGCGCTGCTGGGTATTCTGACCGAACGCGACCTGATGACCCGCGTCATGGCCAAAGCACTCGATCCCAAGACCACGGCCATCGCCAGCGTGATGACACCGCACCCACGCACTGCGCCACCCGAAATGCATGTCAGTGACGCCGTGCTGATCATGATCGAGCGCGGCTTTCGCAACCTGCCGGTAGTGGCCGAAGACGGCAAGATCTTCGGCGTCTTCTCGGCCCGCGACGCGCTGCCGCGCGAGGTCAATACCGCGGTCGACCTGGCCGAGTTCCACGAGCGGGTCAACGACGCGCTGGGCTGAGAGACTGAGCCGCCCGCCGCCTGTCATAGCAGCGGCCGGCCCCCGGCAGCGCCGGCTAGGTGCATGACGCCGCCGTGGCAATTGCACCGGCGGATCCTGTCTCTTCGGCCCTTCGGCCGCTCGACAATCGTCGAACATGGGGCAGTCCGGGTGTCGAAGGCCTGCGACGTTTCACAAGGCGATGACATTCATGGTGCGGCACTTTGACCGGCGCGCAGCCCTGCTGCTGCCGGTGTTGCTGGTTCTGGTGGGCCTGGTGGTGGCCGCCGCGGGCGCCCTATGGCTGCGCGGCTTGCTGCAGAGTGATGCCGAGGCCGATTTCGAGCGACTGCGGCAACGCAGCGTGGGCACGATCACTGAACTTTTCTACAAGCCCGCGCAGGAGCTGAACAGCCTGCGCAGCCTTTACGCGGTGCAGCCCGCCGTCGATCGCAAAACCTTCCGCGCTTTCGTCAAGGCACGCAATCTGGCGCTCGATTACCCCGGCATCCGGGGCTTCGGCTTCATTCGGCGCGTACCACACGCCGAACTCGATGCCTTCATCGCCGCGGAACGGGCCGATGGTGCGCCGCTGTTCAGCCTGCGGCAGTATGAACAGCGCGACGTGCCCGAGCACTTCATCGTCCAGATGATCGAGCCGTCCGCCGGCAACAACAACGCACTGGGGCTGGACCTGGCCTCCGAGTCAGTGCGCGAACAAGGCCTCCAGCACGCCATCGTGACCGGCGAAGCCGCGCTGACTGGCATGGTCACGCTGGTGCAGGATGAGCGTCAAAGCCCCGGCATGCTGCTGTTTGTCCCGGTGCTGCATTCAGCGGACGCGCCGGCCACCCCGCCCGGCCCCGCCGATAGGCTGCGCGGCCTGTTGTTCGCCCCCATCGTGATCGCCGAACTGCTGGCGGGTCTGCCTGAACAACTCGATGGGCTGGTGCAGGTCGAACTGTTCGACAGCGCCAGCAGCACCCGCCACGGCCCGCGGATCTACGCCAGCCAGGGTGAGCGCACCGACGCCACGACGTCCCGGTTCAACATCACGCAAAGCATTGTCGTGCCCGGCCGGTCGCTGACGCTGAGGCTGAGCAGCAGCCCGGCATTTGATGCGCAACACGCCGCCAGCACGCCGGCGCTGTTCTTAGTCTGCGTTGTGCTTGCCGCAACCCTGCTGGCTGCGCTGCTGCGCCAGCTGATGCTGGGCAGGCACCAGGACAAGGCCCGCGCCGAGTTGCTGGCAGTAGACCGCGACCGCCTGGCCCTGGTAGCCCGCCGCACCACCAACGCGGTGGTGATCACCGACGCGCAGCGCCGTATCAGCTGGGTCAACGAGGGCTTCGAGCGCATCACCGGCTACCGCGCAGACGAGGTGATCGGGCAATCGCCGGGCGCGCTGCTGCAGACCGAGGCCACCGACGCCAACACCGTGCAACGCTTGCGCGAGGCCCTGAATGCTGGCAGATCGTTTACTGGAGAGATACTTAATCGCAGCAAGCACGGCGACATGTACTGGCTGGCAGTGGAAATCCAGCCGCTGACCGATGAACACGGCCGGCTCACCGGTTTCATGGCGGTTGAACAAGACGTCACCGAACGCAAACAGGCCGAGGCCGCGCTGCAAGCCAGCCGCGCCTTGTTGAACAAGACCGGCCGCATCGGTGGCATTGGCGGTTGGGCGCTCGAAGTCAACGGCCAGCGGGTCACCTGGACCGAGGAAACCTGCCGCATCCACGATCTGCCGCCAGGCCACAGCCCCACGCTCACCGAGGCGATGGAATACTACCCGCCACAAGCGCGTGCGACGATCGAGGAAGCCGTACTGCAGAGCATGATCTCCGGCCAGGGCTTCGACCTGGAACTGCCCATGACCACCGCCAGCGGCCGCTCGATCTGGGTGCGCGCGGTGGGTGAGGCCGAATTGCTGGATGGTCGACCGATGCGGGTGCTGGGCGCGTTCCAGGACATCACCGCGCGCCGCGACATGGAAGACCAGATCCGGCGCAGCAATGCCTTGCTGGCCACCGTGCTGGAGAGCCTGCCTTGCGGCCTGAGTGTGTTCAACGGCGATCTGCAGTTGACGCTGTGCAATGACGAATTTGGTCGCCTGCTCGAGCTGCCACCGTCGCTGTGCCAACCAGGCCAGGTGAACTTCGAGGATGTCATCCGCTTCAATGCCGCACGTGGCGAGTACGGCGATGGCGACACCGAGGCGACGATCCAGGTCATCGTCGCTAGGGCTCGCCAGCCGGCCACGCCGCACCAGTTCGAGCGCACACGGCCGAACGGCGTGGTGCTGGAGATCCGCGGCGGACCGATGGCCGGCGGCGGATTTGTCACCACCTACACCGATGTCAGCGCCCGCGCCCGCGCCGAGTCCGAAGTGCAGCGCAGCGGCGATCTGCTTCGCGGCGCGATAGACGCGATCGACGAGGCCTTCGTGCTCTTCGATCCCGATGACCGGCTGGTGCTGTGCAACGACCGCTACCGAAAGATTTACCCCGGCATGTCCGATCTGATGGTACCGGGCGTGCGCTTCGAGGATGTGGTGCGCGTCGGCGCCGAGCGGGGCGACTACCTCGCCGCGATCGGCCGTGTCGACGACTGGGTGGCCGAGCGCGTGGCCGCACACCAGCGTGCCGACGAAACCATCGTGCAGAAGCTCAGCACCGGCAAGACGCTGCGCATCATCGAGCGCAAGCTGCCCGACGGCCATACCGTGGGCTTTCGCATCGACATCACCGACCTGACTCTGGCCACCGAAGCAGCGCAGCAGGCCTCCCAGGCCAAGAGCCAGTTTCTGGCCAACATGAGCCACGAGATCCGCACGCCGATGAATGCCATCCTCGGCATGCTGGCGCTGTTGAAAAGGACGCCGTTGACCGCCCGGCAAATGGACTATGCGGGCAAGACCGAGGGCGCCGCGCGCTCACTGCTGGGCCTGCTCGACGACATCCTCGACTTCTCCAAGGTCGAAGCCGGCAAGCTCACGCTTGATCCGCAGCCCTTCCGCACCGACGAACTGCTGCGCGACCTGTCGGTCATCCTGTCGGCCAATGTCGGCCACAAGCCGGTCGAACTGCTGTTCGACATCGATCAGCGCCTGCCCGGTGTGCTGGTCGGCGACGCACTGCGGCTGCGCCAGGTGTTGATCAACCTGGGCGGCAATGCGCTCAAGTTCACCGCCGCCGGTGAAGTGGTGGTAAAGCTTGAGGTGCGGCAGCTCGACGATCGGGCCTGCGTCCTGCACGTCTCGGTGCGCGACAGCGGCATCGGCATCGCTGCGGAAAACCAGGCCCGCATCTTCAGCGGCTTCACGCAGGCTGAGGCCTCGACCACCCGCCGGTTTGGCGGCACCGGCCTGGGCGTGGCCATCAGCCAGCGCCTGGTCGGCCTGATGGGCGGCGAGCTCCAGCTGCGCAGCGCGTTGGGTGCGGGCAGCGACTTCCACTTCGACATCAGCCTGCCCCTGGCCCGAGACGCTGGTGCGGCTGCCGGCGACGACACGGCCCTGCCCGCCACCGCCCGGCCACTGCGCGCCCTGGTGGTCGATGACCATGCCACCGCCCGCGAGGTGCTGGCCCGCATGTCTGAAACCCTGGGTTGGCAGGTGCACACCGCCGACAGTGGCGAGCAGGCATTGCAACGCCAGGCCGAGATGGCGTCGCACGGTGATGGCTACGACGTGGTCTTTGTGGATTGGCAGATGCCGGGCCTGGACGGCTGGGACACCGCCCGCCTCATCGGCGAGCGCAGCCAGGGTCGTGACACGCCGGTGATCGTGATGGTGACGGCCCATGGCCGTGAAATGCTGGCCCAGCGCAGCGAAGCCGAACAGCGGCTGCTGGACGGCTTCCTGGTCAAGCCGGTGACCGGGTCGATGCTGTTCGATGCGGTGGTCGATGCCCGACGCGGCATGTTGCCGCGACGGCCTCATCTCTCGACCGGCTCGCCGTCCACCACTGCCCCCCGGCTGGCTGGCTTGCGCCTGCTGGTGGCCGAGGACAACCTCAACAACCAGCAAGTGGCGCTGGAACTGCTGCAGGACGAAGGCGCGATCGTGCAGGTGGTGGGTGACGGCCAAGCCGCGGTGCAGGCGGTGGCGGCTGCCGCGGGTGGCTTCGACGCGGTGCTGATGGACCTGCAGATGCCGGTGATGGACGGCTACACCGCCACCCGGCGCATCCGCCGCGATCTGGGGCAGCTGCAATTGCCCATCGTGGCGATGACCGCCAACGCACTGGCCTCGGACCGCGAGGCCTGTCTGGCCGCCGGCATGAACGAGCATGTCGGCAAGCCCTTTGAGCTGGACCATCTGGTGACGGTGCTGCAAGGCCTGACCGGGCGCGCGGGCGCGGGCGCCGACACCGGTGTCGCGCCGCCGCGTGGCGTCGGTCGCCAGCTGCCTGCCGAGGTGCTGGATGCCGCGGCCGAAGCCGGTGTGGAGATCGCCACCGCCGTCGGCCGCCTGGGCGGCAAACTGCCGGTGTACCAACGCCTGCTGCAGCGCTTTGCCAGCGACTTGCCGGACTTGGCAGCGCAGTTGCGCCAGGCTGCCGCCGCAGCCGATGACAAGGACGCGGCGCACCAGATGCACACGCTCAAGGGCCTCGCCGCCACGCTGGGCGCGAGCACGCTGGCCGCCGCCGCGGCCGACGCGGAGCACCGGCTTCATCGCAGCGCCCCTGGCCTGCCCGCGCTGCAGGCCTGTGAGCAGGCCTGTGCGCCGCTGCTGCAGGCCATCGAGCGCCAGCAAGCTGGCCTGATGGCGCTGTTGCGGGCGCTGGCAACCGACTCAGCGTCGGCTGCTGTGACGCAGCAACACGCGCCCGACGCGGCTGCGCTGGTTGAACTGATCGGCCTGCTGGAAAATTGCGACATGCAAGCCACCGCACTGATGGCCCGGCTGCAACAGCCGGGGCGCCCGTTGCCACCGCCGTGGCAGCAGATCGACGGGGCGGTGTCGGCGCTGGACTTCGATCGCGCCCTGCAACTGTGCCGGCCGCTGCTGGCCGGCGGGTCGGCATGAACAACGTGCTCGATCCGCCGCCCGAATTGGCGCTGCCGGCGCAGCCGCGATTGCTGTTGGTCGATGACCAGCCCATCAACATCCAGGCGCTGTACCAGGTGTTCGCGGCCGACCACCAGGTGCTGATGGCCACCAGCGGCCAGCAGGCACTCACGCTGTGCGCCAGCAAGCTGCCTGATCTGGTGCTTCTGGACGTGCAGATGCCCGGCATGGACGGTCATGAGGTCTGCCGCCGGCTGAAGACCGATGCCGCCACTCGCGACATCCCGGTGATCTTCGTCACCGCGCAGAACGATGAGTTGGCCGAGACGCTGGGCCTGGAGGTCGGCGCCGTGGACTTCATCTCCAAGCCGATCAATCCAAAGATCGTGCGGGCGCGGGTCAAGACCCATCTGACGCTGAAGGCGCAGGCCGACCTGCTGCGCCAATGGGTTTACACCGACGGCCTCACCGGCGTGCACAACCGCCGCAGCTTCGACGAGCGCCTGGCCACTGAATGGGCTCGCGCGCGACGCAGCTGCTCGCCGCTGAGCGTGCTGATGCTGGATGTGGACTTCTTCAAGCGCTACAACGACAGCTACGGCCACCAGGCGGGCGACGAGGTGCTGCGCCGGGTGGCCCAATGCCTGAAGCAGGCTGTGAAGCGACCGGGCGATCTGCTGGCGCGTTATGGCGGCGAGGAGTTCGTGGCCCTGTTGCCCGACACCGATCTGAGCGGCGCGCTGGCGCTGGCGCGCCTGCTCGGTGAGCGGGTCGCCGCGCTCAGGATTACGCATGCCAATTCACCGCTGGGACAGCTGCTCACTGCCAGCCTGGGGGTCTGCAGCACGGCCACGGCCGCGCAGGGTTCGGCCGAAACCCTGCTGCGCGGCGCCGATGAGCAGCTCTACCTGGCCAAGACCCGCGGTCGCCACCAGGCTTGCGGTGCGGCGCTGGACTGAGCGCCGGCAGGGCCGGCCCCGGCCTGTTGCCACGCCCCCATGACGGGGGAAGTCGTCGACATCAGCGGCTTGCTCTGACTTGAACTCGGCAATCGCGGCGGGTAGGAGTCCGTTCTTGCCGGACAGCGGCACGTCCCCACTTGACCGGCGACAGCACGCCCCGGTGCTTGGGGAGGGCTGGCCACCACGGTTGATCTGGCAACTTGCTCGTGGGTCTTGCTGCTGACAGGCGCGGCGCGCCTGCTGGTGCTCGGCTCCACCGCGGCCTTCACCTGGCATGCGCGGCACCAGGCGCTGGCTGCCCTTGCCCTTCCAGTTGCGGGCGCTGGATGCCCAAGGGCGGGTCATCGATGGCGTGTGCAGCCAGCCCGCGGATGGAGGCCCTGCGGCCACCACCGATCTGCAGCGGCCGAGGCCAGCCACCCCAGCCGGCCGCTGGCGGGTCGGTCGCACCCAGGGGCCGCCTGGCGAGCGTTTTCCGCCACGGGTCTGGCGCTTGCAGGCGGCGCCAGGCCCGCTTGATGTGCAGGCCGCCTACCGGCTGGGCGCCAATTCCTGCATCGTCAAACCGGTCGAGTTCGAGAAGTTCATGGACGTCAGCGCGTCGATCGAGCTGTACCGGACAGTGGTCAACCAACGCGCCTACCGATCCTGGGCCGAGCCGGGCCGAGCCGGGCCGGGCCGGGCCGCTCAGGCCGCCGGCAGCACTTGAAAGCCGTGGGTGCCGTCGCGCGCCAGTTGCGCGACCAGGCCAAACTCCCAGTCGAGGTAGCCCTGCATCGCCTCGCGCGGCGCATCGGTGCCCTCGTAGGGCCGGCGATAGCGGTCGATGCGCGGGCTCAGCAGCGCCTGCTCGCCGGCCTGCAGCGGCAGGCCAGCCGCCGTCCAGGCGGCCATGCCGCCGTCCAGCACCACCGCCGGCGTGTCGCTCAGGCGCGCCAGGTCGGCGGCTGCCAGCCGCGACAAGCGGCCATCGGCACAGACCAGCACAAACTGATCAGCCGCCGGCAAGCCGGGCAGCAGCTTGGGCAGGTCAGCACGCAGCAACCAGCGCGCGCCGGGCACATGGCCACGCACATGCTGGGCACTGGTGCCGACGTCGAGCACCAGAAATCGGCCGTCGGGCAAGGCCGCAGCCAAGGCCTGCGGCGACACGGTGGCCACCTCGGGCAGCGGCGCAAACGGCGGCCACCAGGCACCGGTCTCGCTGTGCTGCGCCGGCGTGTTGTCGGTCAGCCAGCCCACTTCCCAGCCCAGCTGGGCCAGCCAATGGGCGGTCATCGCGGCGCGCACGCCGTCGGTCCCGGGCCCGCCGTCGGCCAGCGCGATGCGGGCGCCACGCACCGCAGCGTTGACGTCGGTCTCCTGCACCAGCTGGCCTCCCGGCGCGCCGCCAAAGCCCGGCAGATGGCCGGCGGCGAATTCCTCGGGCGTACGCACATCCCAGCGGTAGAGCGTGCGCTGGCGGTCGGCGGCCCAGGCGGCCAACGTGGCCTGGGTCAGCCGCACCGCGCCGACACGGTCGGCCAGCGCCTGCGCGGCCTGGCGGGCTTGCTCGCGGTTGGCGGCGCTGGGCTCGACAAAACGTCGCTGCTGGCCATGGGCCAGCGTCTGGCCGGCCAGCGTCCA
>JBBQZM010000135.1:0-10116 GCA_038207685.1 Burkholderiales bacterium
GATGGTGCGCGTCTCGATCAGACCGTTGTCGCGCAGCTTGAGGTAGATCTGCTGCGCCAGCTGGTGGTTCTCCGGCGCGTCGGTCGAGTGCCAGTTGTCGAAACCGATGTGGAAGCCGTCGAGGTATTGCTTGCGGCCGGCGGCGATGTCGGCGACGAACTGCTGCGGCGTCTTGCCGGCCTTCTCGGCGGCGATCATGATCGGCGCGCCATGGGCATCGTCGGCGCAGACGAAGTTGACCTGCGCGCCCATCATGCGCTGCGCCCGCACCCAGGTGTCGGCCTGGATGTATTCCATCATGTGCCCGATGTGGAAGGCCGCGTTGGCATAGGGCAGGGCGGTGGTGACGAAGAGCTTGCGGGGCATGGGGCCATCCAGGAGATTCAGCCTTTGATTCTAGGTTGGCAGGGTCAGCGCCGCGCGGGGCAGCAAGGCCAAACCTACCGGCCGCCCTGGCCGCTGCGGCCGCTCCGCTAGACTCTTGGTCAGTTTCCGTGACCAGGCGCCTGCGCCCGTCGCGGCCCTTGCCCTCTCACGCCGCCCCCAGAACATGACCGCCGTCACCGAAGCCGCCCTGCTGGATGCCCTGAAGACCATCGTCGATCCCCATACCGGCCGCGACTTCGTCAGCGGGCGCCAGATACGCAACCTGAAGATCGACGGCGACGATGTGGCCTTCGATGTGGAGCTCGGCTACCCGGCCAAGAGCCAGTTTGCCGGCCTGCGCCGGCAGTTTGTGGCCGCCGCACGCAGCGTGCCTGGCGTGGGCAATGTCAGCGTCAATGTCAGCAGCAAGATCACCGCCCATGCGGTGCAGCGCGGTGTGCAGTTGCTGCCCGGCGTGAAGAACATCATCGCCGTGGCTTCGGGCAAGGGCGGCGTGGGCAAGAGCACCACCGCCGTCAACCTGGCGCTGGCACTGGCCGCCGAGGGCGCCACGGTGGGCGTGCTCGACGCCGACATCTATGGCCCCAGCCAGCCGATGATGCTGGGCATCAGCGGCCGGCCCGAGAGCATCGACGGCCAGACCATGGAACCCATGCAGGGCCATGGCCTGCAGGTGGCGTCGATCGGTTTCCTGGTGGATGCCGATCAGGCGATGATCTGGCGCGGCCCGATGGCCACCCAGGCGCTTGATCAACTGCTGCGCCAGACCAATTGGCGTGATGTGGACTACCTGATCGTCGACATGCCGCCGGGCACTGGCGACATCCAGCTCACGCTGAGCCAGCGCGTGCCGATCACCGGCGCGGTGATCGTCACCACGCCGCAGGACATCGCGCTGCTCGACGCCAAGAAGGGCTTGAGCATGTTCGAGAAGGTGGGCGTGCCCATTCTCGGCCTGGTCGAGAACATGGCGGTGCACATCTGCTCGAACTGTGGCCACACCGAACACATCTTCGGCGCCGACGGCGGCAAGAAGATGGCCGCCCAGTACAAGCTGGACTACCTGGGCGCACTGCCGCTGAGCATGAGCATCCGCGAGCAGGCCGACAGCGGCCGGCCCACCGTGGTGGCCGACCCCGACGGCGAGATCGCCGGCATCTACAAGACGATGGCCCGGCTGGTGGCGGTGAAGATCGCCGAAAAGGCCAAGGACTTCACCAACAAGTTCCCGACCATCAAGGTCAGCAAGGACACCTGAGGCCGGACCAGGGCCACCGCCCAAGCGGCAGGGGCTGCTGCTGGCCCGACCTGCTTCAGGCCGCTGCTTCCCAGGGTGGCACGCTGCCTTCGGTGGCAGCTGGCGCGGCTGATGTCGTTGATGGCGTTGATGGCGTTGATGGCGCTGATGGCGCTGATGAAGCTGAAGGCAAAGTAGCTGCCGATGCGGGCGGCACAGCCGGCGCTTCGGCGGCGCCAAACACCTGCTCGCCCCCCAGCGCGTCGATCAACTCGCCGATCATCGGTGCCAGTTCGCCGGTGGCGATCGCGGCATTGGCATCAAATCCCTCGTCGCCGTCCTGCAGCCGGCCTTCGAACACACCGTCCAGGAAGCTGATCTTCTTCAGCTGCAGGCCCTCGGTCAGCGTGAACGACACCCGGTCGCGCCAGCTCAGCGCCAGCCGGGTGGGCCGCTTGCCGGCGGCAATGTGTTCGCGGATCTCGGGCAGGTCCAGCGCGTGGCGGGCATAACGCACCACCGGCTTTTCACCATCGCTGGCCTTCAGCTCGCAGTCGCGGTCGATCGTGAAGCCGGCCGGTGGCTCGCCGCTGATCAGCCAGTCGGCCATCGCCGCCTCGGGTGATACCGCGGTATTGATCAACTGCGCGCTGAGCCCGGCCAGCACCTGGCTCAGCGCGGTCAGCGTCTCGTCGGCGCGGCTGGCGCTGCCGGCGTCGATCACCAGCAGCCGCGCCGCCGGCGAGATCCACACCTTGACCGCTGCGCGCTTGGTGAAGGCCATCGGCAACAAGTCCAGCAAGGCCTGGTCTTTCAGCTCGCGGGTTTCCTTCTTGCCGGGCTTGCGGCCGGTGGTCTGCTCGATGCGGGCGGCCAGCGCCTCCACCTGGCGCTTGATCACCGCGCCGGGCACCAGTTTGGATTCCACCATCAGTTGCAGCAGCCATTGGCCGTCGATGGCCTCGACCAGCACACCGTGCGCCTCACCGCGTGGTGGCACCCAGCCCATCGCGCGCGGCTGGGTGGCGCCGCATTCCACAAAGCGCGCACCGTCCAGCGCCGCTTCCAGATCGGCCACCGTGGGCTGCCACTCCGCCGCCAGGCGGTACACCATCAGATTCTTGAACACGCTCAGCCGTCCCCTGTTCGGGCAAAGCGGCTCATTGTGCCTGCGCTCTCCGTGGCCTCTCAGTCTCTCAATCCGGACGCCTCGTGTCGGCTGGCGGTTGCAGCCAGAAACGCTCCATCGAGAGATAGATGAAAGATGCGCTCCAGCCGATCAGCAGCAGGCCGTTCAGCGCCTCCACGCCGGCCAGCAGCCGTACCGGCCCGGTGGGCGTCAGATCACCAAAGCCCAGCGAGGTGTAGGTCTCGGCCGAAAAGTACAGGCTGCTGGTCAGCGAAAACCCGGCGCTGCCCACCAGGTTGCCGGCATCCAGCCATCGCACCAGCGCGTAGAGCGCGCCGCCGTACAAGGCCATCTGGGCGATATGGGCTGTGAAGGCCGTCAGCAGCACCACCACCAGCTTCGAACGTGCGGGAATGCCCAGCGTCGGCAGCCGGGTGCTGAGCAGGCGCAGCACCTCGTAATGGATCAGCGTGGTGGCAACCACCAGCAGCGCGCAGGACAACAAGGTGAAGAGCATCGGGGACGTCTGCCGTTGCGGTGGGAGGGCTCAGCGCTTCACAGGAGCTCAGGCGCCGGCCAGTGTCTGCACCTGGGCCATCAGGCGCCGGATATAGGCATCTTCGATGACCAGCAGGTCCAGTTGCGCCGCCAGTTGCTCGAGGTAGTCGCGGTTGCTGCCGCGCGGGCCTACCGCGCTGGCGATCACGCTGGCGGTCTGCGTCAGCGGCTGCTCGCCGGTATAGGACGGGCAGTCGGGGTTGGCCAGAAAAGCCAGCACTTCGATCGGGCCTTGCGGCGTTGCGGCAGGCAGCCAGCCCGCGGTGTAGCTGCCGCGCAGCATCTCGCGCCGCCACAGGATGGTGGTCTCGGCCTCCACCGCATCGGCTGCCACGCGGAACGCCAACCCCTGGCAGCGGCCGGCTTGCGGCTCCAGCGTCAGCATCAGCGCCGGGTGCTCCAGCGTGCCGCGGCCGACCGTCATCTTGTTGGTGAAGCGGCGCTGGTGGCCGTCCACGTCGGCCAGCCGCACCTCGGTGAAGTGAAAGCCCGGATCCCACATCAACGAGCCATAGCCGAAGACCCAGACATCCCCGGTGAGTGGCCGTTGCTGCAGCGTGGCCCGTCGCGAGGCCTCGCGCTGGGCATCGGGCAGGCGCCAGTTCTCGGGATGGCCCAGGCCACGGTTGCGTTGGTCCCAGTCGGCCAGCAACTCGGGCGTGACCCGCAGTTCGGAACTGAGCGGCGGCTTGATGCGGGCGCGCAGCGTGGGCAGGTGGACAAAGGCCTCGGTATTCATGCGGCTTCCTGTGGGCTCGGTCGAACGACGCGGCAGCGCATCAGCCCTGCCCCGCCAGCTTGAAGTGCAGCGCGGCGCGCGCGGCGTCGGCATCGGCTTTGGCCTCGATGCGGCGCAGCGCGTCGACATAGTCAACAGGCAGCCCATGCTCGACGGCTCCCGCCACCACCAGCGCCTGGTACCAGTCGAAGGGCCGCAGCGTTGGCTCGATGTGGGTAGCGGCATAGGCCAGTGCCAACGACGAGCCGTTGGCCGTCTCGACCTGTACCTCGATCTCATCGTAGCCGTAGCCCAGGCCCTCGGCGGCGTCCAGCAGGGGCTTGTCGCTGCGATCAAAGCGGTACAGCACGCCATGCACCAGGTTGGCCGGATCGGCTGCTGGCCGGATGTCACACTTGCCTGAACGATCCTTGCCCACCTTGTGCCAGTGCAACTGGTAGCCCGGCAGGCGCGCCGGGCCCAACGGTACGGCCGAGGGCACCCGATCGCGGATGCGCTGCCAGAGCATGTTGGAGCCGTAGGCGAAGTTCAGAACGGGGGTCATCGGCCAGTGGATGATGCGGTGCGCCTGGCGGCGCTGGGCGGCCGGCAAGGTTAGCAGCCGGCAGGCTGGTGTTCAGCGCCGGGTCCTGATCAGGGCCAACGCCGCGGCCGCGCCAAAGCCGACGATCAGCAGCCACTTGGCCGACGCCGCGCTGGCGGCCAGCGCGTACAGGCCGGGCACGCCAAAGCGCGGCGCCGCCGTCAACCAGGCCTGCAAGCCGTTCTCCAGCGCATCGCACAGCGCCGCTGCGGGCATCAGCCAGCGTGCCCAGTGGTTCATCGAAGGCGCGGTTGATGACAGCGGCTGAAACAGCGCGCTGCGGGTGGTCAGCAGGTAGCCGAAGCAGCCGTAAGCGCCCAGCAGCGCAAAGTCCCAGGGCAGGTGCTGCCGGAAGCGCGCCAGCCCGCCATCGCCCCAGGCATGCACCACTGCGCCGAAAGCGCGCGGCGAAAACGCCATCTGCAGCGCCAGCACATCGGGCTGCAGCGGCGCCAGGAAAATGGCCAGGCCGACCAGCAGCAGCAAGGCAGCCAACCCGCTGAACCAGACCGCGCGCATCAGAGGCGGTGGTGAGTTGGCGACGCGGCGCGTGTCAAAACTCGCGGATGTCGGTGCTGCGCCCATTGGTTTTGACCGAGTGGATGCCGGTGACGTGCGCAGCCTCGGAGGTATACATCTGGCTGGTGCCGATGACCGGGCTGTTGGTCGCCTTCGGGTTGAAGAAGGGCCGGCTGTCGCTGGCCGACTTCAACTCTAGCGTGCATTGTCGGGTGCATTGCGCTGCACAGAGGCGATGCCGTTCTGCGCCGAACGCTTGCTGTTGTAGTGCTCGCTGCGCAGGATCACCTGGCCCTTGGTGGCCTTCAGCACCAACGAGAACTGCCGCTTGTCGCTCTTCGAGTTTTCACAGCAGCCAGCCATGGCGGTCTTCTTCTGAGGGTTGAGGATTGCCTCATCTTACTGGCGTGGGCTTGAGCGCCTCGGCGCGGCGATGGACGATGCAGCAAGGTGCAGCCCCAGTGCAAGCGGCCGATTTCTGCCAAAACCCTTGCTGCAAGCTGCCCTGCCTGCAGCGGGCAAAGCTGCCCAGCCCTGGCTGACCAGCGGCGGGTGGACGCGCGGCGGGTGGATGAGCCGCGTAGGCGACCCCGCTCAGCCGCGGGCGTACAGCACCATCTGCGTGCACCTGAAGAGCGCGATGGTCTTGCCGGTTTCGCGGTGCGTGACGGTGGCGTCCCAGACCTGCGTCGTCCGGCCCAGGTGCACGGCGGTGGCCACGCAGTCGATGATGCCGTCGCGCGCCGTGCCCATGTGATTGGACTTGAGTTCCACCGTGGTGAAGCCGGTGGCCTGCTCGGGCAGATGGGCCAGGCAGCCATAGCCGGCCGATGTGTCGGCCAGCGTCACCACGCTGCCGGCGTGCAGAAAGCCGTTGGGCGCCATCAGCAGGTCGCGCACCGGCAACTCGGACCGCACCTCCCGGTGCCCGACGTGGGTAATGACGATGCCCAGGTGGCCGGGCAGTTTGCCGATGCCTCGCTGGTTGAATTGGTCGGGTGTGGGCATGGGGGGTCGCAGATCGAGGATGGGTGAAGGTTCGGGGCGGCACAAGCCCGATCGGGCAGCAAGCCTTGCGTGCCATGACACCATAGCGGCCCCTGTCGTGGCCTGCGGCGGGCGGTGGGTGGGTGGGTATGTGGGTGAAGCCGGCACGCGCCGTCACCGAGCCCAGCGACAGCAGGAGCTCGACCCGCCGGGCCAGCTTGTGCGCATCATATAAAAGCGGCTGACCGTGCAGGGTGTCGGTGAAGGCCGGGCACTCATGCTTCCCCCGGTCCGCTGCACAGGGTGGTGATGGCTTGCCGACCGGTGTGCCGTCGCGATGCGACCCAGCGACGCCGCGCGCGCTGCGCGACAGCCTCCTAGAACCACAGATCCTTGATGCACAGGCCATGCCCAGAGTGCGCCGTATCGGCGGCATGCCGTGCAAATGAACGCCGTCGCCGAATCCGGTAACTGATCCAGTTGCCAGCGGGCCACCCTGCAGTGGCAAACGCATGCAATGCAGTGGCAAACGCCTTCAATCATCGACAGGTTCCTGACCGCGCCGGCTCGGGCAGGACGGGGATGGCCGCGGCACCGACTTGCACAGCGCGCCCTTCAAACCCAGCGCCGCACCGCGGCTGCGGTGTCGCTGGGATGGGTGCTGAAGCAGATGCGCGCCGCCGGCGCCTGGGCATGTACGACGTTCAACCTAGATTCCGCAGTTGACCGCTTGAAACCGCTGGCCACTCCGCATGAACGCTCAATTTTGTACTCACGACCACGTTCACCCTTTGGGTGAGCGCGCTACACATCCGATTGAGCTGCGCTACGGCACGCCAGCGGCGTTGCTCCTGCTCGCGGGCATGAGCCCGCAGCGTCGCCGCGCCTTGCTGGCGCACCGCATCGCAGCCCACTCGGGCGTGTCCAACTGCGGAATCTAGGTTCAACAGCTTCTCGAACAGCACGAAGTGATCCTGTGAAGTGAACAAGCCCAACTGCAACTGCCCCTGCTCGACCATGGCGCGAATCGACACACTCTTCAAGGCGGTGATCCCGCCCATGCCGTCGCTCTCGCGCAGCTCATCGATGGCCTTTTGCGACACCATGCCGCGGTCGCCCACCATCCACTTGCTGCAGGCCGGAGTCCTCGCGCACGCGCCGCACCGCGGGCATGAAGGTCTTGCTGTCAGCCGTGTTGCCCTCAAACACCGAGACCGTCACCGGGCAGCCTCGCAGGTCGGTGAGCAGCCCGTAGTTGACCTGCAGCGTACCGGGCAAGACGCCGCGGCTGTAGCCACGCCGAGCCAGCGGGCAGGTGATGCCCTCGAACTGGCTGGAGGACAGGCCGTACAGCAGCAGGTCGCCATCGCTCAAGTGGCGCGCGGCCAGCTCGGCCTGAAGGGCATCTTGGCGCGCCAGCAGCCAGTCCATGGCCGCGGGCAGGTGAGAAAGATTGCCCAGGATCTCGTTCGCGCCCCCCTGTTCGAGAAGGGTGCCAAGTCCAAGGTTCGTGGTGCCAGTGGCGGCCCAGAGCGCCGACTAGCTGCTGGATGAAGTCTTGCATGTCGGGCCCACTGGCGAGCGCTGACCGTTCGGTAGCGCCTTGCCCTCACATCCAGGCGGCACCACTGCGTCCGGCCAGTAGCCTGCACAAAGCCCCGGGCATGCGCCTTGCCAGACAGACTTGGCCAGACCGCGTCGTATCCGTGACCGTGCAGGACCGGTTTCCCCAACTTCCACTCAAGAGGTGCACGATGACCACACCCCACAACCCGCTGTCCAATGCGTTGCTTGCAGCGTTTGCAGACGCAGGCTGCAGCAGCCTCCTGGCTGCCCTGCAACCTGTCGACATGCCGAAGGGCCAAGCCTTGTGCGATTTCACGAGCTCGGCGCAGAGCGTCTACTTTCCGACCAGTTCGATCGTGTCGCTGTGGTGTGTCACCCATGAAGGTGGCTCGGCAGAAGTGGCCGCAGTGGGCCGCGAAGGCATGGTCGGAATCTCGGTGTTCATGGGCGGTGGCTCCAGCACCTGTGGCGCCGTCGTGCAAAGCGCCGGCAAGGGGTTTCGCTTGAGCTCACGGCTGATGAAGGAAGGCTTTGACCAAGGTGGCACGGTGATGCACATCGTGCTGCGGTACATCCAGGCGGTCATGACACAGATGACGCAGACAGCGGTTTGCAACCGGCACCACAGTGTTGACAGCCAGCTCAGCCGCTGGCTGCTGCAGACCCTGGACCGCCTGTCCGGCCAGGACATTCTCATGACCCATGAACTGATCGCCCGCGCCCTGGGTGTGCGCCGCGAAGGTGTGACCGAAGGTGCGAGTAAGCTGCAACACGCCGGACTCATTCGCTGTGGCCGCGGGCGCATCACGGTACTGGATCGTCGCGGTCTCGAAGGTCACGCCTGCGAGTGCTACGCGTTGGTCAGCAAAGAATGCCAACGTTTGCGTCCGCAGGCACTGGCGCATTGAACTCCGCCGCAAGGACTCGCACCTTGCCCCAGCGCTCGCTCTCATCCGGCCAGGCGCATCATGAAACACCACCTTCCAGGTCAATCGCACCGCGGGTCTCTGGACGGGCGGCGGCTGTCGAGCACCCATCAGCGTCGCTTGAGCGCCCGCACGCCCGCGTCTTCGATGCGGCAGGCGTCCGTGGCAGTTTCGGAAGAACGCTTCGATGGGCCCCGTATAGACCATGTGCTGCCAAGGCTCGCCCCACGCGCGACGGCGTGCAGGACGCCTTTGCAAGCCGTGCCGAAAGTTTTGCCGATACGCCGTTGTTCTGCGCTGTAGCGCTTCGACCTCGGGTGCGCCATGCCCATGCGTCTATTTTTGCCCTGCGTGACGGCGAACAGAACCTGCACCTGCTGCGCGGCAACCTGGGTATGTACCACGTCGTTCCCGGCGGGCAGGACGGGGTCTTCAGAGGCGTGCGGCGCTTTCCGCTGCAGGACGGCTTTCTGCCCGATCTTTGCGAGCGACCCGAGCGGCTGCGAAGCAGCGCCGTGAAGGCCTGCCAAGCGGCGCTGACCACAGCAGCGGCAACCGGATCGGTGCGCCTTTTCTCGGTACGGCGGGAGTTCCCGAACGCGTGGGCGGTGTTTGTAGCCGCAGACATATCCAAGGAATAGGCGCTGGTCCGGATACAGCCGAGGACTGAGCATTTCCCGGTCTGGTTGACGTTGCGAAGAAGCGAAAGATGACCTACGAAGTCGAACGTACAGTCCTGATTGCGCAACTCAAGCCGGACGCACCCATCGGTGAACTGTGCGTTTATGGATCGCCCAACGCCGACGCCTCAGAGAAGGTCAAGTTGTCACCCAACGCCGGACTGGGCGGGTTGCTGTCGTGTGATCTGCGCGGTCATCAATTGGTGGGCGACGACCCATTCGATGAGATTGAGCTCTACTTCGGCAGCAACAGCTCTGGCGTCGGGCGCCAGTTAGCCGGGTGCGAGGGTTTGCAAGTATGAATACGCGGCCACGGGCGTCTGGATGAGCAGCGCGATGCCGAATACCTGAAATCAGTTCGCCGTCTGCCGGTGGCGGTGCAGGCTGTGCTGGCGCTGGGGCCTCAGATCATCGCCTGGTCAGAGGACTTCGGATCCCAATGCCGAACCCTTAATCCTAGAAACCGCAGTTGGACGCGCCCGAGTGGGCCGTTGCGGGCGCGTCTGGGTAGGCGCGACAACGCAGCAGGCTACTGCCTGCAAGGCGAAGCAACGCCCCCAGACGTGGCTGCGGCGGCCCAATCGGGTGCGTAGCGCTGGCACCCAAAAGGTGAGTGCGGTCGTGGCCACAAAAGTCAGTGTTCATGCGGCCTTGCCAGCGGATGCAAGCGGTCAACTGCGGTTTCTAGGTTAATCCGGGCTGAGCGCGATGCAACGCACGGCGCCAACGCCGACCACCGAGGCAAGCTCCTGCCTGAGAGGTTGAGAGGCAATCCCATGGGCCCCGTAGGGCCGGGGTGGTCAAG
>JBBQZM010000136.1:0-10060 GCA_038207685.1 Burkholderiales bacterium
ATCAGCGCATGGCCTTCTCGGCCGCCTGCGCCAGAAAGCCCGACCTAGTCAGACCGTGCGACTTGGCATAGTCGTCCACGCGAGCCAACACGCGGCGCGGCAGCGTGATATTGATCTTTTCAGCGCGGCCGTCGTATTTGCCCGTGTCGATCTCGACCAGGGCCCAAGTTCCGTCACGGTAGTCGGCATTAGCGTGGTGCGCAGCGATGGGTTGCGGTGTGGGCAACTCAGCGCCGGCTTCGATCAGTCCCTCAAGATGGAGGTCGATGGCTTCGCGCACGCTGTCCAGCGCCTCGTCGAGCGTGCCGCCCGCAGAAAAACAGCCCGGCAAATCCGGCACGGTGACGCCGTAGCGGATGCCATTGTCAGTGTGAAGAACCACAGGAAATCGCATAATGATGTTGCTCCTTTACTTCCAGCCAGCTTGCTTCTTGATGCTGTTGAGCGTGCCTTTCGGGATGTCGCCGTCCGGATGCTTGACCGTCACGAGACCCGGTTTGACCGGGTGCTTGAACTGGTGATGCGAGCCCTTGACGTGCGCCAGAAACCAGCCGTCTCTTTCGAGTGCTCTGATCAATCGCTTGCTGTCCATGGTGGGTACTGTAACCACCAATGTGACCGAGCGCACTTTTTAGTGATCTGCTCGGGACAGTGGCGCTCGCAGTGGACCGGGGCGCCATCCGGCGCCCGGTGGACCTGCCGACCGATGGCTTGCACGCGCTGCTCACGTTGAGACTGTGGTGGTTGACGATCTCAGACGGCGCAGAGCCGCGCCATCGGCCAGCGTGACGCCTACCTTGCGCGGCCCCAGCGGGGTGCATGCGGCGCGATGGGTCACGCGCAATTGCGGTACCCCGCAGGCCAGGGGTGCACGCCAACGGCGCAAGTCGTAGCCCAGCGGGGCCAGCGCCGGGCTGGTCCACGGCCTCGCAGCGCTCGGCCGCTTCGCCAGGCACGCTCAGTCCTCAGGACTGTGCGTGTCCGGGCTCAGCCCAAGCGGCCCCGCCAACCCCCACGGGGGGTGGCCTGCGGTACCCCGCAGGCCGGGGGCTAAATTCACCAGGGCGCGCGGCCTATGCCCATCACCCGCCGGTACCACTCGTGGAAGTGCTGCATGCCGTCTTCCATCGGGCTCTGGTACGGTCCCGCTTCGTCGTCGCCACGTTCCATCAGCGCGCGGCGGCCGGCGTCCATGCGCAACGCGATCTCGTCGTCCTCGACGCAGGTTTCCATGTAGGCCGCTTGCTCCGACTCGATGAACTCGCGCTCGAAGGCGGCGATCTCCTCGGGGTAGTAGAACTCCACCATGTTGACCGTCTTCTGCGGCCCCTTGGGGTAGAGCGTGCTGACCACCAGCACATGTGGATACCACTCGACCATGATGTTCGGGTAGTAGGTCAGCCAGATCGCACCTTGCTTGGGCGCCTGGCCGTTGCCCAGCGCCAGCACCGCCTCATGCCAGCGCTTGTAGGCCGGAGAGCCAGCCTGGCGCAATGAATCGTTGATGCCCACGGTCTGCACCGAGTGGTGCGCGCTGAATTCCCACTTCAGATCGTCGCAGGTGACGAAGCGGCCCAGCCCGGGGTGGAAGGGGCCGACGTGGTAGTCCTCGAGGTAAACCTCGATGAAGGTCTTCCAGTTGTAATCACACTCGTGCAAGTGCACCTTGTCGAGCACATAACCGGTGAAGTCGAGGTCGGCGCGTGGGCCTACCCGGCCCAGTTCAGCGGCGATGTCGCGGCCGTTGTCCTCGAACAGCATGCCGTTCCAGCTGCGCGTCTTGTAGCGGTTGAGGTTCAGGCAGGGATCCTGCTCGAACAGCGGCGCGCCGAGCAACTCGCCCTGCAGGCTGTAGGTCCAGCGGTGCAGCGGGCAGACGATGTTGCCGCCGCTGTGGCCAGGTGCGTTGTGCCGGGTGTTGCCGCGGCCTCGCAGCATCAGCGCCTGGCGATGGCGGCAAACGTTGCTCAGCAGTTCCACGCCCTGGGTCGTGTGCACCAGCGCCCGGCCTTCGCCCTCTTGCGGCAAGGCGTAGTAGTCACCCGGTTCGGGCACTGCCAGCTCATGGCCCAGGTAGCGCGGGCCGTGTTGGAAGATCAGCTCCATCTCGCGACGGAACAGATCCTCTGAAAAATAGGTGGTGACAGACAGTTGCGAACGCTCTGACCGCTCATCGAGTGGTTTGCGTGCAAGAGCTTCGAGTCTGGTGCTCAGGTCCGACATGATCCCCGGGATCTCCAGCGTGGATGTCAAAAACCCCCCACCCGGTGGCCCCGCGGATGGGCATGATAAAAAACTGATGAAAACGGCCGCCTTCAGAGGGCAGCCGCGCTCACAATTGTAACCGCCGGCTGTCGCCGCATCACCACAGCCGGCGTCTAAAATCCGTCACCCGCAGTTTCGTGCGTCCGCCAGCCCGGTCGCTTTGTCCATGAAGCCTTCCGTGCCGCCCGCAGCCGAGCCTATCGAGGACAACACCAGCGTGCGCTATGAGGATGCATTGGGCGAACTCGAGCGCCTGGTGGCGGCGATGGAAGCCAGCCAGATGCCGCTGGACGGGCTGCTCGACAGCTACCGCCGCGGCGCGCAGTTGCTCGAGATCTGCCGTGCCCGCCTGCAGGCGGTGGAGCATCAGGTCAAGGTGCTCGAAGGCGGGCAACTCAAGGACTGGATCGAGACATGAGCCAGGCGATGTTCGAAAGCTGGGTGCGCGACGAACTGGCCCGTGTCGAGCAGGCGCTGTCCGACTGGGTGCCGGCCGAAGCACCGGCTGGCCTTGGCGAAGCCATGCGTTACGGCGTGCTCGACGGCGGCAAGCGCTTGCGGCCCTTGCTGGTGCGTGCGGCTTGCGATGCGGTGGACGGCGATCTCTCAGCCGCCTTGCGCGCGGCGGTTGCGGTGGAGCTGATCCACGCTTACTCGCTGGTGCACGACGACATGCCATGCATGGACAACGACGTGCTGCGCCGTGGCAAGCCCACGGTGCATGTGCGCTTCGGCGAGGCCGGTGCGATGCTGGCCGGTGATGCCATGCAGGCGCTGGCCTTCGAGGTGCTGACGCCCGAGCAAGGTGCTGCCGACGGCATGGCGCCGGTGCTGCAGGCGCGCTTGTGTGGCCTGCTGGCACGCGCCGCAGGCCAGGCCGGCATGGCCGGTGGCCAGGCCATCGACCTGGCAGCCACCGGCAAGGCGCTGGATGAATCCAGCCTGCGCGACATGCATCGGCGCAAGACCGGCGCCTTGCTGCAGGCCAGCGTGCTGATGGGCGCGGCCACCGGCCGCTGTGGTGCCGAGGCCTGGGACGCGCTGAGCGCGTTCGGCGCGGCGCTGGGCCTGGCCTTCCAGATCGTTGACGACATTCTGGACGTGACCCAGGCCTCCGACAAGCTGGGCAAGACCGCCGGCAAGGACTTGCACGCCAACAAACCCACTTATGTCACCGTGCTCGGCCTGCCCGAAGCCCGCTCGCAGGCCCACAGCCTGCACCGCCAGGCGCTGACTGCGCTGAGTCGCTTCGGCCTCAGCGATGCCAGCCACCTGCGACTGCTGGCCGACATGGTGGTCGACCGCGACAATTGAACCCAGTAGTCCGTTCCGCCAAACCAGCTACATGAAATCGCGCCTTCATCCGCCATGCGTCGGTGCAAATCCGCGCCATAGCTACGGCTATGGCTGTGGTTTGCGCCTAGTCTGACGAACGAATGCATCGATTTCATTTGTAACTTCATTGGCGAAACGAACTACTAGAAACCGCAGTTGACCGCTTCGCCCCGCTCTTTAGACCGCATGAACGCTTGCATTCGCGCGCACGACCGAGTTCACCTCACGGGTGACAGCGCTACGCGTCCGATTGAGCCGCTCTGGCGCACGCTGGTGGCGTTGCTCCTCCCCGCGGGCATGAGCCCGCAGCGTCGTCGCGCCTTGCCAGCGCGCCCCATCGCAGCCCACTCGGTCGCGTCCAACTGCGGCTTCTAGGTTCTGAAAGACTTGCCCATGCCTTCCGCCCTGCTGAACACCCTCAACGAACCGGCAGACCTGCGCAGACTGCCACGCAGCGAGCTCGGCCGCCTGGCGCACGAGTTGCGCGACTACGTCATCAACAGTGTCAGCACGACCGGTGGCCACCTGTCGTCCAACCTGGGCACGGTCGAGCTGACGATCGCGCTGCACTATGTCTTCAACACGCCTTACGACCGCATCGTCTGGGACGTGGGTCACCAGACCTATCCGCACAAGATCCTGACCGGCCGCCGCGACGCCATGGGCACGCTCAAGCAATTGGGCGGCATCAGCGGCTTCCCGCGCCGTGTCGAGAGCGAATACGACACCTTCGGCACCGGTCACTCATCGACTTCGATCTCGGCGGCGTTGGGCATGGCGCATGCAGCGCGGCTCAAGGGCGAGCACCGGCGCGCGGTGGCGGTGATCGGCGACGGCGCGCTCACCGGCGGCATGGCCTTCGAGGCACTCAACCATGGCGGCGCGGCCAACGGCGCCGGCCCCGCCGACGTGCTGGTGATCCTCAACGACAACGACATGTCGATCAGCCCGCCGGTGGGCGCGCTGAACAAGCACCTGGCGCGGCTGATGAGCGGCAACTTCTACGCCGCCGCCCGCGAAGGCGCCAAGAGCGTGCTGAAGAACACGCCGCTGTACGAGTTCGCCCGCCGTTTCGAGGAGCACACCAAGGGCATGGTCGTGCCCGGCACGATCTTCGAGGAGCTGGGCTTCACCTACGTCGGCCCGATCGACGGCCATGACCTCGACTCGCTGATCCCCACGCTGGAGAACCTGCGTGACAAGAAGGGACCGCAGTTTCTGCATGTGGTCACCAAGAAGGGCTATGGCTACAAGCTGGCCGAGAACGACCCGATCAACTACCACGGCCCGGGCAAGTTCGATCCCAGCGTGGGCATCACCAAGCCCGCCGCCGCGCCCAAGCTGACCTTCACCCAGGTCTTCGGCCAGTGGCTGTGCGACATGGCTGCGGCCGACGAGCGGCTGGTCGGCATCACGCCGGCGATGCGCGAGGGCTCGGGCATGGTCGAGTTCGAGCAGCGTTTTCCGCGCCGTTACCACGATGTCGGCATCGCCGAGCAGCATGCCGTCACCTTTGCCGCCGGTCTGGCCTGCGAAGGCCTGAAGCCGGTGGTGGCGATCTACTCCACCTTCCTGCAGCGCGGCTACGACCAGCTGATCCACGACGTGGCGTTGCAGAACCTGCCGGTGGTGTTTGCGCTCGACCGCGCCGGCCTTGTCGGTGCCGATGGCGCCACCCATGCCGGCGCCTACGACATCGCCTACTTGCGCTGCGTGCCGAACATGGCCGTGCTGACGCCGTCAGACGAGGACGAGTGCCGCAAGGCCTTGAGCACCGCCTTCGGCCGCGACCACCCGGTGGCCGTGCGCTACCCGCGCGGCGCCGGCATCGGCCAGCCGGTACAGGCCACGCTCGACACCTTGCCCTGGGGCCGTGGCGAGCTTCGTCGCCAGGCCTCGGCTCAGCCGGCCGGCGGCCGGCGCATCGCCATCCTGGCCTTTGGCACCTTGCTGCACCCGGCACTGGCCGCCGGCCAGGCGCTGGATGCCACGGTGGCCAATATGCGCTTTGTCAAGCCGATCGACGCCGACCTGGTGACCGAGTTGGCGCGCACGCACGATGCGCTGGTCACGGTCGAAGAGGGCTGCGTGATGGGTGGGGCGGGCAGCGCGGTGGCCGAGTGTCTGGCCGTCGCCGGCCTGGTGGTGCCGCTGCTGCAACTGGGCCTGCCCGACGCGTTCATCGAGCATGGTGATCCGGCCAAGCTGCTGGCCCTGCTGGGCCTGGACGCTGCGGGCATTGAAGCCTCGGTGCGCAAGCGCTTCGTGATGGCTGCACCCTTGTCGCTGGTGAAGCCCGCGGTCAACGACTGATCCGCGCCGGCGTCTCATCCCGCATGCGCGCGCCGCCATGAGCCCGACCAGCGGCCTGATCGACGCGCAGGTGCACGATGCACAGGCGATGCGCCGGGCCGGCCGTGATCTGCTGCAACTGGCGTTGATGGATGCGCGCAATCGCACCCTGGGTTGGTTGAGCGCCTTTGATGACTTGCCGCTCAGCGGCAGCTTCGATGCTTTCGATCCGCCCTGGTGGCTGGCCGGTCAGGCCGCCTGGTTCCAGGAGTACTGGGTGGCGCGCCATGTGCAGCGCAACCGCGGCGAGGCGGCCGATCCCAGCGGCCTGCGGCTGGCCTCGCAGCATGCCCATGCCGACCGCTGGTTCGACCCGCAGGCCAGCCGCCGCGCCCAGCGCTGGCAGGGCACGGCGCCCGCGGCCGACGTACTGCGCCAGTACCTGGCTGACACCCTCGACACCACGCTGGAATTGCTGGAGAAGGCCGAACCCGATGACGCCGGGCTCTACGTTTATCGACTGGCCTTGCTGCATGAGGACAGGCTGGGCGAGACGATGGCGGTGCTGGTGCAGGCGCTGGACCTGGCGCCCGAGCGCCAGCAGGCGCTGCAAGAGCGCGGCCTGTGGCCTGCGCTACCCAGCCGCGGCCGGCGCGATGCGATGGGCTTTGGCGGCCAGCGCCTGATGCTGGGTTCGGCGCCGGGGGGCTTTGTGCCGCCGGCCGAGCGCTGGGTGCATGAGGTCAGCGTGCCCGAATTCGAGATCGATGCGCAGCCCGTGTGCTGGGCGCAGTTTGCCGAGTTTGTCGAAGACGGCGGTTATGACGAGCGCCAGTGGTGGAGCGAGGCCGGTTGGGAGATGGTCGAGGCCACCACCCGGCGCGCGCCGCGTTATGTCGAGCAAGTGGCCGCGGGCGTGCTGGCCCGCCGTCAGGGCCGGCTGCAGCGGCTACCCGGTTTGCAGGCCGTGCTGCACATCAGCGCCTACGAGGCCGATGCCTGGTGCCGATGGGCCGGCCGCCGTCTGCCTTCGGAAGCCGAGTGGGAGCTGGCGGCCACCCAGGCCAGTGCGCGGGGTTTTGCCTGGGGCGACGTGGCGGAATGGGTGGCGGGCAGCGCCCGGGCCTATCCCGGCGGCCCGCCGCTGGTCGGCGCGGCGGATTTGCCTAACGGGCCCAAGCGCGTGCAACGCGGCGCCTCGGCCTGGGGCAGTGCGCGTCTGCGCCATGCCCGTGCACGGCAGTTCTTGCCGGCCGGGCAAGACGACGGATTTGTCGGCTTTCGCAGCTGCGCCCTGTAGGCGGCGCGCCGCGCTTTACTTCTCGACCGGGCCGTGGCGCACTGCAAGGCCTGGGATCGCGATCGCAACGGAATGGCCCGCAGATTCGCCCAGTCGCCAAGATCAGGACCATGCGGCACCGGTCTGGCTGGCGTCGCGCGGATTGATCGGCGCCTGACGATCCCTCACAGTCCACGGTCCTCGCTCATGACAATGACCTTCTTCCCTCGTACCGTCTTGGCCGCAGCCTGTCTGCTGGCGCACCTGCCGCCATCCTGGGCCCAGGACAACGAGGTGGTGGTGACCGGCTCGGTGCGGGCCCAGCAGGTGTTGGACGCGCCGTTCGCGATCACCAGCCTGGACGCCGAGGCGCTGCGCAACGCCGGCCCGATGGTCAACCTGTCGGAGGTGATGGCCCAGGTGCCCGGCGTGGTGGTCAACAACCGCAACAACTATGCGCAGGATCTGCAGATCAGTTCACGCGGCTTCGGCGCCCGTGCGGCCTTTGGTGTGCGGGGGCTGCGCCTCTATGCCGATGGCATTCCGGCCACCGGCCCCGATGGCCAGGGCCAGGTGGCGCACTTCGATCTGGCGGGCGCCGAGCGGCTGGAAGTCTTGCGCGGGCCGTTCTCGGTGCTTTATGGCAACAGCTCCGGCGGCGTGATCGCGTTGTTCAGCGCGCCGGTGCGCAGCGGCCAGAGCGAGGTGGCGCTGGATGCGGGCAGTTTCGGCCTGCGCCAGGGTCGCATCAGCGTGGCCAGCCCGCTCGGCGCGGTGGCCGGCGGTGACCTGAGCCTGCGCGCCAGCGGCACCCGGCTCGACCTCGACGGGGCCCGGCGGCAGAGTGCGGCCAGCCGCCAGCTGGGCAATCTGCACGTGGGCTGGCGCAGCGCGAGCGACCAGCTGACACTGCAGGTGTCCGACCACCAGCAGCAGGCGCAAGATCCCTTGGGCTTGAGCCGTGCGCAGTTCGATGCTGATCCGGGGCAAACCACCTCGCAAGCCGGCCAGTACAACACCCGCAAAACCATCCGCCAGAGCCAGGCAGGCTTGAACTGGCGCCACCAATTTGCCGAGGGCGGCGTGCTGCGCGACAGCGCGCTGATGCTTTACCAGGGCGCGCGTGGCGTCACCCAGTGGCAATCAGTTCCCTTCTCGGTGCAGGCGCTGCCGCCGCCCCCGGCTCTGGCTACCCAGGGCGGTGGCGTGGTCGATTTCGACCGCGCCTACAGCGGCGGCGAGGTCCGCCTGGGCTGGCGTTTCGGCGACGCCGATCTGGTCACCGGCGTGTCTATCGAAACCCAGCAGGACGACCGCCGCGGTTTCGAGAACTTCACCGGCACCGGCACCAGCCGGGTGCTGGGCGTCACCGGCAAGCTGCGCCGTGACGAGGTCAACCGCGCCACCACCCGCGAGGGTTTTGCCCAGCTGCAGCTGCCGCTGGGTACGCCAGCCAGCGGCCTGGCGCTCACCGCAGGCTTGCGCGGTGGGCAGGTGACGATGCGCACCGACGACCGCTACCTGTCCAATGGTGATGACTCGGGTGCACTGGACTTCAGCTATCTGAATCCGGTGCTGGGCTTGCGCTGGCAGCCGTTGACCAGCCTGACCCTGCATGCCAGCGCGGCGCGCGGCTTCGAGTCGCCCACGCTGGGCGAGCTGGCCTACCGTGCCGACGGCGGCTCGGGCTTCAACCCGGCAGTCAAAGGCCAGACCAGCCGCCAATTCGAGCTGGGCGCCAAGTGGCGGCAAGCCGGCTGGGCGCTGGACGCCGCACTGTTTTCCGCTGACACCGATGACGAGATCGGTGTGTTGAGCAACACCGGCGGCCGCTCGACCTTCCAGAACGTGGGTCGCACCCGCCGATACGGGGCCGAGCTGAGCCTGCGCTGGCAGCTGTCACCCGGCCTCAGGCTGCAGGCCGTGAGTTCACTGCTGCATGCCAGCTACCGCGACGGTTTTGGCAGCGGCGCCAGCGCGGTGGCTGCGGGCAACCGCATCGCCGGTACCCAACATGCCAGCGCCTGGGCCCAGGCCGCCTGGCAGCCCGGCGCTGTGCCAGGGGAGTGGGCGCTGGAGTGGCGGGCGGTGGCCCGCACTGCGGTCAATGACTTGAACAGCGACTTTGCGCCCGGTTACGGCCTGGCTGCGCTGCGCTGGAGTGGCCAGATCCCGCTCGGCGCGGCCGACACGCTGAACCTGCTGGCGCGCATCGACAACCTGTTCAACCGGGTGCACGCCGGCAGCGTGATCGTCAACGACGGCAATGGCCGCTTCTTCGAGCCCGGGTTGCCGCGCAACGGCTTGCTGTCGGTGCGCTGGGTGCATCGTTGGTAGCGCGCGGCGGCCTGCCGCCCGCAGCGATCAGTCCGCCAGGTGGTCGGCCAGCACCCGCGCCAGATGCAGCGCCTCGCGTTGCGCGCCGTCGGCAATCTGGTGCCGGCAGCTGGTGCCGTCGGCCACCACCAGGGCATCGGGCGCGGCGCGCAGCGCCGGCAGCAGGCTGAGCTCGGCCATCTGCATCGACACCGCCTGGTGCCTGGCCTCGTAGCCAAAAGACCCCGCCATGCCGCAGCACGAGGTCTCGATCAGCGTCGGTGACGCGCCCGGGATCAGCCGCAGTACCGCCAGTGAGGCCGGTGTGGTGCCAAAGGCCTTCTGGTGGCAGTGGCCGTGCACCAGGATTTGCTGCTGCGCGGCACGCAGCGCAGGCGCAAAACGGCCGGCGCTGGCTTCACGGGCTACGAACTCCTCGAACATCAGCGCCTGGCTGGCCACGGTGGTGGCGTCTTTGCCCAGACCCATGGCCAGCATCTCGTCGCGCAGCGTCAACAGGCAAGAGGGTTCGAGGCCGACGATAGCGATGCCGCGCGCGGCCAGCGGCGCCAG
>JBBQZM010000137.1:0-9874 GCA_038207685.1 Burkholderiales bacterium
ATAGAAGGTCACCATCACCGCCACCGGATTGCCGGGCAGGCCGAACAGCATGGCCTGGTGGCCTCCGGGCTCGCCGATGCGGCCAATCGCCATTGGCCGGCCCGGGCGCATCGCGATCTTCCAGAACAGCACCTCGCCCAGTTGCTTCATCACCTGTTTGGTGTGGTCGGCCTCGCCGACGCTGACGCCGCCCGATGTGATCACCGCATCGGCACAGGCCGCGGCTTGGCTGAAGGCCTCGCGCAGCGCCTCGGGATCATCGCGTACCACGCCCATGTCGATCACCTCGACGCCCAGGCGCTGCAGCATGCCCCAGATCGTGTAACGGTTGCTGTCGTAGACGCAGCCTTCGTCGAGCGGCTGGCCGATCGAGCGCAGTTCGTCGCCGGTGGAAAAGAAGGCCACGCGCAGCCGGCGGAACACCGGCACCTCGGCCTGGCCCAGCGAAGCCAGCAGGCCCAGGTCGGCCGGGCTGAGGATGCGTCCGGCTTGCAGCGCGGCGTCGCCGCGCGCCAGGTCTTCGCCGCGCAGGCGGCGGTTGTCGCCGGCGCGCACCGTGCCGGCGGCGATGCGGATGCGGCCGTCTGCCTCGGTGGTCGTGAACTCCTGCGGCACCACGGTGTCCAGGCCTGCGGGCATCACCGCGCCGGTCATGATGCGCACACCCTGGCCGGCAGCAACGCTCTGGCCGAACTGCGCGCCGGCAAAGGCCGTACCAGCGACGCTGATCAGCGTATCGCCCTCGGTCGCCAGCTCGGCCGAGCGCAGCGCGTAGCCGTCCATCGCCGAGTTGTCGTTCGATGGCACGTCGATGGGCGACACGATGTCGCGCGCCAGCACGCGGCCCAGCGCGCTGCGGATGGCCAGCGCCTCGACCCCCTGCACCCTGGGCACCAGCTTGGCGATGAAGGCTTGCGCTTGCACTACCGGCAGCGCATTGGGGTCGTAGCCGGCCAGCTGGGCGGCAATGTCCTGAAGGGAAGAGCTTGTCATGTCACTGCATTCTCTGGCAACAGGTTCGCAGCAGGGCGCATTCACCAAGTAGACGCCGCGGATCCAGCTCCGCCGGTCCGCCAGCGTCGCCCCTTTGAGGGGGCTGAGCCCGCGCGCCGAGACGACCCTGCGGTCGTTTCGGCGGCTGGCGAAGCGGCCGAGCTCTGTGAGGCCGTGGACGGCCGAAGGCGCTTCGGGGGTGGTCCCACTTACCCCCCGATGTAATGCATCTCGACGCGGCGCTCGCCGCTGTCGGCTGCGCCGGCCGGCTGCGCGGCGCGCAGCTCGGAATAGCGGTCGTCGCGGCCGGCCCAGACTGCGGCCAGCGCGCTGGTGATGTCGGCGTCGCTGGCGCCGCCGCGCAGCAGGCTGCGCAGGTCGTGGCCGCGAGTCGCGAACAGACACAAGAACAATTTGCCCTCGGTCGACAAGCGGGCGCGGTTGCAGTCGTGGCAGAAGGCCTGGGTCACGCTGGAGATCAAGCCGATCTCGCCGCGGCCGTCGGCATAAGCCCAGCGTTCTGCGGTCTCGCCGGTCACGGTCGGGTCCAGCGCCTGCAGCGGCCACTCGCCCTGCAGCAGCTTCAACACCTCGGCCGAGGGCAGCACTTCGTCCATGCGCCAGCCGTTGCTGGCGCCGACATCCATGTACTCGATGAAACGCAGCACGATGCGGCCGTCGAACTGCTCGCGGAAGTATCGCGCCATCGGCAGGATTTCCTGCGCGTTGGTGCCGCGCTTGACCACCATGTTGACCTTGATCGGCCCCAGGCCGGCGGCATGGGCGGCTTTGATGCCGGCCAGCACATCGGCCACCGGGAAATCGACGTCGTTCATGCGCCGGAAGATGGCGTCGTCCATCGCATCCAGGCTGACGGTGACGCGCTGCAGGCCGGCGGCGGCCAGTGCCTTGGCCTTGCGCGCCAGTACCGAGCCGTTGGTGGTCAGCGTGATGTCGAGCGGCGCACCCTCGGGTGTGCGCAGTTCGGCCAGCATCGTGATCAGCGTTTCCAGCCCCTTGCGCAACAGCGGCTCGCCGCCGGTCAGCCGGATCTTCTGCACGCCGTGGGCGACAAACAGCCGCGCCAGCCGGGTGATCTCCTCGAAGCTCAGCAGGCTGGTCTGCGGCAGGAAGACGTAGTCGCGGTCAAACACCTCCTTGGGCATGCAATAGCTACAGCGGAAGTTGCAGCGGTCGGTGACCGAGATGCGCAGGTCGCGCAGCGGCCGGCCCAGCGCGTCGGCCAGCAGGCCGGTGGCCGGGATGGCCTGCGCAGGAATGGTCGGCACCGGCGCGGCATAACGCAGATCGGCCAATGGAATCACGGTTTCGCCCATGGGCTGATTGTGCCGTGCCAGCGCGACGCCGGTACCGGCGGCCCCGCCGCCAAGGCGGGATTGCCCGCTGGCGCTGCGCGCGGTCAGCGCAGCGCCGGCGGCTGCGGCGTGGCCGCGCTCAGGTCGGCCCGGCGGGCGCCGGTGAAACGCCGCGCCCAGTAGGACTCGCGCATGTCTTCGATGCGCACCAGACCGCCGGCACGTGGTGCGTGAATGAACTTCTCGTCACCGACATAGATGCCCACATGCGAGAAGGTGCGGCGCATGGTGTTGAAGAACACCAGGTCACCCGGTTTCAACTCGGCGCGCTGGATGCTGCGCAAGCCGGCGGTGGTGGCCTGCTCGTCGGCTCGGCGCGGCAACACCAGGCCAATGCTGTTCTCGAAGATGTGGCGGGTGAAACCGCTGCAGTCGAAGCCGGTTTCCTCGCTGTTGCCGCCGCGGCGGTAAGGCACGCCGAGGAAATCCATCGCATGCATCACCAGGTCGGAGGCGGTGTCGCGCACCGAACTGCGCACCGACTCGACCAGCGCGGCCGAGCCCAGCGGGCGCAGCAGGCCGCGCTCGCCGAGCAGGTTCATGATCGGATCGGTCAGCAGGTTGGCGGTGCCCGGTGCAGCCGGCGCGGCGGCTGCCGTCTGGGCGGTCATCTGGGCGGTCATCTGTGCGCTCGTCTGTGCGCTCGTCTGGGCGTCCGGCCGCTCGGGCGCGGCCTGTACCGCCCAAGCGGCGGCGCTCAGCAGCAGCGCTGCCGCCTGGCGGGCGCGGGGGCGGGCAGGGCGGGCAGGGCGGGCGGCAGGACAGACATGCGGCGCGTGCATTCAGTCGAGGATAGCATTTGCCCACCGCTGGGCCACTGTGGATGACCACAGCCTCGCGCTGTGCGCCGGGCTTGCGCTGGGTCAGACGATCGACGAGACGCCGCAGGCTGACGGCCCGGCGGCTGTGTAGAGTCAGTGTCTTGTCAGTGCCGGGGCATGCAATGCGCAGCGGCCCGGGCTGTGCCGCGGCAGACTGCAGGAGACACACGATGACGAATTTCAGCGAGTTCCACCGCCGTTCAATCGACGACCGCGACGCCTTCTGGCAGGAGCAGGCCAGTCTGATCGATTGGGAGACGCCGTTCACCCAGGTCTGCGACTACAGCCGCGCACCGTTTGCCAAGTGGTTTGTCGGCGGCCGCACCAACCTCTGCCACAACGCGGTCGACCGCCATGCCGCCACCCGCCCCGATGCACCGGCGCTGATCTGGGTCTCGACCGAGGTCGATAAGGAAATCGTCTACAGCTTTGCCGAACTCAAGGCCGAGGTGCAGCGCATGGCCGCGGTGTTGTTGTCGCTGGGCGTCAAGCAGGGCGATCGGGTGCTGATCTACATGCCGATGACCGCCGAGGCGGCGTTTGCGATGTTGGCCTGCACACGCATCGGCGCGCTGCATTCGGTGGTGTTCGGCGGCTTCGCCAGCCACAGCCTGGCCACCCGCATCGACGATGCCGAGCCGACGCTGATCATCAGCACCGACGCCGGCAGCCGCAGCGGCAAGGTGGTGCCCTACAAGCCGCTGCTCGATCAGGCGATCGAGATGGCCAAATACAAGCCGGCGCATGTGCTGATGGTCGACCGCGGCCTGGTGCCTTTCGAGCGCACGGCTGGCCGCGACGTCGACTATGCGGCGTTGCGCGCGCAGCACCTCGATGCCCAGGTGCCCTGCGTCTGGCTCGAGTCCAACGAGCCCAGCTACACCCTCTACACCAGCGGCACTACCGGCAAGCCCAAGGGCGTGCAGCGCGACACCGGCGGCTACGCCGTGGCGCTGGCGGCGTCGATGAAGCACATCTACATGGGCGAGGCCGGCGAGACCTATTTTTCCACCAGCGACATCGGCTGGGTGGTAGGCCACAGCTACATCATCTACGGCCCGCTGATCGCCGGCATGGCCACCATCATGTATGAGGGCCTGCCGACCCGGCCCGACGCCGGCATCTGGTGGCAACTGGTCGAGAAGTACAAGGTCAGCGTGATGTTCAGCGCGCCCACCGCCGCGCGGGTGCTGAAGAAACAGGATCCGGCCTACCTGAGCAAGTACGACTTGTCCAGCCTGAAAGCGCTGTTCCTGGCCGGCGAGCCGCTCGACGAGCCCACCGCCACCTGGATCGCCGACGCGATCAAACGCCCGATCATCGACAACTACTGGCAGACCGAGACCGGCTGGCCGATCCTGGCCATCTGCAACGGTGTCGAGAAGGCGCCCACCAAGTTCGGCTCGCCGGGCAAGGCGGTGTACGGCTTTGACGTCAAGCTGATCGACGAGACCACCGCCGAGGAGATCACCGAGCCCAACCAGAAGGGCGTGATCGCCATCGACGGCCCGCTGCCGCCGGGCTGCCTGCAGACGATCTGGCGCGACGACGAGCGCTACGTCAAGACCTACTGGTCGAGCATCCACAACAAGCTGATGTACAACACCTTCGACTGGGGTGTGAAGGATGCCGACGGCTACTTCTACATCCTGGGCCGCACCGACGACGTGATCAACGTCGCCGGCCACCGATTGGGCACACGCGAGATCGAGGAGAGCATCTCCAGCCATCCCGACGTGGCCGAGGTGGCGGTGGTTGGCGTGGCCGATCAGCTCAAGGGCCAGGTGGCGATGGCCTTTGCGGTGCTGAAGGACAACTCGCGCACCGGTACACCGGCCGATGTGCTCAAGCTCGAAGGCGAGATCATGAAGCTGGTCGACAACCAGCTCGGCGCCGTGGCGCGGCCGGCGCGGGTGCGCTTTGTCACCGCGCTGCCCAAGACCCGTTCGGGCAAGATGCTGCGCCGCGCCATCCAGGCGGTGTGCGAACTGCGTGATCCCGGCGACCTGACGACGATCGAGGATCCCAGCGCGCTGCAGCAGATCAAGGATCTGGTGAAGGTGGCTTGAGCGCTGGACTGGGCACTGGCCTGGGCGCTGGCCAAATTTGCCCCGCCGCCCGGCGGGGCCCAGGCGGCGCAGGCTGGACGGCGAGCGCGCGGCGGGCAGAATCGACGGCGTCATCACTCCGATGGCGCCTGGGTTTCCGCTCATGCCTCACGTCGTTCGATTTCCTGCCGCCCTGATCGCCCTGCCGCTGGCCATCAGCCTGGCCTGTTCAGCCGCCACAGCCCAGCCCAGCCAACAGGCGCCGACGCCCAAGCCGCGCATCGAGAAGGCGGCAGACCTGCCGCGCTTCAGCTACCCGATCAACACGCCGCTGGAGCAGCTGGTGCGTGACGAGCAGGCCTTTGCGCCGTTGGCCGCGGCGCTGCGCCGCGACACCGAGGGCGTGCTGGCGGGCTACGACATCCCCGACAAGTCCACCCAGCGTGATCTGGTCGGTCTGCTGGCGGTGCTGGACTACCTTGACGGCCGCTATGCCAGTGTGCTGCAGCGGGTGGCGCAACTGCGGACGTTGCAGGACAAGCCGGCCGATCAGCTGCTGTCGGGCCAGCGTCTGGCCGCGATGGCCCGCGCCGCGCAGGCCCATGGCCCGAGCGGTGAGGCCTTCCAGCGCGCGGTGGCCGACAGCTTTGCCCGGGCGTTGGCGGCCATGCCTTTTGGCGTGATCGAGAACGACATCATGCAAGCCAAGGCCGGCGCCGAGCTGCTCGGTGAAGGCCGGCTGCTGGGCCGCTTGCGCGAGGTGCTGCAGCCGATGGCCACGGCCGCCGGCACGCTGAGCAACGAATTTGCGCCCTCGCTGGTGAACACACGTTTTGCGCTGCAGGCGGTGTTGCCGCTGCAGCCGCTGCTGGTCAAGGTCTACGGCGATCTGCTGGCGCAGCACAGCACGCAGAAGACCGATATCTGGGCCGCCCGCGACGTGACGCTGCCGGCCGATGCCCACCACAAGCCGGTGCCGCTGGCGGTGTGGGACAGCGGCGTCGACACGGCACTGTTCAGCAGCCAGTTGCTGCGCGAGCCCAGTGGCCAGCCGGCGGTGATCGCCTTCGACAAGAACAGCCGTCCGGCGGTGGGCGCCTTGCAGCCCATTCCGCCCGAGCTGGCGAGCCGCTTGCCGCAGATGATTGCTCGCACCAAGGGCTTGTCCGATCTGCAGTCCAACATCGACAGCGCCGAGGCGACACAGGTCAAGCAACTGCTGTCCTCGCTGGCGCCAGCGCAGTACAAGGCCGTGATGGAGGAGATGGGCCTGGTCGGCAACTATGAGCATGGCACCCATGTGGCCGGCATCGCGCTGGCGGGCAACCCGTTCGCCCGGCTGGTGGTGGCGCGCATCGAGTTCGGCCACACACTGCAACCCGACCCCTGCCCCAGTCTCGAACTGGCGCAGCGGGATGCCGCCAATGCGCAGACCCAGGTCGATTTCTTCAAGCGCCATGGCGTGCGGGTGGTCAACATGAGCTGGGGTGGCAACGTCACAGCGATCGAGAACGACCTGGAGCAGTGCGGCACGGTGAAGTCGGCCGACGCGCGCAAGGCGCTGGCGCGGCAGTTGTTCGACAACGGCAAGGCGGCGCTGACGCGGGCCTTTGCCAGTGCGCCCGACATCCTGTTCGTGACGGCGGCGGGCAACAGCAACAGCGATGCCAGTTTCGTCGAGGACATGCCGGCCGACATCGTGTTGCCCAACCTGCTCACCGTGGGTGCGGTGGATCTGGCCGGCGACGAGGCGGGCTTCACCAGCTACGGCCCCACCGTCAAGGTGCATGCCAATGGCTACCAGGTGGAAAGCTACCTGCCGGGCGGCGCGCGGGTGGCGCTGTCGGGCACCTCGATGGCTGCGCCGCAGGTCAGCAACCTGGCGGCCAAGCTGTTGGCGGTGAACCCCAAGCTGACGCCGCTGCAGCTGATCGCGCTGATCACCGCCACCGCCGACCGCAGCGACGATGGCCGCCGGGTGCTGATGAACCCGAAGCGGGCCCTGGCCCGGGTCAGCGGCGCGGCCGGAGGCTGAGCTTCAAGGCCAGCTGCGCCAGGCCAGTGCGGCGGACTGCCAGCGCGTCGCGCGTCGCAACAGCCGCCAGCCGCCCCACAGGCGCAGGCCCAGCCGCCAGGCGCGACGGGGCCGCCAGAGCACCAGCACCGCAACGCCGACGCCCACCCACTCGGGATGGGCTTTCAGCCAGCGGCCGCCGGCCAGCGCCTGGTCGCCCAGCGCCAGTGGCGCCCGCAGCGCCTGGCTGTCTAGCGCGATGGCCTCCCGCAGCAGGGCGCTGCGGGCCTGTAGCAAATCGCTGCGCCGAGCCAGCGCTGCTTGCCGTGCGCTGAAGAACATCACTCGGGCGGGCGCAGCGCGCCCAGGTCGCGGGCCAGTTCGGCCCGGGTGGCGGGCAGCAGGCCGTCAGGGCTGCTCAGCCGACGCCGAGCCTGCTGCACCATCCAGACGCCCAACCCGAGGCTGAGCAGGGTCAGCAGGCCGAGCACCCACAGGCGCCAGGCTTCCGGTGTCAGCGCCAGCAGCAGGCCGGCCAGCAGCAACAGGCCCAGGGTCAGAAAGACCAAGGCCAGCGCGGCCCACAGCAGGCCGTCGAAGACACGCAGTTTCTCGCGCTGGTATTCGGTGCTCAACAGATCCAGCCGAACCTGCGCGATCTCGAGCAGGCCGGCGACCAGCCGTCTCAGCGAGCCGAACAACCCGGCCGCGCGTGTACCCCGGTCAGCGCCTGGACCGGGCATGGCTTCAGCGACGTCCGATCAGCAGGCCCACGATCAGGCCCAAGCCGGCGGCGGCGCCGATGGTTTTCCAGGGGTGCTCATGCACATAGTCATCGGCGGCGTGGCCAGCGGCACGGGCCTTGGCAGCCGCCACTTCCTGCAGATGGGCCAGGCGGTCCTTGGCGGCGGCCAGGCGGGCCTCGACACGGGCGCGCCACTCGGTGGCGGTGGCGCCAGTCTGCTCGGCGCCCAGGCGCAGCAGATCCTCGGCGTCGGCAATCACCACGCGCAGATCGGCCATCAGTTTGTCCTTTTGCTCAACGGTCATTTCGCTCACAGAAATCTCCCCAATCCATGGCCAGGCAACATCACCTGCAATCCATTATGAACCCGGCCCCGAAGGGCTTCTTGTGCCAGCGCATACGTCGCCAGCGTGCCAGGCACGCGGCCTGGCTGCTGATGCTGTCTACAGCACTTCGGAGGCGAAGTCAGCCAGCCGTGAGCGCTCGCCGCGCGCCAGCATCACATGGCCGGAGTGCGGCCAGCCCTTGAAGCGGTCCACGGCATAGGTCAGGCCCGACGAGCCCTCGGTGAGGTAGGGCGTGTCGATCTGCGCCAGGTTGCCCAGGCAGACAATCTTGGTGCCCGGGCCGGCCCGGGTGATCAGCGTCTTCATCTGCTTGGGCGTGAGGTTCTGTGCCTCGTCGATCAGCAGGTACTTGTTGAGGAAGGTGCGCCCGCGCATGAAGTTCATGCTCTTGATCTTGATCTTGCTGCGCACCAGATCCTGCGTGGCGGCGCGGCCCCACTCGCCGGCACTGCCGTCACCCTTGGCCAGTACCTCGAGGTTGTCGTCGAGTGCGCCCATCCAGGGGCTCATCTTCTCTTCCTCGGTGCCGGGCAGGAAGCCGATGTCCTCGCCCACCGGCACCGTCACACGGGTGACGATGATTTCGGTGTAGCGGCGGTCGTCGAGCACCTGCGACAGGCCGGCGGCCAGCGTCATCAGCGTCTTGCCGGTGCCAGCAGTGCCGGTCAGGCTGACGAAGTCGCAGTCGGGGTCGGTCAGCAGGTTGAGCGCAAAGTTCTGCTCGCGGTTGCGCGCGGTCACACCCCACACCGAATTCTTGGCATGGGTGAAGTCCTTCAGCGTCTTCAGCACCGCGGTCTTGCCGGTGATCTCGGTGACACGCGCATACAGCGCGGCGGCGCCAGGCTGCTCGAGGTAGACAAACTGGTTGACCAGCAGCACCGGCACCATCGGCCCGGCGATGCGGTAGAAGGTGTGGCCGCCCTGCTGCCAGCTCTCCATGGTCTTGCCGTGGCGTTCCCAGAAGTCACCGGGCAGTTGAAGCACGCCGGTGTAGAGCAGGTCGCCGTCTTCCAGCACCTTGTCGTTGAAGTAGTCCTCGGCGGCCAGGCCCAGCGCGCGCGCCTTGACGCGCATGTTGATGTCCTTGGACACCAGCACCACCTCGCGGCCGCTGCCCTTGGCGGCTTCGGCTTCGCGCAGGCTCTTGACGACGCCCAGGATCTGGTTGTCGGCCTTGCCCTGCGGCAGCCCGGCGGGCAGTTGCACGTCGAGCAGCATGGTCTGGAAGTACAGCTTGCCCAGCGCCGCCTTGTGGCCGGTCTTGGCCAGCGGGATGCCTTCCTTGGGGTCGAGGCTGCCGTCGGTGGCCAGCGCGTCCATCTGGCGGCTGACCTGGCGCGCGTTGCGTGCCACCTCGCTCATGCCCTTCTTGTGGTCATCGAGCTCCTCCAGCGTGATCATCGGCAGGAAGACGTCATGTTCCTCGAAGCGGAACAGACTCATCGGGTCATGCATCAGCACATTGGTGTCGAGCACAAACAGCTTGGCCGGGCCGTCGCTGCGCGACTTGCGTCCGCGCGGCTTGGG
>JBBQZM010000138.1:0-9764 GCA_038207685.1 Burkholderiales bacterium
CAGGTTCTTGCTGTTGAACTTGGGCGGGTTGTTCAGAAAGTTGGCAGTGGCGATGCCGGTGCGGCCGTAGATGAACTCCTGCACGCCCCTGCGGTCGACCAGCAGGCCCATGGCCTCGCGCACCGCCTTGTCCTGGAAGGCCGGGTGCTTGCTCTTGGCGCTGGCGCGCTCGCCGTCAACCTCGTTCCAGGGATCGGTGTAGTTCAGCAGGATGAACTCGATGTTGCCGCCGGGCACGATCGTGACCTTGCCCTTGCCGCTGGCTTCCAGGCGCTTGAGGATTTCGTCTTCGACCTGCAGGTTCCAGCCGTAGTCGTACTCGCCGGTCTGCAGCACGGCGCGGGCGGCGCTGATGGCGTCGCCGCCGCCCTTCATCTCAACGGCGTCGAAGTACGGCCGGTTGGCCACGTGGTAGCCGGCAAAGGCCTCGCCGCGCAGCATGTCGCCGGGCTTGAAGTCGAGGAACTTGTAGGCCCCGGTGCCAACAGGCTTCTGGTTGGCCGGGTTCTCGCGCGACTTGGCGCCGATGAACTCGCCGAACACATGTTGCGGCAGGATCATGCCCACCGTGCCGACCAAGGGCTCGGCCCAGAACGGCGTCGGCTTGGCAAACGTCACCTTGACGGTGTGCGAATCAACCTTGGTGACCTGGATGTCCTTGTAGGTGCCCACGGTCACCGTGGCGGTGGCCGGATCACCCGCGTACTTGGCGGTGAAGACCACGTCGTCGGCGGTGAAGGGCTTGCCGTCGTGCCAGGTGACGCCTTTCTTGAGCTTCCAGGTCACGCTCTTGCCGTCGGCCGACAGGCCGCCGTTGTCCTTGGTGGGCACTTCGGCTGCCAGCACCGGTACCAGATTGCCTTCGGCATCCCAGGCGGCCAGCGGCTCGTAGAAGATGCGCGAGCCTTCCTGCTCCTTGGTGCCGGCGGCAAAGTGCGGGTTCAGGTGCACCGGGCCCTGCCACCACAGCAGCTTGAGGGTGCCGCCGCCACCGCGCTTGGTCGGCTTGTAGGGGATCGCCACCTGGGCGTTGGCCACGCCGGCGTGCATCAGCATCATCGAGGCCATCGGGGCGGTGAGGCCCAGGCCCACCATCTGCTGGATGAAACCGCGCCGGGGCAGCTTGCCCTCGCGCACATCTTCGATCAGGTTGCGTAAATCGCGTTCGATCATGTCAGGCTCCTGCAGCGAGAGAAAGGTGTATGGGGTGCGGCCGCCGGCCTGGTGTGCCGGCGATGCGCCCGGATGACGCCAATAGGGGCGTTGGGTGGGACATGCTAGCGGCTTGCCAAGGCCCCGCTATTCGGGTCGCCCCGTACAGGTGCGGCGCGCAGGCGGCGGCGCACCCGCGCCGCGCGATACTGCCGGCCATGAACGATGACCTGCTGCGCATCCATGGCCCCCGGGTGGCGGCGTTGCCGCTGGTGCTGGATTCGCCACACTCCGGCAGAGGCATGCCGGCTGACTTCTGCGCCGCCTTGCCCGATGCCGACCTGCGCGATGGTGAAGATTGTTTCATTGACGAGCTCTACCTCCCGGCCACCGAGCGTGGCATCCCGCTGCTGGCAGCCCAGTTTTCACGAACCTACCTTGATCCCAACCGCCATGCCGGGGACATCGACCTCGACCTGCTGGACGCGCCCTGGCCCGATGTCTACCAACCCAGCGGCAAGGCCCGCCTGGGCAAAGCCCTGGTCTGGCGCCTGCTGGATGACGGGCGGCCGATCTACGACCGCCGACTGACAGTGCAGGAACTGCGCCAGCGCATTGCGCGCTGCCACGCGCCCTACCACCAGGCGCTGCGCGGGCTGCTGGACGCCGCCCACGCCCGGCATGGCGTGGTCTACCACCTGAATTGCCACTCGATGAACCCGGCCAGCGGTCTGATGGGCGAGGGCCCGACCGGCCAGCCGCGCGCCGACATGGTGCTGGGCGACCGCGACGGCACCAGTTGCGCACCGGTTCTCACCGAATTTGTGCGTGGCTGGTTGGCCGGCCGCGGTTACGAGGTGGCGGTGAACAAGCCGTTCAAAGGAGTTGAGCTGGTGCGCGCCTTCGCCGATCCGGCGGCCGGCCGCCACAGCCTGCAGATCGAGGTCAACAAGCGGCTCTACATGGACCGCGCCACGCTGCAGCGGCACGACGGTTTTGCGCGCCTGCAGGCCGACCTGATGGCGCTGCTGGACGCCATCGCCCAGCAGGTGGTGGTGCCGGCGGCGGCGGTCTGAGCACCCGGCGGACGACCACCGGAAGTCCGCTGAACTACAGCTTCTCGGTCTCGCCGCCCACCGGCCGCCACTTCATCAGCTTGCGCTCGATGCGGCCCACCGCGGCATCCAGCGCCAGCGCAAAGCCGGTCAGCACCAGGATGCCGGCCATCACCGTGTTGATGTCGAACACACCCTCGGCCTGGTGGATCAGGTAGCCCACGCCGCTGGCCGATCCCAGGTATTCACCGACCACCGCGCCGACAAAGGCCAGGCCGACGCTGGTGTGCAGCGAGCTGAACACCCAGCTGGTGGCGCTGGGCAGGTAGACATGGCGCAGCAACTGGCGCGGGCTGGCGCCCAGCATGCGGGCATTGGCCAGGATCACCGGGCTGACTTCCTTGACACCCTGGTAGACATTGAAGAAGACGATGAAGAACACCAGGGTCACGCCCAGCGCCACCTTGCTGGCGATGCCCAGGCCGAACCAGACCGCGAAGATCGGCGCCAGGATGATGCGCGGCATCGAGTTCATCGCCTTGATATAGGGCTCGAGCAGTGCGCTGGCCATCGGCTGCAGCGCCAGCCACAGGCCGCAGCCCAAGCCGCTGAGCGCGCCGATGCCGAAGGCCAGTGCAGTCTCGATCAGGGTCACGCCCAGGTGGCTGTAGATGTCAGCGTCGATGAAAAACCAGTGGACGATGCGGCTGAAAATCTTCAGCGGTTCGCCAAAGAAGAAGGCCGCCTGCAGGTCGTTCTCGAACACCATCGGCGGCACCATGCCGGGCGTGGTCAGCACATGCCAGATGACGAAGATGCCCAGCAGCAGGCTGACCTGCCAGACGCGCAGGTTGCGTGGGTTGGGTTTGAAGACGTTCCAGAGACGCATCAGGCGGCCTTGACTTGCAACTGTTGCTGGTAGCCCTTGAGCACCTCTTCGCGCATCACCGACCAGATCGCCTGGTGCAGCTCGATGAAGCGCGGCGTAGCGCGCACCTCGGCCACGTCACGCGGCCGCTCCAGGTCGACGGTGAACTCGCCGATCGGGTGCGAGGCCGGGCCGGCGCTCAGCACTACCACGCGGTCGCTCATGGCGATCGCTTCATCCAGGTCGTGGGTGATGAACAGCACCGCTTTGCGTCCCTGTGGGCCCCGGGTCGCTTCGCTCCCGCCCCCCGCGGGGGCAGGCAGCTTGCTTGGGGCGGCCCGGCGCGCGCTGCCCGCTTGCCAGAGCTCAAGCAACTCGTTTTCCATCAGCTGCCGGGTCTGGATGTCGAGTGCCGAAAAGGGCTCGTCCATCAGGAGGATGTCGGGGTCGAGCACCAGGGTCTGGGCCAGGCTGGCGCGCTTGCGCATGCCGCCGCTCATCTGGTGCGGGTAGCGGTCGCCGAAGGCGCCCAGGCCGACACGGCGCAGCCAGTCCTCGGCCTGGTCGCGGGCCTGTTCGGGTGGCAGGCCGCGGAACTCCAGCCCGGCCATCACATTGCCCAGCGCGGTGCGCCAGGGCATCAGGCTCTCGGCCTGGAACATGTAGCCGGCACGCGCATTGATGCCCACCAGCGGCTGACCGAATACCTTCACCGTGCCGGTGCTGGGTTGTAGCAGCCCGGCGCCGACGTTGAGCAGCGTGCTCTTGCCGCAGCCGGTGGGGCCGACCACCGAGACAAACTCACCTGCGCCCACAGTCAGCGACACGCCGGCCACCGCGGTGTAGCGCTGGCCGGGGTCGTCCTTGCTGATGAAGGTGCAGGAGACATCCTGCAAGGCCAGCGCCGGGCTCATCGTGCCGGGTACTTGACGAGCGCCGCCTTGACAAAATCGTTGGTGTAGACGGCCTTCAGGTCCAGCGTGGCCTTGGCGATCTCGGGGTCGATGCTGGCCAGCGCGCGGTAGGCGGTGTCCGAACCCTTGTCGGGGAACATGCCGTCGGGCGACAGCGCGCCCTTGGCGGCCAGGAAGGCATCGATGTAAACCGCGCGGTCGCCCAGCAGATAGTTCTCCGGCACGGCCTTGATGATGTCGCCTGGGCCAGCCTTCTGGATCCACTGGTTGGCGCGCACGATGGCATTGACCAGCGCCTGCACGGTGCGTGGGTTCTGGTCGATGAAGCTTTGCTTGAGGTAGATGCAGCCGGCCGGCATCGGGCCACCGAAGACCTTCTCGGACTCGCTCACGATGCGGGTGTCACTGACGATCTTCAGGTCGTTGCTGCGCGTCAGCAGCGAGATCACCGGGTCGAGGTTGGACAGCGCGTCGATCTGGCCGGTGCGCATCGCCGCCACCGCGCCATTGCCCGCGCCCACGCCGATGATGCTGACGTCACTGGGCTTCAGGCCGGCCTTGGCCAGCACGAAGTTGACCATCACGTTGGTGCTGCTGCCCGGCGCGGTGACACCGATCTTTTTGCCCTTCAGATCGGCCACGGTCTTGAAATTGGGCATGGTCTTGGGGTTCACGCCCAGCACGATCTGCGGTGCGCGGCCCATCAGCGCCACCGCGCGCAGTATCTGGCCCTTGTGCTGCATGTTCACCGTGTGCTCGAAGGCGCCGCTGACGACTTCGGCGCTGCCGCCCACCATCGCGCGCAGCGCCTGGCTGCCGCCGGCGAAGTCGACGATCTTCAGCTCCAGCCCTTCGGCCTTGAAGTAGCCCAGCTGCTCGGCGATGGTCAGCGGCAGGTAGTACAGCAGGTTCTTGCCGCCCACCGCCAGCGTGAGCTGGGGTTTCTCCAGCGTCTGGGCTTGTGCCGCGCTGAAGGGGGACAGCAGCGCGGCGCCAGTGGCGCCCGCGCCGACCAGCAAGGAGCGGCGGTTGAGGTTCATCTTTGTCTCAATGCAGTGGGGTTTGAACACCGCACTGTAACCAAGAGTGACGGCGCCGCGCGCCGCGCCGATCAGCCGGCCAGCCGCACCGGCAGCTCGGTGAAACCGCGCACAAAGTTCGACAGCGTGCGCTGCGGCTCGCCCACGTTTGGCTGCGTTTGCCGGTCGGCCAGGGCCACGCCGACAAGATCGGCGCCGAAGATGTGCTCGCGACCTCCAGCTTCTGCGCAGCCAACGTCTCATTCCTTGCGACAACGGCGTCGTCAGGGCTGCCGTCTGCCCTGACAGCCAGAAGTGGCCCGGTACCGGCCAGTCGCGTCGTGTTGGACAAGCACGCCAATGCTCCTAACGATTGCTCTGACAATCGCCGCATGTCTCACGCTGTTTCAGTTCTGCGTGCCACGCGTCTGGCGAAGGCCTCCAAGCCCTTCTTGGCGCGTGGTGGCTTCAAGCGCGAGCGCTGCGCGGGTTGCCGGCTGGTCGCTACGCACTGCATGTGCGGCTTGCGCACGTCAATGCGCACGCGCGCCGCGGTGTGCCTGCTGATGGCCGATATCGAACCGCTCAAGCCGACCAACACCGGTTGGTTGATCGCCGATCTGGTGGACGACACCTTCGCCTTCGGCTGGTCGCGAACCGAAGCCGATCCTGCGCTGCTCGCCCTTTTGAGCGATCCAGCCTGGGATGGCTATGTGGTTTTCCCTGGCCAGTACGCAGCGCCGGGACGTGTCGTGCACACCGTTCAGCCGCGCGCCCCGAGCCTTGTCGACGCCAGCAAACGCCCGCTGTTCATCCTGCTGGACGGCACCTGGTCGGAGGCCCGAAAGATGTTCAGAAAAAGCCCCTATCTGGACCACCTGCCGGTGCTCAGTCTGGCGCCGACCTGGGCCTCTCGGTACAAGCTGCGGCGGTCACGTTGTGGCGAGCACTTCTGCACCAGCGAGGTGGCCGCGCAGTGCCTGAACCTCTCAGGCGACCACGTCGCCGGGCAGAACTTGGCGGCCTACCTGGACGTCTTCACGCACCACTACCTTCAGGCGAAGAATCAGCTACCCATCGCCTGGGACGGCGCGGCCCATCAGCACTGGCACGAGGTGGTTGATCGCCAGGGCGCTGTGAAGCGAAGCGATGCGCTGCTCGAGGCGGCACGCACTGCTTGACGGGCGATTTGACAGCGCAACTCGAATGGCCCTTGCACACTGGCTTTCGCCGCTCACCTTGGGTCACCGAACGACAGCGGCCGCCGATACCTGATGTTGCTGAAAAAAATAGGCAGCCTGTTGTTTCATGCCATTTTGATCAGAATCGACGCCAATCAACCGACCACCACGGTAAACAACGCTGCGCCCGTACTTACGCATGTCTTGGCGGAAAGAAAAAAGTCGTGATCGTGTGCGAATAATTTCCGAAAGTCGATATACCGTTGGAGTAATTCAATGATTAACGAAAGTTCTGCAGAACTTGAGTTGAGCGATCTCGACAGCCAATCGGTCGGACAAGTCACCGCCAAGATTGTGCTGACTTACGCAGCCTTTTCGGCGCTGTGGATACTGTTGTCGGATCAGATCGCTGCCGCGTTGGTCTTTGACGCCAGCGAGTTTGCCTTCATCAGCACAGTGAAGGGCTGGCTTTTCGTGGTGGTGACCTCGCTGGTGCTTGCTGTTGTCGTGCGCCGCTATGTCAGTCGCTTGGCGATCATTGCAGATCAATTTCAGAAGCGGGAACGCTACCTGAGCAATATCATCAATAGCGTCGGTGACCCCATATTTGTCAAGGATGAGCAAAGCAGGGTTATCCTGGCCAATGATGCATTTTGTAAACTCTTTGAAACCGTCAGAGAAGATGTCATCGGTAAAACACTCGCCGAGCATGTTGATCCGAAAGAGCGGGAACACTTCTTGAGTGTGGATAGGCAGGTGATCGGTGATGGGCGCGAGAGTTCAATTGAAGAGACGCTGACGTTCAGAGGGACGAGCAGCCGAACCATTCTGACTCGAAAAACCAGGTATACAGATGCAGCCGGCAGCCATTTCCTGGTGGGCATCATTCGTGACATCACCCAGCGCAAGCAAGCCGAAGACAAGCTTCAACTCGCCGCCAGCGTCTTCAGCCATGCCCGCGAAGGCATCGCCATCACCGATGCCCAGGCCACGATCATCGACGTCAACGACATGTTTACGAAAATCACGGGCTACAGCCGCGAGGAAGCGCTGGGCCAAAACCCGCGCATCCTGCAGTCGGGCCGTCAGGAAAAGGCGTTCTATGTGGCCATGTGGCACGCCCTCACAACGCAGGGCCATTGGAGCGGTGAAATCTGGAACCGGCGCAAGAGTGGCGAGGTCTACGCCGCGAACCTCACCATCAGCGCCGTACGTGATTACCTTGGAACAACCCAGCACTATGTGTCCCTGTTCTCGGACATCACGGCCATCAAGACGCACCAGAGTGAACTTGAACACATCGCCCATTACGACACCTTGACGGGATTGCCCAACCGGCTGCTGCTGCGAGACCGTTTGCAACACGGCATTGCCCATAGCCAGCGTCGTGATCAGGCGCTCGCCGTGGTTTACCTCGACCTGGACAACATCAAGACCATCAATGACACCTATGGCCACGATGCCGGTGACGCCGTGCTGATGGCCGTAGGCGACGCCATGAAGGACGCCCTGCGGGAAGGCGATACCCTGGCCCGCATGGGCGGCGACGAGTTTGTGGCGGTGCTGGTGGATCTGGATCAGACCCAGGATTGCATCCCGATCATCGAGCGATTGCTGGAGGCGGCGGCCACGGAGGTCAAACTTCCTTCAGGCAAGGAAATCGAGGATGCTGAGCAAATTCAGAGTATGCGAGTCTCCGCCAGCATCGGCATCACCTTTTATCCGCAGGACGATGTTGATGCCGATGTGCTGCTGCGCCACGCCGATCAGGCTATGTACCTGGCCAAGCAGGCCGGGAAGAACCGCTATTACCTTTTTGACATCGCGCGTGATGCGGCGATTCAAGGGCGCCACGAAGAATTGAGACGCATCAGCGATGCCCTGGATCAGGGTGAGTTCGTCTTGCACTACCAGCCGAAGGTCAACATGCGTACCGGTGACGTCATCGGTGCGGAAGCCTTGATCCGCTGGCAGCATCCCGAGCGCGGCCTGCTGCCTCCGGCGGCGTTCTTGCCCCTCATTGAAGATCATCCGGTCAGCGTTGACTTGGGAGAATGGGTCATCGACACCGCGCTCACCCAAATAAGCAGCTGGCGAAACCAGGGCCTGGATCTGCCCGTCAGCATCAATATCGGTGCGCTGCAATTGCAGCAGAAAGACTTCCCGGAACGGTTGGGTGGCATCTTGGCAAGGCACGCTGACGTGGCGCCGCAATGCCTGCAACTCGAGATTCTGGAAACCAGTGCACTGGAAGACGTTGTCAGAGTCGCGACCGTGTTGCACGCCTGTCACGCCATGGGAGTGACATTTGCGTTGGACGATTTTGGCGCCGGCTATTCATCGCTGACCTATCTCAAGCACCTGCCCGCTGAAGTCCTCAAGATCGACCAGAGCTTCATTCGTCACATGACGGATAACCCGGGCGATCTGGCCATCGTGAAGGGCGTGATCGGACTGGCGGGGGTTTTCCACCGGCAGGTGATTGCCGAAGGGGTCGAGACCAAAGCGCATGGCGACTTGTTGCTCGGCATTGGCTGCGAACAGGCCCAGGGCTACGGCGTGGCACGGCCCATGCCGGCGCAAGAGATGCCCGGTTGGGCGGCCCGTTGGCGGGCGGAAGCGGCTTGGACGGCGTGAATTCGGGATAGCTGCCAACTGCAAACCGCCAACTGCGCGCGTTTGCAGCGCCCTTGCGAGTGGCCCTTTCTGGCCGACTGAGCACCCTTGGCCCGCACGCGGGCCGAAGGCGATGCAGCATTTGCAGGCCCTGGTCTGTAGCAGCCTGAGCGTGCGCGCCACGTTCGTACGTATTCAGGGGGTAGCGAAGCGATGACCGCGATCAAGCGCGGTCGCTGCGTCGAGCTCCAGTCGGCCGCATGAACGGACCGGCGTGGTCTACCCGGAGGGTGCAGCGACGGGCAAGAGGCTGGGAGGCAGCGTCTTGTCGATCCAGGCTACGACGGCCGAGTGCATGTAGTCCCAGAGGTCGCGGCCCTGACGACGGCACGTCTCGTGGGCGCTGAAGCCGCGCGCGATGAACTCATCGCCGCGACGCGAGCGGGTGGGGCCGGAGATCTTGCGCTTGAGCACCAGCGCACGGATGGCCTGCTCCGCGGAATTGTTGGTGGGTGGCACATCCGGATTGGCCAGGAAGGTCCACAGCGCAGGCTCCAGCTTGAGCAGCTTGGCGCAGGTGTTGGCCGTGCGCGTGCACTGGATCTGCGCGCTGCCCTGCAGCAGCAGGCGTTTGAAGCGGCGGCGCAGGGGATCGAACTGAGCGGCGCTGCGGTCCTGCCCGCGCCAGCGGAACAGCAAGTACCCGGCGCCGAGCAGGCCGCGGCCGATCTGCCCGGCCAGGCCGGCTCGTCCGCTGATGCGCGTGAGGTCGCGCAGCAGGTGCGACCAGCAGACCTGCCGTTGCTTGGGATCGACGAAGTCGTAGACAGCATAGCGGTCAGAGACCACGATGCCGCTGGGCTTGGCGCCGATCAGGTTGGTGGCCACGTAGCGCGCACGTGAGGGCAGCAGGCTAAAGAAGACCACCTTGGGCGTCACCACGGCCCAGGCCCAGTTGC
>JBBQZM010000139.1:0-9751 GCA_038207685.1 Burkholderiales bacterium
GCCGAACATCGTGATGGCGCGGTCACGCGCCTGCAAGTCTTGCCACAGGTAGGACAAGGGCAGGCCGGCCTCGACGCAGAGGCGGATCTCGCCGCTGTGCGCTGATTCGCTGGCCGCCACATGGGCCTCGATGCGCTGCAGTGCGGCCTCGGGCAGCGCCCGCGCGCTGTCGCGGTCGTCCAGCCAGCGATGCTTGAGCAAGCGTATCAGCCGTGCCATCACCAGCTGCCTCCTGCGCCGCCACCACCAAAGTTGCCACCGCCACCCGAGCTGAAGCCACCGCCGCCGCCGAATCCGCCGCCGCCGCGCCCGCCGCCGCCCCAAATCACCGGTGGCCCACCGGGGCCACCCCGGCCGCCCGGCCGGCGGCCGCTGCCACCGACGCCCAGCACGCCCACCAGGATCAACGCCAGCACGCCGGCGCCGGCGGCAATGCCCAGGCTGGCGCTCAACCACCAGGCCGCGGCGCCGGTGCCGCCGGCCGTCAGCGCAGAGCCCAACTTGCGGCCGACTACCGCGCTGAGCAAGCTGCCCACCACCGGCACGGCGACAAAGAAAATCATCGCCAGCGATTGCCAGTCGAAGCCACCTTGCGGGCCGGGGCTGCCGCGCTGCGTGGGTGCGGGCAGGTGCTCACCCTTGATGCGGGCGATCAGCGCCTCGACACCGACTGACAAGCCACCGGCAAAGTTGCCCTGTTTGAAGGCCGGTGTGATCTGGTTCTGGATGATCTGGCGCGCCGCCAGGTCGGGCACCGCACCCTCCAACGCCTTGGCCGGCGCGATCCAGACCTTGCGGTCGTTCTTGGCCACCACGATCAACAGGCCGTCGCCCACATCGCGGCGGCCGATCTTCCAGGCGTCGCCCAGCCGCTGGGTGTAGCTGGCGATGTCCTCCGGTGCGGTGGTCGGCACCAGCAGCACGACGATCTGCGGCCCGGCCTCGGCCTCGAAGGCCGCGAGTCGGGCCTCCAGCGCCTGCAGCGCAGCGGCGTCGAGCGTGGCGGTCTGGTCGATCACCCTGGCGCTGAGCGCGGGCACCGGCAGCAGGTCTTGCGCGCGCAGGCCGGGCGCCAGCGCCAGCAAACCCAGCGCCGCAAGACCCAGCAGGACAGAACGCAGCCAGCGCGTCATCGCGTCAAACTCAGCGCGAAGCTGGCGCCGCAGGCGCGGCCGCCGGCTTGTCGAAGCTGACCGTCGGCGGCACGCTGATCGCGGCCTCGTTGGCCACCGTGAAGTTGGGCTTGGTGCTGTAGCTGAACAGCATCGCTGTCAGGTTGCTGGGGAAGCTGCGCGTCAGCACGTTGTAGCCCTGCACCGACTTGATGTAGCGATTGCGCGCCACGGTGATGCGGTTCTCGGTGCCTTCCAGCTGCACCCGCAAATCCTGGAAGCCCTGGTTGGCCTTCAGGTTGGGGTAGTTCTCGCTGACGGCCAGCAGCCGGCTCAGCGCACCCTGCAGCTCGCCTTGCGCGGCCTGGAACTTCTGGAAGGCCTCGGGGTTGTTGATCAGTTCGGGTGTGGCGACGATGCTGGTCGCCCGTGCCCGCGCCTCGACCACCCGCGTCAGCGTGGTCTGCTCAAAATCGGCCTCGCCTTTGACGGTGGCCACGATGTTGGGGATCAGGTCGCTGCGGCGCTGGTACTGGTTGACCACCTCGGCCCAGCTGCCCTTGACCTCTTCATCCAGACGCTGGAAGTCGTTGTAGCCGCAGCCCGAGAGCAGCAGCAAGGTGCTCAGCAGCATGGCGGCGAGCGAGGTACGGGGCATTGACATGGTTTCCTCCTGCGCATCAGTGCGTGCGCTGCAGCATAGCTGAGGCCACCGGGCCGATGATTCAAGCCGCCGCACGGCCCAGTCAGGCGCCGGCCGGCGGCGATAATTCCGGACATGACCGCTCTGCTGCAAAACGACACCTTTCTGCGCGCCTGCCTGCGCCAGCCGACCGACCACACGCCGATCTGGCTGATGCGCCAGGCCGGGCGTTACCTGCCCGAATACCGCGCCTCGCGCGTGGCCGCCGGCAACAGCTTCATGGGCCTGGCGACCAATCCGCAGTACGCCACCGAGGTGACGCTGCAACCGTTGGACCGCTACCGGCTCGACGCGGCGATCCTGTTTTCCGACATCCTGACCGTGCCCGATGCGATGGGCCTGGGCCTGAGCTTCGGCGCTGGCGAGGGTCCGAAGTTTGCGCACCCGGTGCGCGACGAGGCCGCGGTAGCCAAGTTGGCGGTGCCAGACCTGAACAAGCTGCGTTATGTGTTTGACGCGGTGGCGTCTATCCGCAAGGCCTTGCTGACCACCGATGGCCAGGGCCGACAGGTCGGCCGCGTACCGCTGATCGGCTTTTCGGGCAGCCCCTGGACCCTGGCCTGTTACATGGTGGAAGGCGGCGGCTCGGATGACTACCGGCTGGTCAAGTCCATGCTGTACAGCCGGCCCGACTTGATGCACCGCATCCTGGCGGTCAATGCCGATGCCGTGGCGGCCTACCTCAATGCGCAGATCGATGCCGGCGCACAGGCCGTGATGATCTTCGACTCCTGGGGCGGCGTGCTCGAGCACCGGGCCTTCCAGCAGTTCAGCCTGGCCTACACCCAGCGGGTGATGCAGCAACTCAAGCGTGAGCACCTCGGCCAGCGCATTCCGGCCATCGTCTTCACCAAGGGTGGCGGCCTCTGGCTGGAGCAGATTGCCGCCACCGGCGCCGATGTGGTGGGCCTGGACTGGACCTGCGACCTGGGTCAGGCGCGCCGCCGCGTCGATGACCAGGTCGCGTTGCAAGGCAACTTCGATCCGATGGCGTTGTTTGCCACGCCCGAGGCGGTGGCGGCGGAGGCGCGGGCGGTGCTGGACAGCTTTGGCAGTCCGCAGCGCGCCGATGGCCGCTGGGGTGGCCACATCTTCAATCTCGGCCACGGCATCAACCAGCACACGCCGGTGGAGCATGTGCAGGCGCTGGTGGAGGCGGTTCACGCGCATTCGCCCGGCCTGCGCCGAATGCCTGCCACACGCTGAAAAAGCGACCGATCCGGGGGTACTTACCCGGGTGAGTGAGCACTCAGGGCTTGACTTATCCCCAAAACCGCGGTCGCGACAAAGTGCCGGAAAAGAATGTGCAGTGCAACATCAATTTTTCTGCAAATTCGTGCTAAGTGATTGATCTTGAACAGCTTTCTCGGGCTGCTTCAAAGTTGGGCAATCCAGCGCAGAGCCCGCTGCATCAAGCACTTAGCGGCGCCGTGAGCAGCTTTCCCACAAAGTTATCCACAGAAGTCGGGGACAGTTGAAAAACTCGTTTTCAATCATCAACTTAAGACGGCTTCTTGATGTGAAGGCGATAAAACTGCCGCAAGTGGAGAGATCGGCGTCATGAGTGCCGAGCTGCTCTCGGTGGCGGTGGAGGCGCCGCAGCACAGCGGCCTGGTCGGTGCGCTGCACTACCTCAGTGAGCAGCCACTCCCGCCCGGCACCTTGCTGCGCGTGCCGCTGGGCAAGCGTGAGCTGCTGGGCATCGTCTGGCACAGCGATGCGAATGCACCCCAGCCGGCCGAGGGCCAGCCGGGACCGGTGTTGCGGCCGGTGGGCGAGGTGCTGGCCGCATTGCCGCCGATGGCGCCGGCCTGGCTGGCCCTGGTCGACTTTGCTGCCGGCTACTACCAGCGTGGGGTGGGCGAGCTGGCGTTGTCGGTGCTGCCGCCCGAATTGCGCAAGCTCGATGCGGCTGGCCTGGCCAAGCGCCTGGCGCGGTTGATCAAGAAGCTGGACCAGCCCTTGGTGCTCAGCCCCGCCGAGCCGCTGCGGCCGGTGCTGGGCGCCGAGCAACTGGCCGCGCTGGCGGCGGTTGAAGCCGGCTTCCTGGCCGCCGGGCAAGAACCGCGCCCGCCGCCGCTGCTGCTGCACGGCATCACCGGCAGCGGCAAGACCGAGGTCTACCTGCATGCCGCCGAGCGGGCGCTGGCCGCCGGCCGCCAGGCGCTGGTGCTGGTGCCCGAGATCAACCTGACGCCGCAGCTCGAGGCGCGTTTCGCCGAGCGCTTCCCGGCGCACCGCATGGTGGCCTTGCACAGCGGCCTGACGCCGGTGCAGCGGCTGCGCAACTGGCTGACCGCCCACCTGGGCCGTGCCGACATCGTGCTGGGCACGCGCATGAGCGTGTTTGCACCGCTGCCGCGGCTGGGGCTGATCGTTGTCGACGAGGAGCATGACCCGTCCTACAAGCAGCAGGAGGGCGCGCGCTACTCGGCCCGCGATCTGGCGGTCTACCGCGCGCACCTGGAGCGGGTGCCGGTGATCCTGGGCTCGGCCACGCCCTCTTTGGAGACCTGGCAGCGTGCGCTGCCCGGGCCGCAGCAGCGCTACCGGCGGTTGGCACTGGACGCGCGGGCGGGTGGCGGCGCGCTGCCGCGGGTGCGGCTGTTCGACATGGGCGTGCTGCCGCGTACCAAGGGCCAGTCGCCGGTGCTGGCGCCGATGGTGATCGAGTCGCTGCGCCAGCGCCTGGCCGCCGGCGAGCAAAGCCTGGTGTTCCTCAACCGCCGTGGTTATGCGCCGGTGCTGCACTGCGCCGACTGCGGCTGGAAAAGCGGCTGCCCGCACTGCAGCGCCTGGCGTGTCTTCCACAAGGGCGAGCGCACGCTGCGCTGCCACCACTGCGGCTTTACCGAGCGGGTGCCGCGCGCCTGCCCCGACTGCGGCAACCTCGACATCGCGCCGCTGGGCCGCGGCACCGAGAAGCTGGAAGAGCAGCTGGCAGAACTGCTGCCGGGCGCGCGCATCGGCCGGCTGGACGCCGACACCGCGCGTGGCAAGGGCCAGTTGCAAGCGCGGCTGGCCGAGGTGCATGCCGGCGAGGTGGACGTGCTGGTGGGCACGCAGATGGTGACCAAGGGCCACGACTTTCGCCGCATCACGCTGGTGGTGGCGGTCAACCCCGACAGCGCGCTGTTTGCCAGCGATTTCCGTGCGCCCGAGCGGCTGTTTGCGCTGTTGATGCAGGCCGCCGGCCGCGCCGGCCGCCATGCCGAGGCCAGCGCGCGCAGCGAGATGTGGGTGCAGACCTGGCATCCGCAGCACCCGCTGTATGCCGCCTTGCAGAAGCACGACTTCGGCGCCTTCGCCCAGAGCCAGCTGGCCGAACGCGAGGCCGCCGGCCTGCCGCCCTACAGCCACTTGGCGCTGCTGCGCGCCGAAGCGCGCGACCCGGCGGTGGCGCTGGCCTGGCTGCAAGCCGCCGCCGAACTGGCGGCCGGGCTGGACGGCGCCGAGGGCGTGGTGATCTACCCGCCGGTGCCACCGTCGGTCAGCAAGGTGGCCGGCATCGAGCGGCTGCAGATGCTGGTCGAAGCCCCGGCGCGTGGCCAGCTGCAGCGCCTGCTGGCCGAGTGGATGCCGCAACTGCACGGCCTGCGTGCGCGGCACAAGGGCCTGGCGCGCTGGGCGATCGACGTCGATCCGCTGGCGATCTGAGCGCCGGCCGACAGCGCAGGGCCGACCGTCGGCTGCGTCACGGTAAGCGAGCACGGCGCCGAGGATGCCCGTACCGAATGGGGCGCCTGTCGGTCGCGCCATGCGGGCTCAGACGCGTATCACTTCACCTTTCAGCGACCACAGGATGGCCAGCACGTCGTTGCGCGTGGCCGGGTCGATGTGGTGGGTCGCCAGCGCAGCCATCGCGTCGTCGATCACGGTGACGAACTCCTGCTCGCTGATGTTCATGCCTTTGTGCGTGGCGAGCATGTCCTTGCCGGTGTAGGTTTCCGGACCACCGGCCCCGGCACAAAAGAACTCGATCACGCGCTGCTCGACCTTGGGCATGTCGCTCGCGCCGTATCGGGCGTTCACCAGCGGGTTGGCCATGTGGTTGTCGATCAGGGTCCGCGTGATGCGGGATATGCCCTCGCGCTGGCCGAGCCGCTCGTACAGGGACGTCGTTGTCGTGGTGTTCATGGGGACTCCTCGTGGCTGGGGTGACTGGGCTTCGGGTCAGGGCGTGGAACGGCGCAGCAGTTGCAGCCAGGACGCGTATTCGACCGCTCCCGGGTCGATCTGCGGGGTGCGCGCCGCAGCCTCGATCGCATCGGCCATCAGCCGCTCGATGCCGCGCAGCGGCGCACTGCCCGCGGGTCGCGGCGACGTCGCAGTCGTCACCTTGCGCAAAGGGGCAGGGGTACGGGTAGGGGTTTGGCGGGTTTCCATGGTGTCTCCTTGTGGCGAGTGGGGCCGGACGATGCCGACGCCAACCACGATGCCCGGCCGACGTTCCTGAATCGTTCCTGGGTCGGCGGGGCCTTGCCTGCGCCGCCAGCGCGGCCTCACACTGCACCGCATGGAACCCGCCCAACTCGATCCGTCCGGCGCGCCGCTGCCAACGTTGGAAGTCGACCTGCTCGGCGGCTTCGTCGTGCGGATCGACGGCGTGGAACTGGCGCCGGACTGCTGGCCCAGCCTGCGCGCTGCGCACCTGGTGCAACTGCTGAGCCTGCAACCGCGGCGCCGCCTGACGCGCGATCAGGTCGTCGACGCGCTGTGGCCGCAACTGGACCCTGACCCCGGCAGCGCCAACCTGCGCAAGGCGGCTCACCATGCGCGGCACGCACTGGGCCGGCACGACGCCCTGGTCTTGCACGGCGGTGAAGTGTTGCTGTGGCCGGAGCGGCCGACGGTGGTTGACGCGGAAGCGTTCGAGCGCAGCGCCGACGCGGCGCTGGCCCAGCGAGACGCCGCCGCCTGCGCCGAAGCCGCGCTGGGCTACAGCGGCGACCTGCTGCCAGGCTCACGCTACGAAACCTGGACCGTGGCGACGCGCGAGCGGCTACACGCTCGCCATGTCGACCTGCTGCGCATCGCCGGCCAATGGGACAAGCTGGCCCGCATCGAGCCGACCGACGAGCCGGCGCACCGGGCGCTGATGCAGGGCGAGCTGGAAGCGGGCAACCGCGCCGCGGCCCTGCGCTGGTACGCCCACCTGCGCGAGGCGCTGCAGGAATCGCTGGGGGTAGCGCCCGACCGGCAGACCAACACCCTGTACGAACGCTGCGTCGCCGGCCTGCAGACCGAAGGCCCGACATTTGTCGGCCGTGCGATGCCGATCGCGCAGGTCTTGGCCTGGCTGGCCCTCGCGCCGGCCGAGCGTCCGGGCGGCATCGTGTTGCGCGGACCCGGGGGCATCGGCAAGAGCGCGCTCGGTCGCGAGATCGCCGTCCAGGCCGGCGGCCGGGGCTGGCGCGTGCTGCGCGTGCAGGCGACCGGTTCGGGCCGCGCTTATGCCGTCGTGACGGCCATCGCCGAGCGAGTGCTGCTGGACGATCGCGCGCCACTCGACCGCATCGGCGACAGCGCGCGCAACGTGCTGGGGCTGCTCACACCCTTGGCCGCGCCTGCCAAGCCGTTGGCCGGCCCGCTCGGCCGCCACCAGGTCATCGGCGCGATCCGGCGCTTGCTGCTGGCCTCGGCGGGCGGTGCCGACGTCTTGCTGCAAGTCGACGATGCGCACCTGGCCAGCGATGCCGATGTCGACGTGCTGATGCAACTTGTGATGTCCGGCGCCCCGGTGTGTCTGCTGCTCGGTGTCCGGCCGCCGGCGCCTGGCACGACGCTGGCCAAAGGCTTGGCCCGGCTTCAGGCCGCCGAGGCGTTGAAGACGATAGCCCTGGATCCGCTGGACGACGACGAGTGCCACCGCCTGGTGCTGCAGGCAGCGACGGTGCCGCTGGAGGCCGACGTCATCTTGCGCGTCGTGCACGCGGCGCAGGGCAACCCGTTCGCGGTCATCGAACTCGCGCGCTGTGCTGCTTCTGACCGCGGCGGGCGGCTGCCCGAAAGCACCGCCCAGGCCGTGCTGGCGCGTCTGTGCGACGTCAGCGACGAGGCCCTGGCCTTGCTCAAATGGCTGGCGCTGTGCGGCGAACCCTTCGACCTGGCCACCATCGAGGCGCTGGCCGATGCGGCCCAGGCCTCGGCGATGCTGACGCTGGACGCTGCAATGATGGAGGGCGTGCTCGTGCCTGCCGGCAGCCGGTACCGCTTCCGCCATGACCTGGTGCGCCAGGCACTGGCCGACCAGGTGCCGCCGCATCGCCGCGTGTTGATGCATCGCCGCATGGCCGAGTTGCTGGTCGAGCAGGAGGCAGCCCCGGCCGATATCGCCAGCCATTGGCGCGAAGGTGGCAAGCCACGCGAGGCGGTCCCCTGGCTGCTCGCCGCAGCACGCGATGCGGTGCGGCTGGCCGCCTTTGGCGACGCGCTGCGGCAGCTCGATCGGCTGCTGGCGGTCGACGCGGGTCATAGCGAGGCATTGCGCCTGCGCGCCGAGTCGCTCGATGCCTTGGGCGATCCGGCCGCACTTGCCGCCTACCACGCCGCGGCCGAGGCCGCGGACGGGCCCGCCGCCGACGACCTGCTCGCCAAGGGCGCACTCGCGCAGGTCAAGCAGGGCGATCCCAAGGGTGCGCTGCTGCTGCTGGATGGCCTGCACCCGAGCAGCGTCGAAGGCCGGCTGTGCGAGGCGCTGGCCTACAGTGGCGCGGCGGCGCTCGGCGCCACCGACCCGGCGATCGGCACCGAAAAAGCGGCGCTGGCGCGCCGGCTAGCGCTGCAGTCGGGCGACACGGCGTCGATCGTTGTGGCGTCCTGGGCCCAGGCCGCTGCCGCGCATGCCCGCGGTGAATTGCAGCAGAGCGTCTGGGCGGACCTCTACGAAACGACGCGCGTGCCGCATCTGGCGGTGCGGGTGTTCGACGGGCACCTGTGCATCACCCAGCGTTTTCTCTACGGCGCGCGGCCGTATGCCGAGGTGATTGCCTTCGCCGACGCCCTCGCCACCGAGGCGACGCGGCTCGGCGCGGCCCGCGGACAGGCGTTTGGCACCACGCTGCGAGGCGAGGCCGAATGGTTGTCCGGCGACCTGGTCGCGGCGCGCCAGCATCTGCGCGAGGGCGCGCGCCTGCACCGGGCCATCGGCGGCGCGGTCGGCGAGGCGCTGTCGCTGCAGCGCCTGGCCGAGTTGACGCTGCATGAAGGGCGCAAGCCCGAGGCCCGCGCGCTGATCGACGAGGCGCTCGATCTTGCGCGTCAGACCGACATCGGCTTCCACCTGCTCGACCGCATCTACGGCACCCGCATCACGCTGCACGCGGATGATCCCGCGGCGGCCCTGCATGTGTTGCAGGACGCCGCTGCGTCGGTGCGCGGACCGCTGGAGACCTGCCCGGGCTGCCGCGTCACTTTTGCGGTGCCGGCGGCGATTGCCGCCGCGCGCGCCGGTGAAGTCGAACTGGCCGAGCAGCATGAGGCGCAGTGCGCCTACCTGGCCAACGAGGTGATGCGCTTGCCGGCGTGGTACGCCGCGCATGACGAGGTACGCGGCCACATCGCGGCGGCGAAGGGCGCGTCTGCTGACGAGACGGCAGCCTATTTCATGGCGGCGGGAACGCGCTTTCGCGGCGCCGGCCAACCGGTCGATGCGACGCGCTGCGAACGGCTGGCGGCGCATGTCGCGTCGGGCCGGGTTGCGCGCGCGAGCCGCTGACACGCCGGCCGCGTGCGGTGTCGGCCTCGGCCTCGGCTTGGTGCCGGCAGCGCCCGACGCCACCGTTGGTCACGCGGCCGGATTCACCCCAAACAGCCAGGCCAGCAGGCTGAAGCTGACAAAGGCCAGCACGGTGCTGCTCATGATGATGCGTGCCACCCGGCCCGAATCGGCGCCGTAGCGCTCGGTCAGCAGCGACACATTGCTGGCGCTGGGCAG
>JBBQZM010000140.1:0-9690 GCA_038207685.1 Burkholderiales bacterium
TGCGGTGCGCCGCCTGCCCTATGCGCTGCGCTCTTGCGTGGCGGCGCTGCAGCAGGTGCATGTCTCGCTGGAGGAGGCCGCCGAGAGTGTGGGCGCGACCAAGCTGCGCACCATCCGGCGCGTTGTCGTGCCGCTGATGACAGGCGGCATCCTGGCCGGCTTTGTCACCAGCTTCATCACCGCCGCAGTGGAACTGTCGGCCACCATCCTGCTGACCTCGGCCGAATCGCAGGCGCCGATGAGCTACGGCATCTACCTCTACATGCAGAGCATCGCCGGCCGCGGCCCGGGCGCGGCGCTGGGTGTGCTGGCCATCATCGTCGTCGCCATCGGCACCTATTTGTCGCATCTGGTGGTCGAGCGCACCGGCCAGCGCTTCAAGTCGCGTCCGATCGACGAGACTTTGCCGCCGCTGCCCACCACGGCTGCCTTGCCTGCGAAGAACTGAACCGTCATGAAAAAAGTCAGCGTGTCATGCCGCCATCTGCGGCTGTCCTATGGCAGCACCGAGGTGCTGAAGGACGTCAACCTCGACATCGCGCCGGGTGAATTCTTCGCCCTGCTCGGGCCCTCGGGCTCGGGCAAGTCCACCCTGCTGCGGGCGATCGCCGGCTTCAACCCGCACCAGCATGGCGAGTTGCTGATCGATGGCGTCGACATCACCGGCCAGCAGCCCTGGGAGCGCAACATCGGCATGGTGTTCCAGAGCTACGCGCTGTGGCCGCACATGAGCGTCTGGGACAACGTGGCCTTCGGCCTGGTCGAGCGCAAGGTGGCCAAGGCCGAGCTGAAGGCGCGTGTTGGCGCCGCGCTCGAGACCGTGGGCCTGTCGGGCTTTGCCGAGCGGCGGCCGAATCAGCTTTCTGGCGGCCAGCAGCAGCGCGTGGCGCTGGCCCGCACCATCGTCATCGAGCCGCAGGTGCTGCTGCTCGACGAGCCGCTGTCCAACCTCGACAAGACGCTGCGCGTGCAGATGCGCCAGGAACTGCTGGCGCTGCAGCGCCGCCTGGGCATCACCACCATCTTTGTCACCCACGACCAGGAGGAGGCGATGAGCACCGCCGACCGCATGGCCGTGCTCGATCAGGGCGTGGTGCAGCAGGTCGGCACGCCGACCGCGCTTTACGACGAGCCGGTCAACCCTTTCGTGGCCGGCTTTGTCGGCACCATGAACCTGCTGCCCGGCCGCGTGTCTGAACGCAGCGCCGCGATGCTGACGCTGGTGGTGGACGGCGTGGGCGACATCCGGCTGCCGGTGGTCGGCGACGTGCCCGCCACAGCGCAGCTGCTGCTGAGCTTCAGGCCACATGCGCTGCAAGTGGCGGCAGCCAGCGCGCCGCGCGACCCCAGCCAGGCCTGGCTCGCCGGCCGCATCGAGGCCAGTGAGTTCCTCGGCGCTTTCACCCGCTACCGGGTCGCGGTGGGCGGCCATGCGCTGTCGGTCGACCAGCCGCATGAGGCCGGGCAGTTCAAGCACCCGGTAGGCGCCGAGGTCCAACTGGGCCTCGCGCCGCACCAGGTGCGCTGGTTTGCGGGCTGATGCGTCCGCCAGGTTTCTGGCGCTGCGCCCTGACTTGGCCAGCAAGTCCAGGCGCTCGATCAGCACCCGCTCCGTGACCAAGGTCTCACGCGCCCAGACCACGTTGTCGGCGTCGGTGTAGCCGTCGGGCTTGGCATTCAGGCCCATGCCGCCCGGGCCGTTGGTGCCACCGCGGCCGGGGCTGGTTGATCACGATGACGTTCCAGCCCAGGCGCTTGCTGGCCACGTCAGCCAGCGCGCACAGTCTAGCCAGCGCCCGCCAGCGCGGCGGTCGCGCCAACGACAAGGCGCGCAGCCGGTTCGTGCACGGGCTGCGGCGGCTAGTAGTCCGTTCCGACAAACCAGCCACATGAAATCGCGCCTTCATCCGCCATGCGTCGTTGTAAATCCGCGCCATAGCTACGGCTATGGCTGTGGTTTGCGCCTAGCCTGACGAACGAATGCATCGATTTCATTCGTAACCTCATTGGCGAAAAGAACTACTAGACTGGCCCGCATCGAGGAGGGCAGACAAGCATGGACTTTGCCGAACTGCTGGCGCTGGGCGCGCGTGTGGGAGACAAGCTGGCAGCCCGTGGCGAGACGATCGCGGTGGCCGAGTCGTCCACTGGCGGCCTGATTTCAACCGCGCTGCTGGCGCGCGCCGGCGCCTCGGCCTACTACCTGGGCGGCGCGGTGCTCTACACCCGCCGCGCCGTGCGTCTGCTCACCACGCTGACCGCCGACGACGCCGCAGGCCTGCGCTCATCCAGCCCGCCTTATGCGCAGTTGCTGGCGCGCCACCAACGCACGCGCTTTCGTGCCAGTTGGGGCCTGGCCGAGACTGGCGCGTCCGGGCCGACCGGCAACCCCTATGGTGATCCCGCCGGCCACAGTTGCCTGGCGGTGGACGGCCCGGTGCCACGTGAACGGCTGCTGCGCACCGGCTCGGACGACCGCGCGCAGAACATGATCGTCTTTGCGATGACGGCGCTGGCGCTGCTGGACGAGGCGTTGGACGCCGCGCCTGTCGTCAGTCCGCCGGACAGCCCGCCGGACAGCCCGTCCGACAAGCCGCCCGCGGGTTGAGTTCGTCGCGCCGTCGAGGCGTTCAGATGAAGCGGACCGAGACGGTGCCCGGCTGGCTGCAGTCGGCCTGCCGGCTGTCGCCGGCCACGGTGGGGGTCGGCCCGGTGAAGGCGCCGGCCAGCACCAGGTCGCCGGGGTTCAACGGCTCCCCCTGCGGCGCAATCTGGTTTACCCGTTGCATGACGAGGGGGTCGCCCGCCTGGACGCCGGGCCTGACGATCGCCACCAGGCGAGCACGGAGTTGCTTGTTTGCCACGCCGCGCAGCGTACCGGCCCGCTGATGGCATGGAAATCAGGACGCGGCGTATCATCAAACGGTGCATTCCGCGCCTGAAGGACGCCGCCCAAGAGCGTCCAGCAGCCGGTCGATCGGATGGCCAGCAGGCAGCCGTCGCCACGGCGGGCGGATGGAATCCGGCACGCAACACTTCAAGGGAAAAACCATGAACTCTCGTTCCATGTTTGCCACCGGCCTGACGGTCCTGGCGATTATCAGCACCACCGGCTGTGCGGTCTTCCGCGACCAGCAGACCGTCGGCGCCTTCGTCGACGATTCCACCATCACCACGCAGATCAAGTCGCGCATGCTGTCCAACAAGGATGTGGCCGGCACGGCGATCAGCGTCGAGACGCTCAATGGCACGGTGATGCTGTCGGGCTTCGCCAAGAGCTCGCTTGAGCGCGCCACCGCCGAGCGCATTGCGCGCGACGTCAACGGCGTCAAGGTCGTCAAGAACGACGTCGTCGTCCGACCCTGATCGGACCGCAGCGGCCCGCCGGTCGGCGGGCCGTGTTGCCGGCGGTTTCCCGGCTGGGCGCATATTGGCGCCCGATGGTGCGCATCGGCGCCCAGCGGCGTGCCGGCCGGCCGTCTCCCCTGCACAGCTTGTCGCCACCCGCGGATGGCGCTGCGGCACGTTGCAGAGCGGATTTGACTAAAAACATTTGTTTCTATACGGTTGGGCTGTTGTTGAAACAGTCCAAGGAGGCTTCGCATGTACAAACGCATCCTGATCGTGGTGGATCCCCGCCCGGTGTCCCGCGCCGCGGTCACCGAAGGTGTGCTGACCGCCCAGGTGCATGGCGCTGAAGCCGTGTTCTTCACCGTGATGCCCCGTTACTCGGTGCCGGTGACCGACGCGCCGCCGTTTGTGCTGGAGTCGCCGCAGGAATTCCAGCAGGCTGCGAAATCCAATGCCGATCGTCTGCTGGCAGCCGCCAGCATCTCGGCGGATCGTGCCGGACTGAAGTCGCGCAGTGTGATTGGCAGTGGTGAGGACGATGCACACTGCATCGTCGAGGCCGCCCGCAAACAGCGCTGCGACCTGATCGTGGTCGCTACCGAGGGCCGCAATGCCTTGATGCGCCTGATGCTCGGCAGCGTGATCCCCGGCCTGATCACCAGTTCACCGGTGCCGGTGCTGGTGTGCAAGTTGCGTCCGCGCAGCACGGTCGGCGCCAAGGCGGATGTCGTGTCGCTGAAGTCGCGCCGCGCCGCCAAGCCCAAGCCGGTTGCCAAGTCGGCGCCTGCTGTCGCGCCGGCCAAGCGCCGCGTGGTGAAGGCGTCGGCCGCAGGGCGGTGAGCGATCTGCCCGGCGGCGACACGGCAGGCACGTCCGCCGGGCGATCTGATCAGGCCCAGGCGCACTTGCTCAAGCAGTTTCGGGCGCTGTCACGTGTCGACGCCCGGCGACGCCAATGGCTGCACCGCGCGGCAGGCGTCGGCGGCGCACAGGCGGCGGCGCTGTTGGCGATCCAGCGCAAGCCCGGCATGGGGGTCAACGAACTGGCCTCGCAACTCGATGTGCGCCAGCCTACCGCCAGCAATCTGGTGCACAGCCTGTTCGAGCGGGGTCTGGTGCTGCGCCAGACCGGGGGCAGAGATCGCCGCGTCGTGCGGCTCTTCATTTCCAGCGCGGGCCAGGCCCTGTTGACGCGCACCCCGTTGCGTGAGGTCGGCGGCCTTGAAGCTGCATTGCAGCGACTAGACGGCGCGCTGCTGCACGAACTCGAGCAGGATCTGGCGCGTCTGCTGGTCCGCCTGGGCAAAGCGCAGCCCGGTACACAATCCACGCTTTGAGCGCCCCGCGGATGCCGGATTGGGCTGCACAGTCCTGGATCGGCCGTCCGCCGCAGCCCCTGGCGTCTGCCGCTGACCGCCGACGCCCTGCCCCTTGACGCGCCTGCACGCGCCGCAACTTCACCAACATGACGCCTCTGAATCCGCTCGCCGTGCTGCCCCAGGGCCTGCCGCCGATGAACCTGCTGCTGGTTTTCGGCGTGCTGCTGGCCTTTGGCACCCTGGGTGGCCTGCTGGCCGCCCGCCTGCGCTGGCTGCCGACCATCACCGGTTTCATGGCGCTGGGCTTGATCGTCGGCCCCAGTGGCATTGGCCTGCTGAACAAGGAGGCGCTGGATGGCGCGCGGGTGCTGGTCGACATCGCGCTAGGGCTGATCCTGTTCCAGCTCGGTGCCAAATTGCATCCTTGGCTGGCGCTGCGCAATCGATCCCTGGTGGTCACCAGCCTGGTCGAGAGCGCCGCCACCTTCGGCCTCATCCTGGTGTTGATGCTGCTGATCGGCTCGCCGCCGGTGGTGGCGGTGCTGGCCGCGGCAATAGCGGTGTCGTCGTCGCCCGCCGTGCTGTTGCATGTGGCGCATGAACTGCACGCCAAGGGGCCGACGCTGGACACCGGCATCTCCCTGGTGGCGATGAACAATGTGCTGGCCTTCGTGCTGTTCTCGATGGCGCTGCCGTTTGCGCTGCACGACTCCCAGGTCGACCTGCTGACCGCCGCCATGCTGCCGGCCTACCAGATGCTGGGTGCGATCGTGGTGGCGATGGGGGTGGCCTGGCTGGTCACCCGCATCGCCATGCTGACGCGCCAGGACGAACAGCATTTCCGCTTTGCGCTGGTGGTCGGTGCGGTGATGCTGGCGCTGGGCCTGGCCCAGGCCTTCAAGGTGTCGGGCCTGTTCGCGGGTCTGGCGCTGGGCATCGCCTGCCGCTGGATGCAAGGGCGCTCGCGGTTGGCCCGGGTGCAGTTCGGCGGCGGCGCCGATGTCTTCTTCATCATCCTGTTCGTCTTTGCCGGCGCCAACATGCACATCGGTGATGCGATCACCTATGCGCCGGTGGCGGCCGCCTTCGTGTTGGCCCGCACCTTCGCCAAGACCGCCTCGGTCTATGGCTGCAGCCTGGCCTTCGGCCGGCCGCACCGCCAGGCCTTGTCGACCGGCTTGCTGCTGGTGCCGATGGCCGGGCTGGCGATCGGCCTGGTGCAGACCACGGCTGGCCTGCTGCCCGAATTGGCGGCGCAGATGTCGGCCCTGGTGCTGGCGGCGGTGGCGGTGTTCGAGACCATCGGGCCGCCGATCGCCGCCTTCGCGTTGCGTTTGTCGGGCGATGCCGGCAAGGCTGCTGGTGCGCCGGCTGCCGCACCGGCAGCGCCGGCGCCGGTTGCTGCCCCTTCGCCACCGCCCAAAGGCACGGCTGCCAGGCCACCCGACGCGGCTGACACTGTTTGAGGCCCTGCCCATGTTCGACCTGTCCGCGCCCTGGCTGACCCACCACCTGTTCACCATCGGCGAGAGTCGCATCAGCGTGGCCGGCTTGCTGCTAGCGCTGGCCTTCATCATTGGCATCTGGTGGTTTGCCAGCCTGCTTGAGCGCAGCGTGCACCGGCTGACCCAGCGTTACTCGGATGAGCCCTGGAAGTCGGCGCGCATCCACATGCTGAGCCGGCTGCTGCGCTACGGCGTGTGGGTGATCGGCACGCTGGTGGGGCTGAACTACCTGGGTATCGACCTGACCAGCATTGCGCTGCTGGGCAGTGCGTTCGCGGTCGGCCTGGGTTTCGGCCTGCAGAACGTGTTCAGCAACTTCGCCTCGGGCATCATCATCCTGCTCGAGCGCAGCCTGAAGGTGGGTGACTTTGTCGACCTGCAGTCTGGCGTGCGGGGTCATGTGCGCGAGATCGCGATGCGTTACACGCGGGTGACCACCAACGACTCGCTGGACGTGCTGGTGCCGAACTCGGAGTTCATCAACGGCCGCGTCAGCAACTGGACGCTGGATGATTCGCACCGCCGCATGCACATCCCCTTCGGCGTGGCCTACGGCACACCCAAGGAACTGGTGCGCGAGGCCGGCATGGCCGCGGCGCGCACGGTGGCCGGCATCCTCGATGACGGCCGCATGCGCAGCCAGGTGTGGCTGGTGCAGTACGGCGACAACTCGGTCAACTACGAGTTGATCGTCTGGGCCAACCGCGAGCTCACCACCCATCCGGCCTCGACCCATGCCAAGCTGATGTGGGCGCTGGACGACGAACTGGCGCGGCGCGGCATCGAGATCCCGTTCCCGCAGCGCGACCTGCATGTACGCAGTGGTGTGCTCGATGTGCGCCTGCAGCCCGAGGGCCAGGCGGCGCCGGCAGCGCCCGCCGCCTAAGCGGTCGGCGGCGGGCCGGTATCGGCCGCGCCCAAGTGCATGTCGTCGCGGCAGACCAGCACCGGCCGCGGCGACAAGCGCACCAGATCGGCCACCAGGCTGCCGTGCAGCGCCCGCGCCACTGCGCCACGACCGTGCGAGCCCACCACGATGAGGTCACAGGCCTGCTCGCCGGCGATGCGCAGCACCGCGGCGCAGGGCTCTTCCTCTATCGTCAACACGGTGCGGCCGTCAAGGCCTGCCGCCTCGGCCAGGCCCAGCGCCTTTTCGAACAGCGGCTGTGTGCGGTCATGGCAGAGCTGACGGTAGGCAGCGAGTGCATGGGTCATGCTGGCCGCCGAGCGTGCCTCGATATGCTCGATCGGGATCGCCACCTGGAAGCAGAGGTTGCAGTCCATGCGCGCCGCCACGCCGACCGCGATCGCCGCCGTGCGGCGGCCGAGCTCGGACTCTTCCAGCACGGCCAGGATGCGGCGCCGCGGCGGGGCCGTGTTGTTGTCCGGTGAGGGCGTGACAGTCATCGTCGTCTCCTTGGCCCGGCGAACCGGCGAACCGGCGAACCGGCGGATGGCGGTGGGGGATGGGCTGAACCCCGGTCGGACGGCTGCCGGGATGCTTGACAATATTGAAGCAAATGTATAGGCTTGAATGGATGCCGTCAAGGCAATCGCCGACGGCTCCAGGAGCCATGCACAGGAGAAGACATCATGACCCGAAATGCCGCCAGCGCACACCGAGCCGACGCGCCGTTTCGTGGCAGCGCGGAGCATTGCCGACAGCTGCCACCTGAGCGTCACCGATCGCGGGTGGACGACGTGGTCATTGCATTCCAGCCCGGTGAGCGCCAACTCAGCGAAGCCGCGCGCAGCACGCTGACACGCTGGATCGGCGGCTGGCTGCCGGCGCAGCCGCAGGCCATCGTGGTGGTGGCGCATGATGTGAGCGCCGGTTCGAGCACACGGCTGGCACGGCTGCGCACGCTGTGCGACACCATTGAGCAACTCGGCGTGCCGCGCGAGAATGTCAAATACACCGATCTGCCGCTGGACGCCCTGGCCGCTGCCGACAACGCCGAGGCCATGGCTGACGCGGTGATGCTCACGCTGGTCGAGCCGGTGCTGGCAGGCGAATAGGTGCGGCAAGTGGTGCCGCAAGAGCTGCGGCCGGTGGCCGCTTGTTTCTTGGACGCAGCGGCGGCCGATCGAGCCGGAAGGACGAAGCCATGTACGAACGCATGATGATCGTGGTCGAGGACGGCGACGTCTCGGTGCCGGCGATGGAAGAGGGGCTGGCACTGGCGCGTGTGCATGGCGCCGAGGTGCTGTTCTTCCATGTGCTGCCCAACTACGTGGTGCCGACCATGGACATGCCGCCGATGCTCGGTGGCGAGCCCGAGCAGTTTCGCCAGGCGGCGGAGCAGACGGCCCAGCGTGTGCTGGCGGTGGCGGGCCAGCGCGCCGCCGAAGTGGGCGTCCGGTTCTCGGGCGTCAGCGGCTCGGCCAGCGATGCGGCCGAGTGCATCGCCAGCGCCGCCGGCAGCCGGGGCAGCCAGCTGATCGTGATCGGCTCGCATGGCCGCACCGCGTTGCAGCGCTTGATCTTCGGCAGCGTGGTGACGCGCCTGATCACCCTGGCGCCGGTGCCGGTGCTGGTGTGCAAGAAACAAGAAGGCCAGTCCCTGCGGGCCGACCTGCCTAGCCAGCACGGCGACCTGTCCGAGTCGCCGGCGCCCGGGCCCACCTGAGCGCGGCGCGGCGCCGCGCCGCCCTACAGGGCGTAGCGCGCCACCAGGCCGTAGGACAGCCCGGCCCACATGATCAGGAACAGCGGCGTGCCCACGCGCACGAAGTCCTTGAAGCGGTAGCCGCCGGCATTCATCACCAGCAGGTTGGTCTGGTAGCCCATGGGCGTGAGGTAGCAGAGGTTGCAGCCGAACAACACCGCCAACACAAAAGGCTCGGGCGGCACGCCCAGCGAGCGTGCCAACTCCACGCCCAGCGGCGTGCCAATGGCCGCCGCCGCGTTGTTGGAGACGAAGTTGGTCAGCAGCCCCATCAGCGCCATCAGCAGCGCCAGTACCCAGGCCGGGCTGAGACTGCCGGCGGCATGGGCCAGTTGCTGTGCCAGCCAGGCGGTGGCGCCGCTGACCTCCAGCGCATCGCCCAGCGCCAGGCTGGCCGCCACCAGCAGCACCACCTTCACAGACAACGCCTGGGTCACGTCCTGCCAGGACAGGCAGCGCACCGCCAGCAGGAACATCACGCCGCCCAGCGCCGCCAGCGAGATCGGCAGCGTCTGGGTGGCCGCCAGCAACACCACGGCGGCCATCGCGAACAGCGCCACACCGGCCTTGTGCTGGCGTGGCAAGGTGTAACGGTCGTCGAGCAGCAGGCCGACACCGTCGCGCTGCACCTGGCGCATGGCATCGGCATCGCCTTGCAGCAGCAGGATGTCGCCGGCACTGATCGAGCGGTCGGCCAGGCCCTCGCGCTGCCAGCCGGCATGGGCTTCGCGAGGGCGCATGCCGACAACGATGGTGCCGTAGCGCTCGGCAAAGCGCTCCTGGCGCACGCTGCGGCCGCTCAACGGCGAGCCTGGCGTGACGATCATCTGCGCCACCACGGTCGAG
>JBBQZM010000141.1:0-9644 GCA_038207685.1 Burkholderiales bacterium
CGCTCAGTGCGGCGGCGGAGCGTGCCATGGCGCTGCAGCCCAAGGCCGAATTTTCAGAGTGCGCTGTCGGTTGCCCTCGCATGGTGGTGTTGCCGGCCGGCCAGTTCAGCATGGGCAACCCGACTGGTGCTGGCGCCGAGCCCAACGACGAGTTGCAGGACTCACCACCGCATCTGGTGGTGTTTGCCGAGCCGTTCGCCGTGGCCAGGACCGAGCTGACCTTCGGGCAGTGGCGGCAGTGCGTTCGCGCCGGGGCCTGCAACGACCTCCCCAACGCGTCGGCTGCGCCAGCCGATGACCTACCGGTCGGCGGGGTGAGTTGGCCTCAAGCCCGGGTCTACGTCGATTGGTTGTCCGCCATGACCGGCCGCACCTACCGCTTGCTCAGCGAGGCCGAGTGGGAATACGCGGCCCGCGCCGGCAGCACAACGCGCTACGCCTTCGGCGACGACGAAGCCATGCTCGGTGACCACGCCTGGTTTCGCGGCAATGCCGGCAAGTCGGCGATGCACGTGGCCACCAAATCGGCCAACGCCTGGGGCCTGCATGACATGCATGGCAACCTGGCCGAGTGGCTGGAAGATGGCTTTCATGCCAGCTATGTCGGCGCGCCTGCCGATGGTTCGGCCTGGGTGCAAGGCGGCGCGCCCACCCGTCGCATGATTCGCGGTGGCTCCTACAAGGACCTACCCGCCCAGTTGCGCGCCAGCCAGCGTGTGGGGGGTACCGACGACGGTCGCATCTATGCCCAGGTGGGGTTCCGCGTGGCGCGCTCGCTGAACCCCTGAGCGCTCGCCGCGCGTCCAAACCTTGAAGGAACCTGGCCATGGACGCCCGACCCTCTCGTTTGAACCGCCGCTTGATCCGCCGTTGGAGCCCGGTCGTGGTGGCTGCGGTGACATTGGCGGCGCACCCGGGATGCTGGGCGCAAGCCGCAGTCAACACCGCCTATGTCGAGGTCAACAGCAACGCATTGGCCAACGTGGGCTGCTACGTCCGGTCTGACCAACCGGCGCAACCATTCTTCAGCAAGGCGGTGATTTTTGCGGCCAATATCAAGGGCGACAGCGCAGACGATCCACGGCTGTACTTCAACCCGCAGGTCACAGACTTGCTCGACACCACACAGCAGGTGAAGGAGTTGCAAGGCAAGGGCATCGGCGTGCTGCTGGGCGTGCTGGGCGGTACGCCGCAGGTCGGCTGGTCATGCGTGGTCGATCCCGTCGTTGCCAAGAAGCTGGCCGACCAGTTCGCCGATGCCATGCAGCGGTATGGGCTGGACGGCATCGACATTGACGACGAGTACGCCAAGTGCACGCCCAACCCGCAGTCGATGCTGATGATCGCCGACGCGCTGCTCGAGAACCCGAAGTTCCGCGGCAAGTCGCTGTCCAAGGCGCTGCACGCCGACTTGCCGTTGTTTCGTGCCAGCTACAACGGCCGCAAGATGACCGATGTGTTGAGCTTTGCCGCAGATATGAGCTATTGGGCACCGGCGGGCGGTCGGCTCAAACCGTATCTGGCGGCAGGCATGGACCCGGCCAGGCTGGCGGTCGGCATCAGCACCAGCAAGCCTTTCTCTGACAATCTGCAAACCATCCTGCAGGGCTATTCGGGCAACCTGATGGTCTTCAATGTGACCAAGGACTCCGAGGCCTACCTGTCGGCTGCCGCCAGACTGATGGGCCAGGCCGGGGTCAAGGCGGTGCCGGGCTGCCTGCGTTGAGCCTTCGGCACTTTGCGCCCGCCGGGAAGTGCTGGAGATGACGTTGGCAAACTCATGGCATGGGGCTGCAGGCTCCGGGGCCGGGTGGCGCCGGCCCCTCCGGCCCGCGGCAGCGCTTTGCGGTGGTCAGCGGCGGTCATGGTTGAGAATGGGGCTCATCCACCGACCAGGAGACCACGATGGCAGACGAAGAAATCGTTGAGAAGACACCGCTGGAAAAGTCACAGGACATCATCAGCCAGCTGAAGGAGATGGAGCACTACGCGCGGTCGAACATCGAGCGGCTGACGGCTCAGTGGCTGCAGATCGACGACGAACTCAAGCAGAAGGACATCGCCAAGCAGGTCGAAGGGCTGCTGGCCCAGCAGAACACCATGCAGGAAGCGCTGGCGGCGACCATCGCCGACTACGAGGCGCTCTGCACCAGCCTCGAGCCCAAGACCTGAGGTTTGCGCGCGTTGCTCAGCCGCCCGGCGGCTGCAAGGCCCGCAGCAGCTTCTGGCCGGCACGGCCATCGTCGGGCCAGCCCAGTCGGCGGTGCTCGGCGCTGATGGCGGCGCGGCTGGCACTGCCCAGCATGCCGTCAACCTCGCCGATGGCATGGCCGCGCGCCAGCAGCAGGGTCTGCAGTTCGCGGCGCTGGGCGCGCGACAGGCCGCCGTCATCGGTAGGCCAGGCCAGCGTGGGCGCAGGCGTGCCGCGCAGCCGGTCAGCCAGCAGCGCGATCGCCAACGCGTAACTTTCTGCCGCGTTGTAGCCGTAGATCACATCGAAGTTGGCCAGCACCAACCAGGCCGGGCCGGTCGGCCCGGCCGGCAGCAGCAGCCCGGCCGGTGTGGTGCCATCAATCGCCTGGCCATCGATGCGCTTGAGGCCCAGCCCGGCCCAGGCCGCCAGCGGGCGCTTGGCGCGGCGGCCGGACAGGCTGGCATCGAAGCCGGCCGGCAATTGCACCGCCATGCCCCAGGGCTGGCCGGACTTCCAGCCGCCGCGCTGCAGAAAGTGCGCGGTGCTGGCCAGCGCATCGGGCACGCTGCCCACCAGGTCGCGGCGGCCGTCGCCGTCGAAGTCCACTGCCAGCCGCTGGTAGGTGCTGGGCATGAACTGGGTGTGGCCGAAAGCGCCGGCCCAGGAGCCGACCGCCTGGTCGGGCTTCACGTCGCCGCGATCGAGCAGGCCCAGCAGGCTGATGAACTCGCCGCGGAAATAGGCTTGGCGGCGGCCAAAACACGACAGCGTGGCCAGCGATGTGGTCAACGGCCGCTTGCCGAAGCTCTGACCGTAGTTGCTTTCAACGCCCCAGACCGCGACCACCGTCGCGGCATCGACGCCATAGCGCTGGGCCACGGCAGCCAGCGTGTCGCGCCAGCGCGCCAGCATCGCCTGGCCTTCGGCCACCCGCTCGTCGTCGACCAGCGCCGCCAGGTAATCCCAGATCGCCGTGCGGAACTCGGGTTGGTTGTCGAGCAACGCGACCACGCTCATGTCGGCCTGCAGGCCGCTGGTGAGTTGGCGGTAGCTGTCGGCAGACAACCCGGCCTTGGCCGCCGCCGGCTGCAGGGCTTGCAAGCAGCTCAGCAGTTCGGCGGGCGGTGGATCGGGCAGCGGGGCGGCCTGGGGCCACGCGGCAGCGCCTGTGAGGCCCATAAGGCCGGCGGCCAGCGACTTGAGAAGGGTGTGCATGCCGCCATTGTCCAGCGGCTGGCGCGGCCGGCGGTCTTCAGGCTTGCTTGAGCTTGCGCGCGGCGTCGAGCGCAAAGTAGGTCAGCACACCGTCGGCGCCCGCGCGCTTGAAGGCCAGCAGCGATTCCATCATCACCGCATCGTGGTCCAGCCAGCCGTTGGCGGCGGCGGCCTTGAGCATCGCGTACTCGCCGCTCACCTGGTAGGCAAAAGTCGGCACGCGGAACTCGTCCTTCACCCGGCGCACGATGTCGAGGTAGGGCATGCCGGGCTTGACCATCACCATGTCGGCGCCCTCGGCGATGTCCAGCGCCACCTCGCGTATCGCCTCGTCGCTGTTGCCGGGGTCCATCTGGTAGGTCTTCTTGTCGCTCTTGCCCAGGTTGGCGGCCGAGCCCACGGCGTCGCGGAACGGGCCGTAGAAGGCGCTGGCGTACTTGGCGCTGTAGGCCATGATGCGGGTGTGGATGTGGCCGCCGCCTTCCAGCGCCTGACGGATGGCGCCGATGCGGCCGTCCATCATGTCGCTGGGTGCGACGATGTCGACGCCGGCCTCGGCCTGCACCAGCGCCTGCTGGCGCAGCATCACCACCGTTTCCTCGTTGAGGATGTAGCCGTGCTCGTCGAGCAGGCCATCCTGGCCGTGTGAGGTGAACGGGTCGAGCGCCACGTCGGTCAGCAGGCCCAGTTGCGGAAAGCGCGCCTTGAGCAGGCGCACCGCGCGCGGCACCAGGCCGTCGGGGTTGCTGGCCTCGCGGCCGTCGGGTGACTTCAGCGCCGGGTCGATCACCGGAAACAGCGCCATCACTGGCACGCCCAGGCTGACGCATTGCTCGGCCAGTGGCATCAACTGGTCAACCGACAAGCGCTGCACGCCAGGCATGCTGGCCACGTCCTGCACCTGGCGTTCGCCGTCGAGCAGGAACACCGGGTAAATCAGGTCGCTGGCATGCAAGCGGTTTTCGCGCACCAGGTCACGCGTGAAAGCGTCGCGGCGCAGGCGGCGCGGCCGGCTGGCGGGAAAAGCGGGCAGGGGGGGATGGGCCATGGGGTCTTGCTCCTTGAGAGAGTGGTCAGAGTGTCGGCCCCGCGCCCAGCGCGATGAAGGCGGCCAATCCGTGAATTACATCAGCGTTTTTCCCCTCCTGCCGCCACTTGGTGGACAGGGTGAATCTGCTAATATCGATACCGAGTGGTTGCTGCGAGGTGGTCACTCCCTGCTTTTCCTCCCTGAGCAGGTGCCTTAGCGTGATGACAGCGATAAGGCTTGCCGCCCCAGTCTCCGGACTGGGGCCTTTTTTTGCCCGTTGCGTCTGTCAGGTCGGCTCGGTTTCCAGCCTTGTGGGGCGGCTTCCGGCCACCCTGATAATCGACTGCATGAGCAATGCCTACCTCTGGATCAAGGCCTTCCACCTGGTCTTCGTGGCCTGCTGGTTCGCCGGCCTGTTTTACCTGCCGAGGCTGTTTGTCAACCTGGCGATGGTGCCGGCCGACAGCCATGCCGAGCGTGAGCGCCTGCTGCTGATGTCGCGCAAGCTCTACCGTTTCACCAACGGGCTGATGCTGGTGGCGTTGGTGCTGGGCTTCTGGCTGTGGCTGGGCTACGGCGCAGGCCGCTTTGCCGGCAGCGGCTGGCTGCATGCCAAGCTGGCCCTGGTGGTGGCGGTGATCGGCTACCAGCATGTCTGCCGGGTGCAATTGCGCAGCTTCGAGCACAGCAGCAACCGGCGCAGCCACCGCTGGTTCCGCGTCTTCAACGAGGTGTCGGTGCTGTTGTTCATCGCCATCGTCGTGCTGGCGGTCGTCAAGCCGTTTTAGTGCCGGTCGCCGCCGTGCGCCGATTGCGGGGCCAGGAGCGCAGTTCAGCGGTGCCGCTGGCCTGGGCCTGGGCTGTGCTGATCGTCTATGCCAGCCTGTTTCCGTTCGAGGGTTGGCGTTGGCCGCCCGGTGCGGCCATCGTCGACCTGCTGCGGCTGAACTGGCCGCGCTACTTCATCCCCTTCGACATCTCGAGCAATCTGCTCGGTTATGCCCCCTTCGGCTTGCTGGTCTGCCTTGCGCGGCTGCGCCATGGCACCACGCTGCTCAAGGCCATGGCCACCGCGTTGCTGCTGGGCGGGGGCTTGTCGTATGCGATGGAACTGACCCAGCATCTGCTGCCGCGGCGGGTGCCTTCCTTGCTGGACTGGGTGTTGAACACCGGCGGCGTGGTGCTGGGCCTGCTGGTGGCGGTGCTGGTGCAGGCGATGGGCTGGCTGAACCGCTGGCAGGCGATGCGCGACCGCTGGATCGAGCGCGGCAATGGCGGCGCACTGGCCTTGCTGCTGCTGTGGCCGGTGGCGCTGCTGTTTCCCACGCCAGTGCCACTGGGCGTGGGTCAGGTCGGCGAGGTGCTGCGCAGCGGCCTGGCCGCAGCGCTGGCAGGCGTGCCCTGGGCTGACCCGGTGGCGGCCTGGCTGGCGGTGGTGGTGCCGCCCAAGACGCCACTGTCGCCGCCGGCCGAGATGCTCGCGGTGATGCTGGGTCTGCTCGCGCCCTGCCTGCTGGCCTTTGCGGCAGCACGGCCCGGTCTGCGGCGGCTGGTTGTGGCCGCCTTCGTGCTGGCGGTGGCGGTGGCCGGCACCGCCTTGTCGACAGCGTTGAACTTCGGCCCCGACCATGCGCTGGCCTGGCGCACGCCGAGCACCTTGATCGCCCTGGGTCTGGCGCTGCTGCTGGCGCTGTCGGCGATGTGGCTGAACACACGCCTGGCCGGTGCGCTGGCGCTGGTGGTACTCGCCGGCCTGGTGGTGCTGGTGCACCAGGCGCCCACCGACCCGTATTTTGCGCAAAGCCTGCAGGCCTGGGAGCAGGGCCGCTTTGTGCGCTTCCACGGTATGGCGCAGTGGGTGGGGCGGCTGTGGCCATATGCCGCCATGTTCTGGTTGCTGGGCCGCGTGGGCGCACGCTGAACGGGCCGGGCCCAGGGTTTCCCCGGGCCGTCTCTACAATCATGGCCGCATGAGCTATTACCGGCACCACATCTTCTTCTGCCTCAACCAGCGCAGCGGCAACGAAGCCTGCTGCGCAGGACAAGGCGCGCAAGCGGCCTTCGACCATTGCAAGGCGCAGGTCAAGGCTGCAGGCCTGGCCGGACCGGGCGGGATACGGGTCAACAAGGCCGGCTGCCTGGACCGCTGCGCCGGCGGGCCGGTGGCCGTGGTCTACCCCGACGAGACCTGGTACACCTATGTCGATGACAGCGATATCGACGAGATCATAGAGTCGCACCTGAAGAACGGCGAGCCGGTGGAGCGCCTGCGTCTGCCGCCCGACGTCGGCCGCTGAAGACGCTGAGCTGGCTGATCGCAATGAAACAGGACACTCGCATCGAAACCGTCGCCGGCCCTGCCGGCGCCATCGAATGCGCGATCGACGAGCCGGCCGCCGGCAGCCCGCTGCACGGCGTGGCGGTGATTTGCCATCCGCACCCGCAGCATGGCGGCACGATGGACAACAAGGTGGCGCAGACGCTGGCGCGCGCCTATGTGCAACTGGGCTACCGCGCGGTGCGCTTCAACTTCCGCGGAGTCGGTGCCTCGGCCGGCAGCTGGGACGAGGGCCGCGGCGAAATCGACGATGCGCTGGCCGTGGTGGCCGCGCAACGCGCTTTGACGCCCGATCTGCCGCTGGTCTTGGGCGGTTTTTCCTTCGGTGGCTATGTCGCCGCGCAGGCGGCGGCCCGGCTGGCGGCCAGCCAGCCGGTGCAGCGCCTGGTGTTGGTGGCGCCGGCCACCAGCCGCTTCGAGATGCCAGCCACGGTGGCGCCCGACACCGTGGTGATCCACGGCGACGCCGACGACGTGGTGCCGCTGTCGTCTACCTTGGCCTGGGCCCGACCGCAGGTGCTGCCGGTGCTGGTGCTGCCTGGCGTTGGCCACTTCTTCCATGGCCAGCTCACATTGCTCAAGCAGTTGCTGGTGCGTCACTGTCTGCCCTGACTGCGCCGCTTCCTCAACCCTTCCCCAAGATCCGACCGAGACCTGATGAAAAGACTGATCGCTCCCCTGTTCTCCTTGCTGTTGGCCTGCGCCGGCATGGCCAGCGCGCTGGCCCAGGCACCACAACCGCCCGAAGTGGCCGCCAAGGCCTACCTGCTGCTGGATGTGGACAGTGACCAGGTGTTGTCCGAGCGTCAGGCCGATGCGCAGGCCGATCCGGCCTCGCTGACCAAGCTGATGACGGCCTGGCTGGTGTTTGACGCGTTGAAGGCCAAGAAGCTGACGCTGGAACAGACGCTGCCGGTCTCGGTACTGGCCTGGAACGAGCGCAAGTACGGCGGCTCGCTGATGTTCATCGACCCCAAGATGACCCCCAAGGTGGATGAACTGCTGCGCGGCATGATCGCCGTCTCGGGCAATGACGCCGCGGTGGCGCTGGCTGAAGGCGTGGGCGGCACGGTCGAGAACTTCGTCGCCATGATGAACCGCCAGGCCCAGGCCTGGGGTCTGAAGAACACCCAGTTCAAGAACGTCACTGGCATGACCGATGCTGGTCACTACAGCAGCGCCCGCGACCTGAGCGTGATTGCCGCCCACATCGTGCGCGACTTCCCCGAGCCCTATGCCACCTACTACGCGCTGCGCAACTACAGCTTCAACAAGATCAAGCAGGACAACCGCAACATGCTGCTGGGCCGCGATCCGACGGTGGACGGCATGAAGACCGGTTACACCGATGCCGCCGGCTACTGCCTGATCGCCAGCGCGCAGCGCGACATGCCCAACGGCAAACGCCGGCTGATCAGCGTGGTGATGGGCACCGCCTCGCGCGAGGCCCGCGCCAGCGAAAGCCAGAAGCTGCTGAACTGGGGCTACACCGCCTGGGACGCGGTGCGGCTGTTTGAATCCGGCAAGCCAGCGGTTACCGTGCCGGTATGGAAGGGCGCGGTGGCCACCGCCGCGCTGGGTGCACCGCAGGCCCTGGTGGTGGCCGTGCCCAAGGGCGAGGGCGACAAGCTCAAGACCGTGATCACCCGCACCGATCCGCTGGTGGCGCCGCTCACCCAGGGCCAGCGTGTGGGCATGCTCGAGGTCAGCACCGCCGCCGGCGTGCGCATCACCAGCGTGCCGCTGGTGGTGCAGCAGGCGGTACCCGAGGCCGGTCTGCTGGGCCGCGCCTGGGATTCGATCCGCCTGTGGATCAAGTGATGCGGGATCAAGTGATGCTGGATCAAACCGCTGGCGCAGCCTTCGGCTAAGCTGGCTCTGCTGCTTCAAGACCGAGGTCCGCCATGCCCGATACCCCACTGCCCGACATGCTGGTCCACCTTAACGGCCAGATTCAGCCGCTGCGCGATGCCAAGGTGTCGGTGCTCGACCGCGGCTTTGTCTTCGGCGACGGCGTTTACGAGGTGATTCCCGTCTATGGCCGGCGCTTCTTCCGCTTCGATGAGCACATGGCGCGGCTGGGGCGCAGCTTGGCCAAGGTGCGCATCCCCAACCCGCACAACCGCGACGGCTGGCTGGCCTTGGCGCGTGAGTTGGTGGCAGGGCAGGCGGCCGAGGATCAACTGGTCTACATCCAGATCAGCCGCGGCGTGGCGATGCGCGACCATGTGATGCCCGAAGGCCTGACACCCACGGTGTTTGCGATGAGCAACCCGATGAAGCCGGCATCGGCCGAGACGCGCCACCAGGGCGTGGCCTGCATCACCGCGCGCGACTTTCGCTGGGAGCGCGGCGACATCAAGAGCTTGTCGCTGCTGGGCGCCGTGCTGGCGCGGCAGATGTCGGCTGACCAAGGGGCGCTGGAGACGGTGATGTTCCGCGACGGCTGGCTCACCGAGGCCGCGGCCAGCAACGTCTGGGTGGTGCACGAAGGCGCGCTGCTCGGCCCACCCAAGAGCGAGCATGTGCTCGAGGGCATCCGCTACGACCTGCTGGCCGAGTTGTGCGAGGAGGTGGGCATCGCCTACAACCTGCGGCCGATCGCCGAATCCGACGTGCGCGCCGCCGATGAGCTGATCCTCAGTTCGGCCACCAAGGAAGTGCTGCCGGTCACCAAGCTCGACGGCGAGGCTGTTGGCCACGGCGCGTTGCGCGGCAAGCCCGGTCCGGTCTATGCCCGGCTCTACGAGGCCTACCAGCGCGCCAAGGTCGAGCAGTCGATCTGAAGGACAGACCCCGCATGGCCATGCTGCCCCCCGGCGCCCCGCCGCCGATTCCGCCCGAGCAATCGCTGATCGAGTACCCCT
>JBBQZM010000142.1:0-9608 GCA_038207685.1 Burkholderiales bacterium
CCGGTCTATGCCCGGCTCTACGAGGCCTACCAGCGCGCCAAGGTCGAGCAGTCGATCTGAAGGACAGACCCCGCATGGCCATGCTGCCCCCCGGCGCCCCGCCGCCGATTCCGCCCGAGCAATCGCTGATCGAGTACCCCTGCCCCTTTCCGATCAAGGTGATGGGTGCCCAGGTGGAGGGTTACCTCGAGGCCATGGTCAGCGTGGCGCTGCAGTTCGACCCTGGTTTCGATGTCGCCAGTGTCGAGCAGCGGCCCAGCAGCGGTGGCCGCTACCTGGGCCTGACGCTCACCGTCACCGCCACCAGCCGCGAGCAGCTCGACGAGCTTTACCGCACGCTGTCCACCCACCCGATGGTCAAGGTGGTGCTGTAGCCGCCCCGGCGGCCGGCCAAGCCCGCGCATGAAGCTGGTCCCGCTCGGCCGCCAGCCTTACGCCACCACCTTCGAGGCCATGAAGGCCTTCACCGAGGCGCGTAGTGCTACCACGCCCGACGAGATCTGGCTGGTTGAGCATGAGCCGGTCTACACCCAGGGCGTGGCCGGCAAACCCGGGCACCTGCTCGATGCCGGCGACATTCCGGTGGTGGCCAGCAACCGCGGCGGCCAGGTCACTTACCACGGCCCCGGCCAGGTGGTGGCCTATCCGCTGCTCGACCTCAAGCGCTTGGGCATCTATGTCAAGGAATACGTCTACCGGCTGGAGCACGCGGTGCTCAAGGTGCTGGCCGATCACCAGATCACCGGCCACCGTGTGCCTGGCGCGCCCGGCATCTATGTGCGGCTGGCTGACCCCGGCGGCCATGCCGCGCTGAGCCTGCCGCTGCCGCCCGACGATCCGTTTCGCGGCCTGGGCAAGGTAGCAGCGCTGGGCATCAAGATCAGCCGGCACTGCAGCTACCACGGCGTGTCGCTGAATGTGGCAATGGATTTGTCACCCTTCCTCGGCATCAACCCCTGTGGTTATCCTGGGCTGCAAACCGTCGACCTCGCTAAACTCGGGGTTTCCACCGATTGGTCCACCGTGGCCGGCCAGCTGGGCGATCGCCTGACGGCTCAGTTCACGTCCTGAGGCACCAAAACCTGTTGCGCGCACGCGCGATCGAACCCGCCATGGCCACACAAAAAACCGTCCACCAGGCCCAGAGCGCCGCCGACTACGACGCCAGCGCCAAGCAGAAGGCCCAGGCCAAGACCGCGCGTATTCCGATCAAGGTGGTGGCCGCGGAGGTGCTGAAGAAGCCCGACTGGATCCGCGTCAAGGCCGGCAGCCCCAGCACGCGCTTCTACGAGATCAAGAACATCCTGCGTGAGCACCAGCTGCACACGGTGTGCGAAGAAGCCAGCTGCCCCAACATCGGTGAATGTTTCGGCAAGGGCACGGCCACCTTCATGATCATGGGCGACAAATGCACCCGGCGCTGCCCGTTCTGCGATGTCGGCCATGGCCGGCCAGATCCGCTGGATTTCAACGAGCCGGCCAACCTGGCGCGCACCATCGCGGCGCTCAAGCTCAAGTACGTGGTGATCACCAGCGTTGACCGCGATGACCTGCGCGATGGCGGCGCCGGCCACTTCGTCGACTGCATCCGCCAGGTTCGCGCCATGTCACCCGAGACTCGCATCGAGATCCTGGTGCCTGATTTCCGCGGCCGCGACGATCGCGCGCTGGAGATCCTCAAGGCCGCGCCGCCTGACGTGATGAACCACAACCTGGAGACCGCGCCGCGCCTGTACAAGGAAGCGCGGCCGGGCAGCGACTACCCGTTCAGCCTCAACCTGCTGAAGAAGTTCAAGGTCTTGCATCCGGACGTGCCGACCAAGAGCGGCCTGATGGTCGGCCTTGGCGAGACCGACGAGGAAATCCTGGCGGTGATGCGCGACATGCGCGAGCACCAGATCGACATGCTGACCATCGGCCAGTACCTGGCCCCCAGCGGCCACCATCTGCCGGTGCGCCGCTATGTGCACCCCGACACCTTCACGATGTTCGAGGCCGAGGCCCGCAAGATGGGCTTCAGCCATGCCGCGGTGGGCGCGATGGTGCGCAGCAGCTACCACGCCGACGAGCAGGCCGCTGGCGCCGGCGTCCGCTAAAAACTCCCGTAGCGCCCTCGGCGCAGATCCTGAAGGCCGCGCAGCCAGCGCCTCGGCTTCGGCTTCAGGTCTCAGCCAGCAACTTGGCCACGCGCTTGTGCAGCTGCGGCAAGTCCGGCGCACCCTCGAACCGGTGCACGATCTCGCCGCGCTTGTTGATCAAAAAGCTGGTCGGCGTGGCCTGCACATCGCCAAAGCCGTGGGCAATGGCGCCGGTGTTGTCGATCACCACGCCAAACGGCAGTTGCCGACGTGTTGCAAAGTCGGACACCAGCGCCGGCGGGTCGTACTGCATGGCCACGGCCAGCGTCTGGTAGCCCTGGGCGCGGTACTTCTCGTGCAGTGCCACCAAGGCCGGCATCTCCGCGACGCAGACACCGCAGCTGGTGGCCCAGAAGTTCACCAGTACAACCTGGCCCAGCAAGTCGTTGGTGCCCAGTTGCTGGCCATCCAGCAGTGTGAAGCGCAGCTGGGGCGCCGGTTCACGGTTCGTGTAGGCGCCACCCGTCGCCCACCAGCCTGCCCCCAGGGCAGCCGCCAGCAACACGGCGGTGGCAAGATGACGACGCAACAACGACATGGGGGAGGCTTTCAATGCACAGACGACATTTTACGACAGGGGTGGTATTCAGTACCCTGCTCGGCGGCTGCCCGGCCTGGGCCGCCGGCCTCAGTGAAATCGATGCCGCGCAGGGCGTGCGCAGCGCGCTGGAGCGTGGCGCGTTGGCCGCCATCAGCCTGCTGGGCCGCACTGACGGCTTCCTCGGCAATCCGCTGGTGCGCATCCCGCTACCCGGCATTCTGGACGATGCCGCGAGACTGCTCAAGTTGACCGGCCAGCAGAAGCGCGTGGACGAACTCGTCACCGCGATGAACCGCGCCGCCGAAGTGGCGGTGCCGCAGGCCCGCACGCTGCTGGTGAACACCGCCAAATCGATCTCGGTCGACGATGCGGTCAGCATCGTGCGCGGTGGCGACACCTCGGTCACCGATTTCTTTGCCCGCAAGACCCGCACGCCGCTGGGTGAACAGTTCCTGCCCATCGTCACCCGCTCCACCGAGAAAGTGGCGCTGGCCGACAAGTTCAATGCCGTGGCTGGCCGTGCCGCCAAGTTCGGTCTTCTCAAGGGCGACGACGCCAACATCCAGCGTTATGTCACCGGCAAGGCGCTTGATGGCCTCTACCTGATGATCGGCGAGGAAGAGCGCAAGATCCGCCGCGATCCGGTGGCTACCGGCAGCGCCATCCTGCGCAAGGTGTTCGGCGGCTGAACCTGCGCTGCCGCCGGGCGGCACGCTCACAGGGCGCGGCGGCGCGCCATCTCCAGCGTCATCACCGAGCCCAGCGTCTGGCGCAGCGCGTCCGCACCCAATCGCGTCACCGAGTCGGCCGTGCCGTCGGCCATGTCGCAAAACAGTCCCGAGGGCAGGATCTCGATCATCACGACGCCGGTGACCAGCCGCGACAGTCGCCGGCGCAGCGCCCACATCGCGTCGCCTTCGAACGAGGATTCGTAAAGCAGGATCTGCGGCGCGCCGTCCTCGCAGTACTGGGTAGCTGCTGAAGTGGTGGAAACGTAGTCGACCAGCAGGTCCTGGCCCTGCAGCGCCTCGCGCAATTGCTGGCGGGTTTCGCGCCGCGCCGCCAGCACCAGCACCTGGCTGCCGGCGATGCTGGCCCCCTGGCCGCCTGACGCCGACAGATCGACCGCGCTGGCGCCTTCCAGCGTGACATTGATGGTGCGCTGGAATGCCATCACCAGGCTGCTGTGGCTGGCGCTGTCGCTGCGGTGCAGGCTGATGCCGGCGATGTGTGCGGTGTAGCGCAGCAACAGCCAGTCCAGGCTGTCCAGCGCCTGCAACTGGGACGCGTGCGGGGCCTGTTCGTCGATGTCAATGCTGCCGTCGGCTGGCGCGGGCGCCGTGGCGCGATCGGCCGGCAGGTGGGCAAAGTGGCAGATCACGCGCGAATGCACAGGCCAGGGCCGGGTCTCCAGCCGCCAGTCCACAGGCGAGCGGGCGTGCGAGGCGCTCCAGTCGGCGGCAGCCGACAAGACCGCATGCACCAGGCTGCTGTCGCCCATCACCTCGGCCGGCCCCAGCTTGACGCGGCCGCCCAGGGCGCTGGCCGGCGTGCGGCGGGCCTGTTCGTCCAGTACTTCGCGCAGCATCGCCGCCAGGTCCAGGCGCTCGGGCTGCGGACGCACTTCGCCACTGGCAAAACGGGCGATCTGCTGGCCGCGCAAGCCGACCCGCCGCGCATCGTCGATCTCGTTGTGCAGCGCCAGCAAGCCTGACTTGTCGATGCGCCCGCTGTGGGTCAGCGCCTGCACCCGGTCCAGCGCGGCGGTCAGCGGCATCGCCACCTCGGCGGCGATGCGCGCCACCACCTCTTCCAACGTGGGGCTGGCGCTGGCGGGCGGCAAGGGTCGGGTGGTCGGTGGCATGGGTCTCAAGTCGGCAAAGTGCAACTCAGGCTTTCATTTGTCCCGGCCGAGGCAAATCCGGCGGCGTTGGAATAACTGATCTTGCATCGTCTGCCTCGCCAAGGCCGCGGTCCAAAGCCGCCTCTTTTCCCGGTCGTGACAAGGATCACGGCAAACTTGCACGGATTCGCTCGGGATAATCGACCCGATGACTCAAGTGACCCCGGCGGACCGCCGTAATGCCCCCCCCTGGCTGCGGCTGATTGGCGCGATCGTGCTGCTGGGCCTGCTGGTCGCCTGCTCGCCCTCGCTGGACTGGCGGCAGATGCGGCCCGAGGGCTGGGGCCTGTCGCTGGATATGCCTTGCCGCCCGGCGTCGCAGACCCGCGCCGTGCCCTTGGCCGGGTCGCCGGTTGAGCTGACCTTGCTGGTTTGCCATGTGGGTGAACACACCTTTGCCGTGGCTTCGGCCGATCTGGCCGACCCGGCGCGTGTCGGACCGGCCTTGTCGGCGCTCGGCCAGGCGGCACTGGCCAATGTGCAGGGCCGCATCGACCGCGAGCAGGCGGCCAACGTCAAGGGCATGACACCGCATGCCGCCGCACGGCACTGGTGGTTGACGGGCCGGCTGCCGAACGGCCAGGTGGTGGTTGAGCAGGTGCTGGTGTTCGCCCATGGTCCGCGGGTGTTCCAGATGACGCTGATCGGGCCCAGCGTCGACGAGCGCCTGGCGCAGCCATTTTTTGCCGCGCTCGAGGTTTTGCGATGAGCCGCGAGGCCTTGCTGCAAGGCCTGCCCGGCGGCTTGAGCGCCCGCCGCGCGCTGAACTTGTTTGGCGTCTTTGCCTTTGCCTATTTTTTCTCGGCCATGGTGCGCGCGGTCACCGCCACGCTGGCGCCGGTGTTCAGCAGCGAACTCGGCCTGGCCGCCAGCCAGCTGGGCCTGCTGGCCGGTGCCTACTTTCTGGGCTTTTCCGTGATGCAGTTGCCGCTGGGCAGCGCGCTCGACCGCTGGGGCGCCAAGCGGGTGCTGATGGCCTTCCTGTCGGTAGCGGTGCTGGGTTGCGCCGCTTTCGCTGCCGCGCGCACGCTGACTGACCTGCTGCTGGCGCGTTTTCTGGTCGGCGCTGGCGTGGCCGCCTGCCTGATGGCGCCGCTGACCTGTTTTCGCCACCGCTTTTCGGTGCCCTCTCAGCTGCGGGCCAATTCCTGGATGCTGATGACCGGTTCGCTGGGCATGCTGGCCTCCACGCTGCCGGTGCAGTGGCTGCTGCCGGCGCTGGGCTGGCGGGGTCTGTTCATTGCGGTGGCCGGTCTGCTGTTGCTGGCCATCGGCCTCATCTGGCGCCTGGTGCCCGCCGACGAGACGCCTGCCGGGGCGCTGGTAGCGGGGCCGGCACGGGCCACCGGCTATGGCGAGGTGTTCCGTCACCCGGCGTTTGTTGCTTTGGCGCCGATGGGCTTTTTTGTCTACGGCGGCATGATCGCGATGCAGTCGCTCTGGATCGGTCCTTGGCTGACGCAGGTGGGTGGCCGCAGCCCGACGGGCGCGGCCCAAGGCCTGTTCCTGGTCAATCTGGCCATGCTGCTGGCGTTTCTCTGCTGGGGCTTGATGATGCCCTGGCTCACCCGCCACGGTTGGGCTGGCGAGCGGCTGATCGCCCGCGCCTGGCCCGCCAGCCTGTTGTGCCTGGCGTTGATCATCGTGCTGGCCGAGCGCGCGCCGCCCGGGCTGTGGGCGCTGTGGTGCGTCTGCAGCAGTGTGGTGTCGCTGGCGCAGCCCGCGGTGGCTCAGGCCTTCCCGGCAGTGCTGGCCGGACGAGCGCTCGCTGCCTTCAACCTGATGATCTTTGCCGGGGTGTTTGTACTGCAGTGGGGCATCGGCCTGCTCATCGACGCGCTGCTGGCGCAAGGTCTGGCGGTGGTCTCAGCCTACCAGTGGGCGTTTGCCGGCTTTGGGCTGGCCTGCGCGATATCGTGCCTTTGGCTCAATGCCTGCCTGATGTGGTCTGCCCGGCGCCCCGATGTGGCACCTGCCCGCTGATAATGATCGCAACCGCCGCCACCAGCGCCCATGCCCGGACTTTTCATCATCGCCCACGCCCCCTTGGCGAGCGCCTTGCAGGCGACGGCCATGCACGCCTTCCCCGACGCGGCCCAGGCGATTGCGGTCTATGACGTGCCACCCGGCGCCAGCATCGAGACTGATGAGGCCGAGGCGGTGGCCCGGCTGGCCGCGCTGGGCACAGCCGAGACGCTGGTGCTGACCGATGTTTTTGGCGCCACGCCCTGCAACATCGCTCGGCAGCTGGCGACCCGGCCGGGCGTGCGGGTGGTGGCCGGCGTCAATGTGCCGATGCTGTGGCGGGCCATCAATTACCGGCAGAAACCCATCGACGAGTTGGTGGCCATGGCGATGGCCGGCGCTGCCCAGGGCGTGATGCCGGTGACCTCGACCCGTCCTCAGAACCAGACGCTCAAGACACCCAGCCATGATTCGATCGACCGTCAAAATCAGCAATAAGCTAGGCCTGCATGCCCGCGCCTCGGCCAAGCTCACCAAGCTGGCCGGTGGCTTTGCCAGCGAGGTGCACATGAGCCGCAACGGCCGCCGCATCAATGCCAAGAGCATCATGGGCGTGATGATGCTGGCCGCCGGCCAGGGCAGCGATGTCGAACTCGAGACCGAAGGCGCGGACGAGCAGGCCGCCATGGACGCGCTGATCGGGCTGATCAACGACAAGTTCGGCGAAGGCCAATAGGGCCAGCGGCGGGGTGCTGGTGGCCAGCGGTCGCGCCTCGGTGCCGGCCTGAGGTGGCGCTGCTACAGTGGCCGCATGAGCATTCAGCTGTTCGGTTTGCCGGTGTCGCGGGGGGTGGCCATCGGCCGTGCAGTGCTGGTGTTGTCCAGCCGCGTGGATGTGGCGCACTACTTTATCGACCCGGCGATGATCGAGGCCGAAGTGGGCCGCTTGCGGCATGCCCGCGACACCGTGGTCAGCGAACTCACCACATTGAAAAACGAGCTGCCTGCCGAGGCGCCGGCCGAACTCGCGGCGCTGCTCGACGTGCACCTGATGCTGCTCAACGATCCGATGCTGTCGGATGCCATCCGCCACTGGATCGACACCCGGCACTACAACGCCGAGTGGGCGCTGACCGCCCAGACCGAGGTCGTGGCGCGCCAGTTCGACGAGATGGAAGACGACTACCTGCGCGAGCGCAAGGCCGACATCGAGCAGGTCGCCGAGCGGGTGCTGCGCGCGCTGGCCAAGGAAGAGGCGCTGCTGCCGCAGGTGGCTCAGGCGCGCGACTTCGGTGGCGAGGATCCGCTGGTGCTGGTGGCCAACGACATCGCGCCGGCCGACATGCTGCAGTTCAAGGGCAGCGTCTTTCTCGGGTTTGTCACCGATGTGGGTGGGCGCACCTCACACACCGCGATCGTTGCCCGCAGCATGGACATCCCGGCGGTGGTGGGCGCGCGCGAGGCCAGCCGGCTGGTGCGCCAGGACGATTGGCTGATCATCGATGGCGATGCCGGTGTGGTGGTGATCAATCCCACGCCCATCGTGCTGGAGGAATACCGCTTCCGCCAGCGCCAGAGCGAGCTCGAGCGTGCCCGGCTGCACCGGCTGCGGCACATGCCCTCGGTCACGCTCGACGGCCAGGCCGTGGAGTTGCTGGCCAATATCGAGCTGCCCGGTGACGCGACCAACGCGGTGGAAGCGGGCGCGGTGGGTGTCGGCCTGTTCCGCAGCGAGTTCCTGTTCATGAACCGCAACGGCCAGCTGCCCGACGAGGATGAGCAGTTCGAGGCCTATCGCAGCGCGGTGCAAGCGATGGGCGGGATGCCGGTCACCATCCGCACCGTGGATGTGGGCGCTGACAAGCCGCTGGACCGCATGGCAGCCAGTGAGCTACGCCACGAGCATGTGCTCAACCCGGCGCTGGGATTGCGCGCGATCCGCTGGAGCCTGTCGGAGCCGGCGATGTTCCGCCAGCAACTGCGCGCGATCCTGCGAGCCAGCGCCTATGGCAAAGTGCGCTTGCTGATCCCGATGGTGGCCCATCGCAGCGAGGTGCTGGCCACATTGGACGCGCTGGCCCGGGCGCGCCAGCAACTGACCGATGCCTGCATATCGTTCAACGAGGTCGAAGTCGGCGCCATGATCGAGATCCCTGCCGCGGCGATGACCATGCCGCTCTTGCTGAAGCATTTCGACTTCGTCTCTATCGGCACCAATGATCTGATCCAGTACACCCTGGCCATCGACCGTGCCGACGAGACAGTCGCCCACCTTTACGACCCCTGGCATCCGGCGGTGCTGCGCCTGATTGCCGACGTCGTGCGCGCGGCCAACGCCGCAGGCAAGCCGGTCAGTGTCTGTGGCGAGATGGCCGGCGACATTGCCTTCACCGACTTGCTGCTGGGCATCGGCCTGCGCAGCCTGTCCATGCATCCGAGTCAGATCTCCGCCGTCAAGCAGCGTGTGCTGCGCGCCGATACCCAGCGACTGGCCAAAGCGGCGCAAGCGGCGCTGACTGGCGAAGATCCAGCTGACGACTGGCTGCAGGCGCTGGGCGCCGGCAGCGCGCGTCCGCCGGGCGCTACACACTGAACCGCCGAGGTGATGCGGGTCGCGGGCGCGGCTCGATTGCAAAAAATTGAGCGAAGCTCTTGCGCAAGCTAAAGAAGTCGTGCTACAGTCGTGGGCTTCGCTGCACGGGGCCAACGGATCAAACCGAAGGAAACGAAGCGAAGGAAGCCAAAAAAAGGGTTTACACGGTGTCAAAACCGTGCCAGAATCCAAGGCTCAGCGCAAAGCAGCCCGCAACGGCAGCCAAGCAAAGAAAGCAAAGAAAGCAAGACAAAGCGGTTGACAAGGTTTTTAAGACAAACCACAATCCCGCTTCTTTGTTCGGCGCGGCCAATGCCGCGGCCGACAAGCTCTTTAAAAATCAACAGCCGATAAGCGTGGGCGTGAGGAGGCGAGTGCCAGATGTCGAAAGATGTCAGGTCTCTTGGACCTTAAACGCTCACTGAATTGAATTTTCATGCAAGTGAAGTTCACTTCAATTCTTTGAGT
>JBBQZM010000143.1:0-9564 GCA_038207685.1 Burkholderiales bacterium
CCGGCGCAGCGCCGCCACGTGGCCGGCGGCCAGGTCACTGACATGGATGTAGTCGCGCACGCCGGTGCCGTCGGGCGTGGCGTAGTCGTTGCCGAATACGCTGAGCCGCTGGCGCCGGCCCACCGCCACCTGCGCCACATAAGGCATCAGGTTGTTGGGCGTGCCGCGCGGGTCTTCGCCGATCAGCCCGGACTCATGTGCGCCCACCGGGTTGAAGTAGCGCAGGATGGCGATTTGCCACCCGACGCCAGCGACCCCGCCCCCGTCGACCAGGGCGTCGGCGGCGACCAGGTCGCGCAGCAGGGTTTCGCCCATCAGCTTGGTCTGGCCGTAGGGGTTGGTGGCTGACAGCGGCGCGTCCTCGGTGATCGGCAGTGACTGCGGATCGCCATATACCGTGGCGCTGCTGCTGAACACCAGGCGGCTGCAGCCCGCTGTGCGCATGGCCTCGCAGACGGTGATCAGCCCACCCAGGTTGTTGCGGTAATAGGCCAGTGGCTGGGCTGCCGATTCACCCACCGCTTTGAAGGCGGCAAAGTGCACCACGGCATCGATGGCATGGCGCCCGAAGATGCCGGCCATGGCCGCCGCATCGCCGACGTTGGCGCGCTCGAACACCGGCGTCTGGCCGCTCAGCTGCTGCAGCCGGTTCAGCACCTCGGGCGAGCTGTTGGAGAAGTCGTCGACGCCGACCACGGCGAAGCCGGCCTGCTGAAGCGCCAGCCAGGTGTGCGAGCCGATGTAGCCGGTGGCGCCGGTGAGCAGAACGGTGGGGCGAGCCGGGCTCAAGGGCGGCACGGTCACTGCACCACCAGCTGGCCGTAGCAGCTGAGGCTGTTGCCGCTGAGGCCGACCGACAGCGCGTTGTTGCTGCTGCTGCGGTGCTCCGCTCGCGCGTCGCAGCCCAGCTGGATGGCCCGGGTGGGCAGCCAGCGCGCGCCCAGTGACCAGGTATTGGTGTTATCGCTGCCGCTGCGCACGACTGACGGGTTGTTCGGCACCACCAGCGCGTCGCGCAAGGCGCGGTGGGCGACTGTCAGCCCGGCGTTGAGTGTCACCTTGGCGGTCATCTCGTAGTTGGCGCGCAGGCCCAGCGCGCTGGTGGTGCGGCTGTAGTCGGTGACGCCGTTGCCGAAGATGCCCAGGTTGACCGCATCCGAGCTCTGGCCGGTGTCGCGCGACAGGCTGGTGTCAAAGCGCAGCTTGCCGGTGGGCTGCCAGCCCCAGCTGGCCGAGCCGGTGAGGCCGGAGAAGTCGCTGCCGGTGTTGCGGTCGTAGCGGGTGCGGGTGGGGCTGATGCGCAGCTTGAGTTGGCTGATGGCGCTGGGTGTCCAGGTGGCGGTGAGGTCCAGGTCCTCGCGTTTGAGGCGGTCGGACTCAAAACTGCCGCCGCCCAGTGGCCTGAACTTCGGGTACTCGGCCTGGGTCAGGCGCAGCGCAGCGCCCAGGTCCAGCCCGGTGCTGGGCCGGTAGCGCAGGCCCAGCGAGCCACTGTTCTGCCGGTACTCCAGTCGGTCGTATTCCACCGCCGAGAAGCTGCGCTGGCGGTGGCCGAGCACGGCTTCCAGCGTGTACAGCGCCAGGCCGCCCAGCCGCACCTTGGCCTCGGCTTCATCGGTGCGTTGCACGTTCTTCCTGGTTTCCAGTACGCCGTTGGCGGTGAGGCTGTTGAACTGCGCCAGGTTCTGGTTACTGGCCAGGCTGAGCGTGCCCGACAGGCGGTTGATGGTGGCCCAGTCCAGCGCCAGCTTCAGGCCGTAGGACTGGTTGTCCAGCGACTTGTTGTTGGCATAACGGTTGGCACGCAGGTTGGCGCTGCCATAGACCCGCTGACGGCTGAAGGACTGATCCAGCCCAGCCACCAGCGAGGTGCCTGAGACGGTATCGGACTTGCTCAGATCGGCCGGCAGCACCTGGCCTTCGCCCACCCGGTAGAGGTTCGACTCGTAGGTCAGCGCCTGGGCCACGCCCAGGTAATAGGGGCTGCTCTGGGCCATCGCCGCGCCGCCGGCCAGGGTGGCGAAGGCGGCAAACAGGGTAGGCAAGGCGCGGGTGGTCGGCATGGGCGGATCCTTGAAGGGCGGTGCAGGGAGCGATCTGGAGACCGCCGTCAATGTTGTCGATGTCGTCAGCGTCGTCAGCTTCGTCAGTGTCGTCAGTGTCAGTAGGCCTTGTTGTCGGCGACGACAGTCCTGATCGTGCGCAGGATGATCACCAGGTCCAGCCCCAGCGACCAGTTGCGCAGGTATTCCAGGTCGTACTCCACCCGGGCTTGCATTTTCTCCAGCGTCTCGGTTTCGCCGCGGTGGCCGTTGACCTGGGCCCAGCCGGTGATGCCGGGCTTGACCTTGTGGCGCACCGCGTAAGCCTTGATCAGCTGCCGGTACATCTCGTTGTGGGCCACCGCGTGGGGCCGCGGGCCGACGATGCTCATGCGGCCTTGCAGCACGTTGATGAACTGCGGCAGTTCGTCCAGCGAGGTGCGGCGGATGAAGGCGCCGAAGGGCGTGATGCGGGCATCACCCCGGGTGGCCTGCTTGATCTCCGTGCCGTTGTCCTGGGTGGTCATCGAGCGGAACTTGTAGACCACGATCTCCTCGCCGCCCAGCCCGTTGCGGCGTTGGCGGAAGATCATCGGCCCGGGCGAGCTGAGTTTGACGCCGATGGCCACTGCCAGCATCAGTGGCAGGATCAGCAACAGGATCAGTGTGCCCAGCACCAGGTCGCTGGCCCGCTTGATGACGCGGTTGATGCCGGTGAAGGGCGTCTCGCATATCGCCACCACCGGCACGCCGCTCATGTCCAGCAAGCGGCCCTGAATCAGGCTGATGCCGAACACATCGGGCACGAAGTAGATCGACGCGGTGGTGCCTTGCAGATGCTCCAGCAGTTCGATGATGCGCGGCTGCGAGCCCAGCGGCAGCGTGATGAAGACTTCCTGTACGCCGCGCGCCCGGATGAACGAGGCCGCGTCGAGCAGCCCGCCCAGGCGCAGGCCTATGCTGTCCTGGTGTACGCGGCCATCGTTGCGGTCGTCGAAGTAGCCGAGGAAGTCCACCCCCTGCACCGGGCTGCTGCCCAGCGTGCGGGCCACCTTGACACCCAGCACGCCGGCGCCGATGACCACCGCCGCGCGGCGGTTGCTCGGCGTGGTGGCTTCGCGGCGCAGCGTCACAAAGCCCAGCCGCACGGCGGCCAGTTGCAGCAGCGGCGTGAGCACGGCCCAGGCCAGGATCACATCGTTGTTGAACAGCCCCAGGCTGCGTGTGCCATAGCCGAAGCCCAGCAGGATCGCCAGCAGTGTCAGCCAGGCGCCCAGGATGCCGACCGCGGCATTGCTCAGCCGGTCGCGGAATCGGTTGATGCCGGGCCAGCTGAGCGTCAGCACCAGAAAGCACAGCGTGAGGTCGGCGCGGCCGACCGGCTCTTCGTACCAGTCCATCGCCGCCAGGTAGACCAGCACGGTGATCGCAGGCTCCAGCACGGTAGCCACGAAGCCGGTCACCGACTGCGGGGCGCTGTTGAAACTGCGGTTGGCGCGGGGGTCGAACATTCGTCAGCGTTGGAGGACTTGAAGCAGGACAGGCCGTGGTGGGATGAAGAACGGGCAGGGGCCCAAGCGGACGGCCTATTCGGCCGGTGTTGGCGCAAGCCGGGCGATTTTGCTTGAATTCTTGTGCACATCCATCGCCGCCTCGGCAGACGTTCGTGGCGTGTTGCCTACAATCGACAGCATGTTGCAGAACCTCAACGCGTTGCTCGCGCCGGCCCTGATGGACCGGCTGGTGCTGGTCGTCAACCATGTGATCGCTGCCGAGCCGCAAGCGGTGCAGCGGCTGCTGCCGCACCGCGGCCGGGTGCTGCGGCTCGATTTGATGCAATTGCCGCGCCTGCTGCCGGCGCCGCCGCCGCTGGCCTTCGTCATCACGCCCGCCGGGCTGGTGGAATGGTGCCGCGACCCGGTGGAGGCTGACCTGCGTGTGCGCCTGGACGCGCCCAACCCGGCGGCGCTGGGGCTGCAGGCGCTCAGCGGGCAGATGCCGGCACTGGCCATCGAGGGCGACGTGCAACTGGCCACCGATGTCGACTGGCTGCTGAAGAACCTGCGCTGGGACGTGGCCGACGACCTGGAGCGCCTGTTCGGCCCCGCGGTGGCGCATCAGGTGCACAAGCTGGGCTCCGGCCTGGCGCGCGCCCTGCGCAGCGCGATGCAGGGCGTCGGCCGCGCCCGCTGACCCGGCCAAGCCTCGTCCCGTTTCGACCATGGGTCAATTTTTTCGGCTGATCTTCATCGGCCTCACGGTGCTGCGCTTCGGCCTGGACGAAGTGGCCATGTCGCGCTTCCGCCAGGGCTGGGTGCGCGCCCTGGTGCGCGTGGCCACCATCGGCCGGCGCGCTCGGCTGGATGCGCCGCGCGGCGCCCGGCTGCGCATGGCGCTTGAAAAGCTGGGGCCGATCTTCGTCAAGTTCGGCCAGGTGCTGTCGACCCGGCGCGATCTGCTGCCGCTGGATGTGGCCGACGAATTGGCCCGGCTGCAGGACCGCGTGCCGCCGTTTCCAAGCGCTCAGGCGGTGGCGCTGATCGAGAAGGCTTTTGGCCGGCGTATCGACGCGCTGTTCGAGGCCTTCGACACCGTGCCGGTGGCCAGCGCATCGATCGCCCAGGTGCACTTTGCCACCCTGAAGGACGGCCGCGAGGTGGCGGTGAAGGTGCTGCGGCCGGGCATGCTCGACGTCATCGAACATGACCTGAACCTGCTGCACAAGCTGGCGCGGGTGGTTGAATGGGCCTGGGCCGATGGCAAGCGCCTCAAACCCCGCCAGGTGGTGGCCGAGTTCGACACCTACCTGCACGACGAGCTTGATCTGGTGCGCGAAGCTGCCAATGCTGCCCAGCTGCGCCGCAACATGCAGGGCCTCGAACTGGTGCTGGTGCCCGAGATGGTGTGGGAGCTGTGCACCTCAACGGTGCTGGTGATGGAGCGCATGCACGGCGTGCCGATCAGCCAGATCCAGCGCCTGCGCGAAGCCGGCGTGGACATCCCCAAGCTGGCGCGCGACGGTGTCACGATCTTCTTCACCCAGGTCTTCCGCGACGGCTTCTTCCATGCCGACATGCACCCGGGCAACATCCAGGTGAGCCTGGCGCCGCGCAGCTTTGGCCGCTACATCGCGCTCGATTTCGGCATCGTCGGCACGCTGACCGACTGGGACAAGGAATACCTGGCACAGAACTTCCTGGCCTTCTTCCGCCGCGATTACAAACGGGTGGCCGAGCTGCATGTGGAATCGGGCTGGGTGCCGGCGAACACGCGGGTGGATGCGCTGGAAAGCGCGATCCGGGCCGTCTGCGAGCCGCATTTCGACCGGCCGCTGAAGGACATCTCGCTCGGCCAGGTGCTGATGCGGCTGTTTCAGACCTCGCGCCGCTTCAACGTCGAGATCCAGCCGCAGCTGGTGCTGCTGCAGAAGACGCTGCTCAACATCGAAGGCCTGGGCCGCCAGCTCGACCCCGAACTCGACCTCTGGGAAACCGCCCGGCCCTTCCTGGAGACCTGGATGTACCGCCAGGTCGGCTGGCAGGGCCTGGTCGAGCGGCTGAAGAACGAGGCGCCGCGTTATGCCCAGCTGCTGCCCGAGCTGCCGCGCCTGGTGCACCAGGCCTTGCAGCGCGGCCGCGAGCCCGATCCGGCGTTGCTGGCCTTGTTGCGCGAGCAGCGCCGCACCAACCGGCTGCTGCAGGCGCTGCTGGTGGGCGGCGTCGGCTTTGTCGCCGGCGCGCTGGCGATGCAGTTGCTGCTGCACTGGCCGGGCCGGTAGGCCTCGGTCAGGGGTTCTAAACTGCGGCCCGCCGCGTGTGGCGGGCACGCCACCTGCTTGGCTGCCCCCGCCTTTGTCCCGACAACGTCCTCTGGAGCCTTGCCGTGCTGATCACCTCGGTCATCATCTACCTGCTGCTCACCATTGCCATCGGCCTGCTGGCCGCGCGCCGGGTGCACAACGCTCGCGACTACCTGGTGGCCGGCCGCAGCCTGCCCCTGTACATGAACGTGGCCACGGTGTTCGCCACCTGGTTTGGCGCCGAGACGGTGCTGTCGGTGTCGGCCACCTTTGCCAAGGACGGCCTGGGCGGCATACCGGGTGACCCCTTCGGCGCTGCCGCCTGTCTGGTGATCGCCGCGCTGTTGTTCGCGCGGCTGTTCTACCGCATGAACCTGCTGACCATCGGCGACTTCTACAAGCTGCGCTACGGCAAGGGCGTCGAGGTGCTGACCAGTGTGTCGATCACCATCAGCTACCTGGGCTGGACCTCGGCGCAGCTCACCGCGCTGGGCCTGGTGATCCACGTGCTGTCGGGCGGCGCGCTGGCGCTCAACGACGCCATCCTGATCGGCGCCGGCGTCGTGATGGTCTACACCCTCTTCGGCGGCATGTGGTCGGTGGCCTTTACCGACTTGTTCCAGGCGGTGGTGATCCTGGTCGGCCTGACGCTGGTGGCGGTGCTGGTGGGCGACATGGCGGGTGGCCCGGCCAAGGTGATCTCGATGGCGGCGGCCGAAGGCAAGTTGCAGTTCTTTCCGTCCACGTCCGCGGGCTGGTGGGCGATGGCCGGCGCGTTTTTTGCGTTCGCCTTCGGCTCGATCCCGCAGCAGGACGTGTTCCAGCGCATGACCAGCGCCAAGGACGAGACCACCGCGGTGCGCGGCACCGTCATCGGCGGTCTGGTCTATTTCTGCTTTGCCTTTGTGCCGATCTTCATCGGCTATGCCGCGCTGGTGGCCTACCCTGAGCTCAAGCAGCTGTTTGCCGACGAGGACGCCCGCGTCATCCAGCGCATCCTGCCCGACCTGGTGCTGGGCAAGATGCCGATCTGGGCGCAAGTGATGTTCTTTGGCGCGCTGTTGTCGGCAATCCTGTCCACCGCCAGCGGCGCGCTGCTGGCGCCCACTGCGATCTTCACCGAGAACGTGCTGCGGCCCTTTGTGCCGCGCATGGGCGACAAGCAGTTCCTGCTGACGCTGAGGCTGGTGCTGGTGAGCTTTTGCGCCGCCGCGCTGGTGTTTGCGCTCAACAGCACCAGCACCATGTACGAGATGGTGCAGAACGCGTACAACGTGACGCTGACCGGCGCCTTTGTGCCGCTGGTGGCCGGCGCCTTCTGGAAGCGTGCCAATACCCAGGGCGCGCTGCTGTCCATCGTGCTGGGCATAGGCACCTGGATGATGGCCAGCCATCTGGCGCCTGATGCCCTGGTGCCGGCCAACTTGCTGGGCCTTGCGGCCTCGCTGATCGGCATGCTGGTGGGCACCGTGGTGCCGACGCTGGTGCGGCACCGCGGGCAGTCGATCGAGGCCGCCGTGCGCCACGGCATGGCGTCGCAGCAGGCGGTGTCCCACGGTCACAGCCATGGCCACGGCGCTGCGGCCCGGTCGGACAGCGCTGCCCGCCACTGAGCGGCTCAAGCAGCGCCGCGCGGGTGGTGGCTGTCAAGCGCAGCAGCTGACCGCCCTCTATAATGAGCGGTTTTGCGTCAAGGGTTCAGCCATGCCGATCTACGCTTATCGCTGCTCTGCTTGCGGCCACGCGAAGGACGTGCTGCAGCGCATGTCCGATCCGGTGCTCAGCACCTGCCCAGTCTGCGCCGCCGAGACCTTCACCAAGCAGGTGACTGCGGCCGGTTTCCAGCTCAAGGGCTCGGGCTGGTATGCCACCGATTTCAAGGGTGGCGCTGCGGCCCCGGCGGCCGAAGCCAAGTCTGAAGCCAAGTCCGAAGGCACGTCCGGCGGCGATTCGGCCAGCAAGGCTGACACCCAGTCTGACGCCAAGGCCGCCGGAAAATCGGACAGCAAACCGGACGGTAAGCCCGCCGCTGCCGCGGCGGTCACCACCACGGCGCCTTCGTCCCATGGTGGTGGCTCCTGCGCCTGCCACTGATCACCTGACTCGATGTCCCACCCCATGCGCAGGTACATCATCGCCGGCTTGCTGGTCTGGTTGCCGCTGGCGATCACTATCTGGGTGCTGCTGTGGCTGCTGGGCGTCACTGATGGGGTCTTCTCCTGGCTGCTGACGCTGGCCATGGCGGTGTCGCCGGCCGGTGCGCAAGCCTGGATCGAGTCGCTGCGTCACATCCCCGGCCTGAGCGTGCTGGTGATGGTGTCGATGATGCTGCTCACCGGCGTCTTCGTCACCAACATCTTCGGCCAATGGTGGTTGCGCCAATGGGACCGCGCGATGTCGCGCATTCCCATCGTCAACGCCATCTACAGCTCGGTCAAGCAGGTTTCCGACACGCTGTTCTCCAGCAGCGGCAATGCCTTCCGTGAGGCGGTGTTGGTGCAGTACCCGCACCCCGGCTCGTGGACCATCGCCTTTGTCACCGGCAAGCCCGGCGCCGAGGTGGCCGCGCAGCTGGAAGGTGAGCATGTCAGCCTGTATGTGCCGACCACGCCCAACCCCACCTCGGGCTTTTTCCTGATGATGCCGCGCGCCAATGTGCGGCCGTTGCGCATGAGCGTAGACCAGGCGCTGAAGTACATCATCTCGATGGGCGTGGTGGTGCCGCCGCCGCCCGCACCGCCGCGTGTTGCGGCCGCGGAAGCCGTCCGAAATTGACTGGGGTCGGCGCAGCCGGCCCGCCGCCAGATCCACGTGATCAGGCAGCAGGCTTAGCGCCCACCCCGTGACAACACCCGTTCCCTTTTGTCCAGGCCCTGCCGGCGCACAGCGCCGCGGCCCATCCAAACACCGGAGTTTCACCATGAGAAGCAGCTACTGCGGCCTGGTCAGCGAATCGCTGATGGGCCAGACCGTCACCCTGATGGGCTGGGCCCATCGTCGGCGCGACCACGGCGGCGTGATCTTCATCGACCTGCGCGACCGCGAAGGCCTGGTGCAGATCGTCTGCGACCCCGACCGCGCCGAGATGTTTGCCACCGCCGAAGGCGTGCGCAACGAGTTTTGCCTGAAGGTCAAAAGCATTCTTGGAAAATATCTTCCATATTCGTTTGTTTTATCATAGCACTGGTTTGATCTTCTAACGATGTGTATTCCTCTTGTAACGATAGAAAGAATCATTCTTCTTATTTTTTATAAACAAAAACGATCAGTCAAGTTAGTTTTACGTTAACATGTCGTAGTCGAATGTCATTCTGAAATCTTGGTTAATAAATTCAGCTGAGCTATGTCGATATGACAAATTTTCAATCGAAATATGAAAGGACTAAACCAGCCGGATCAGATCGGATAGGTTGCCATTAAGCTAGCTGTTTGTTGCTATGACAATCCTCTATCCTGAAGCACATGTGGCGCCTGATGAATCCTTTTTATTTAAAAATAATAGCACAGCGTGAAAGTTCTTCCCTAGTTGTATCTCAAAAGAGCATTTTCTTCCGTTGCCCTGCTCAAAATTACAAGACGTCGCCACACATAGTGCATTTAGACAACGATTGGCTTTTCCCCCTATGCTCTTTTCTGTCAGCGTAAATATCTAGATTTGTCTTTCTTTTTCTGATATCCATTTCTTTTCGATTGGTGTATTGCTTTACTCTTTTCAGGCTGTAT
>JBBQZM010000144.1:0-9558 GCA_038207685.1 Burkholderiales bacterium
TTGCCGTTGGCCACGCACAGCCCGCCCATCACCGCCACCAGCGCGATGTCGACGACGTCGTCCTTCGGCCGGCGGCCGTTCGGGTAGCCGGCGAAGTCGGTGACAGCCGGGCTGTCGCGCAGCGTGCCAACAATCGCCAGCCGGTTCTGCAAGCTGAACGGTAGCGGCGCGGTCGCGGTGTTCAGGCGCAACATCTCAGAACCCACCACGTTGGCCGGCTTGTTGACGCCGGCGATACCGGTGAGAAAGGTTGTCACCAGGTCCAGCCGCGGCAGGTTGGTCGGCGCCACGTTGCCGACGTTGGGGTCGAGCACCATCGAGATCAGCGCCGGCAGCGTGGGGTTGGTGACGTAAGTCGCGAACTGGGCGTCACCCGACGGCGACGAGGCATTGAACTTGTCCTTGTCGGGCAGGCCGATGACAACCTCGTTGACCAGCGGATTGCCCAGGCGCGAGACCTGGACGTAGGCGCCGCCGTAGCGCGACGACGTGTCGTAGCCGCTCGGCGGCGTTGGGTTCACGAGCCGGCTCTGGCGCACGCTGGCCGTGGTCCAGCCGCCGATCACGCTCTCGTTGCCCTGTGTCAGGCAGCTCTTGTGAACCTCGAGCGCCAGGCTGGTGATGTTCTTGTCCTGGATCGAATTGGCGGCGGCGGCGTTGATGTTGGCGCGGTCGATGATGACGCCGGTGGGCACGTTGATCAGGTCGAAGATCACGCCCAGGTTGACCGCGAAGGCCTCCTGGCGCTGGCCGACAAAGACCTTGGCCGGCATCGCACAGCCGGGGATGGCAACGGTGTAGATGTGCTGGGCGGCGTAAGCGGCGTAGTCGGGAATGGTCTTCGTGCCGATGTTGTCGACCGGCTTGTCGAACAGCGGCCCGCCGCCGGGGCTGTTGACAACGAAGGCGTTGCCGGTGCGGCGGTCGCCGCGGATCAGCGTCAGGCTGAACTTTTCGTTGACGTTCAGGTTGGCCGAGTTCGGTGCAGTCACCTGGCCGGCCTGCGTCAGCGGGATCGGCACCGTCTGGTTGCCGATCGGCAGCGCGATGGCCTTGAACTGGTTGGTGAACTTGAACTGGAAGGTCAGGTCTTCCTTGGCGTCGCCGTTGTTGTCGACGTGTATCTCGTAGATCGCGTTCGCGTCCAGCTTGAAGTAGTTGGGCCCGCCGTACGCATCCTGCAGCGGCAGGTAGTTGGCGATCAGCGTGACATAGCCCGAACGGCCACCGCTGCCGTTCGCGGCGACGCCTTCGTAGCTGCTGAACATGTAGAAGTCAGTGCCGTCGACGCGCGGCGAACCGGCGATCGACGGGGCCTCGCGGTGGCTGGATGCCTGGGCGGGCGGCAGCGCCAGTGTGGCAACGGCGGCGCAGACGGCGGTCAGCCCGGGGACGATGGCATGACGGCGGAAGTGGCGGAAGTTCATGGCGGTTGGCTCCTGGGGTTTTGTGACGCCTGCCGGCATGGATGCGACGGCAGTCGAGCAAACGCAAAGCGCGATCGCCTGGAGAAAGCGTACGAACCGCCCTTTGAATTGGATGTGCGATACCGCACTTTGAGGCCCCCGCGAACGGGGGGGGGGGCGTAAACCCTGATCTCGTCGAGACGGCGCGGCAGCGGATCTCTGGCTCCGCACAGCCCGTGCTCAGCACCAGCCGGCCTCTCCCCTCACAGGTCTTTGCCTGCGCCAGACGCAGCCCCGAACCGCAGCCGGGAGCGCCGGGCCGCCATCACGCTGTGTTTTGGCTGTGGCCGCGCACCCGGGGCGGCGTCCTGGCCTGCAAGCCCAGGTGCGTGAGGATCCACTCGATCACCGCCGATGGAGGATGGCCGCGATGACATTGAACTCGACGCCGGATTTCTGGCAGCGCTGGACATCCCGGCAAGGCGCCCGGAAGGCGCCGGTCGTAAGCGTCGCTTCCTGGCCGCCAGCTGCGGCTTGCCAGGTCGTTCAGAAGCTGCCCGTCGGCTTTGGGGGGGGGCACTGCGGCAATGCCCGTAGTCAGCATCCTGGCGTCGTCCGGAACTATCACTGTCGGCCAGCTCCGGACGCTCAGGGTCGGCGAAATTCGCAGCGCCAATGACCGGTCTCAGAGTACAGCTGCCCTTGCTCGAAATTCACCCGCTGTGGCGAAATCTCCAGAGCGATCGCTCGCTGCCGGCAAGCGCCCATCGCCAACCCAGCGGCGGGTCATCTCGACTCTCGACCGGAGGCGCGTGCAAGCCCAGGACCAATCACTGGTGAACCGTGGCCACCGGGATGTGTCGCGGGTAGCCGCGCCTACGCTCGAATCCGGCAGCCCACCCCAATTCACCCGGCACCGGAAGACGACTCGTTGAGATGCCAGAAAGCTGTTCGAGGCGCGCGACAGAAACTGGCCGACTGCGAGAGTACGTGTTCGCGCCAGCAAGCTGACCTCGGCCGTACCGCCTCATTGCTCGAGTGACAGCAATCCGGAAGCTGGGAACTGGGAACTGGGAACTGGGAACTGGGAACTGGCGGTCCCGGCCACCTGCGGCTGATAGCGACTCCGCCCCGCAACGACGGCAACAGTTTGTTGCAGACCCTCGACTTTGAACCCATGGGGGCAAACCTGACCTCCGACACAGGGCCGTCGAGGCTGAAGAACTGCGAACCTGAAAACCTGTCGCCCTGCCACTCGGCATGAGGCCGGTGCCCTGCGGCGGGCAGATCCCCAGGATGTCACGTTTCCAGTGCCCGCGCCGCGCCGTCGGTCAATTGCCGCTACGATGTTAGACACACAAAGGGAGTCAAGATCGATGAACTTCGGATACAACGGCCTCTTGGGCGTGCTGATACTCGCTGGTGATGTCTGGGCAATTATCAATATCTTCCAAAGCTCTGCTACCAATGAGAAGAAGTTGATTTGGATAGTCGCGGTGGTGCTCCTGCCGGTCCTGGGCTTGATCCTGTGGTACTTCCTCGGCCCACGAAACGGTAAGGTCTAGCGCTGGTGCCTTGGGCTGGGAAACGACGCATCAGAACGCGGTGGCGTCCCTGCGAACCTGAAATCCTGGCGTCCTGCGACCCGGCGTGAGGTCGGCGCCCCGGGGGTGCCAGGTTCCCAGGATTTCAGGTTTCCAGTTTCCCGCCGACGTCAACCAGCACCAGCAACAAGCCGCCAGCCAGCAACAACAGCATGGCTGCCCACACGCGGCGGTCCATCGTCTCGCAGTACAGCAGCTGGGCCAGCAATACGGTGAACAGCGCTTCCAGCGTCAGCATCAGCGAGGCGCCGGTACCACTCGTGTGCTGCAGGCCCCAGGCCAGCGCCACCGGTCCGAGCACAGCGCCGAAGCCGGCCATCGCCAGCAGCCGCGGCAGGTCGCTGCGCCGCACACGCGCCTCGCGCTCGATGCGTTGACGTGACAGCGCACCGACCAGGGCTGCGCCGGCGTAGAGCAGCGCCGCGGTCGTGAACGGCCCCAGCCCGGCCCCGAAAACGCTGGAGCAAGGGCGTGCTGACGCCGAACAGCACAGCGGCCAGCAAGACCAGCAGCGCGCCCTTCAGCGCTGGCATCGAGTGGGGAGCAGCGGTCACTTACTTCACCGCGAAGCGCACCGTGATGGCCTTTGCAGCGGGCGTCACCAGTGCGGCCACGACCTTGGCCCCGGGGCCAAGCTTGATGCCTTTGGCCTCGAGTTTGTCACCCGCCACAGCGAGGGCGGCCAGTTCCGCGGCTAGGCGGCGGCGCCTTGTAGTGGGGAACACCGGGCTACTGCGTGGCAGGCACCGCGGGCGTATCAACCAGCCGCCCTTGGCGGTCAACGTCCACCAGGCCCGTGGTGCTGCGCTGGCCGTTGATCAACGAGTGTGTCGTGATCACTCTGCGGCGCTTCTGTGGGTCGGCACTGATGCGCACGAATCTCCCGAACTCGAGCACAAGCTCATCGATGTCCTTCATCCCCGCAGACCGTTCGATGGCCCGAGCAACCTCATATGGACTGCCGACCTCGCTGCAGGTGATGTCCACCGCATAGCCTGTGGAGTGCGCTGAATAGGGGCACCGCGCAGCGCCCTGTTGAGCGATTCACCGCGGTTGCCGGAAAAGATCTTGATGGGGCAACCGCCGAGCATGTCCTTGACTCTGTCCAGCAGCAGAGCGGCTTGACGCAGCCGCTCGAACGATGCCGGATCCGCGTTCTCCAAGCCACGGCGACCAGCGGTTTCCGACTGGGTGAGATCGGCCAGTGTGAAATCGCGAGACAACCGAATGTTGGCGCGCGCGGCTGCGATCGGCGCGCTCTTGACAGCGCCTGTGCCCGATCCGCCTGTGCCAAAGCGACCGTCGCCAGTCGTTGCCGCTCGGCACTGCTGCGTTCAATCTCGGCCACCTCGCTGGCGCCAATGAACTCGCGTTGTGCGGCCGTAGGCTCAGGTGCCGGGCTGTTCCATTGCGACAACCAGGCCAGCGCCGACTCAAGCTCTGCCCCTCGAAGAAGCAGATCGTCCTGCCGGTCTCGCTGCCTCCAGCGCGCGGCCAGTTCACCCAACCGCGTGTGTTCCCGAATCCAATCGATGTTCTCGCGCAGCGCCACTGACAACTCGCGCAGGCCGACCACGAACGAGCGGCCGCCAGTGAACTTGATGTAGTTGCGCCGCCGCAGGCTTTCGGGCGTGTCGGCTTCGGTCACGTGCAAGGCCAACACCGGTCTGTCGCACAGGAACTACACCCGACCACACCGCCTTCAGTTGTCTACATAGCGAACATAGCCCGCACCCCGTGTTCGGCGCGGCCTGTCACCGCACATTTCGCGGGCATTGTTGTAAAACAGGTCGGTGCCGGAGCTTCGATTCGCCCGCGCTGCCACGATGTCGGCACGTATCCACACGTCACCGAGGACGATGTCGATCTCGGCACAAGCGCCGGCCCGCTGCACGCTGACGGCTGATTGCATGGCGATTCCGCAGCCTGGCTCGTACACCTTGCCGTCATCGTGAACGTAGGTCAGCGGCAGGTTGGCGCGCTGCTTGGTAAAAAGTATGAGTCGCTCCATCTGCTCGCTCCAGAGTTGCCTGCCAAGCATGTTTCTCAGCGCATTCGACAGTCAAACCTCACGCCGCCGCTCGCTGCCTGATCTCGTCAAGCACCTGCACCATCCGGTCAACCTTGGCCGCGGGGAACAGCCCTTCCGGCCCCTGCGGGCTGATGTCGAGAAACGGTGACTCGTACAGCCGGCTGGCTTCCATCACGCCGGTGGCCGTCAGCTCAGACACGATCAGCTCTATGAACTCAATCTGATCCGGCGTGGCCTTGCTGCCCGCGATCACCTCGCTGAAGGCCTGCGACACGGCTTCCCGCTCCATGCCGACCAGCGAGCGGATGAAGATGCCCAGCCCGAGCTTGTCCTCGGCCGCCTTCTGGATCAGTTCAGAAGTGCCGCCAGCCTCCACCAACATGCGTTCGAGTTCCAGCACATCGGTGGGCGTCAGCGCCTGGCCGCGCCGCAGCCGTAGCAAGGCCACATGGCCCTCATGCGCCTTCAGGAACTGCCGCGCCTTGTCCTTGAACTTGGCCATGTCCAGGCCCCGTCCGATGGCGTTCGCGATCTCGGGCAAGTCGATCGTGGTCTCGGTGCCCAACTCGTCTGTGAAGTCGGTGTAGACCACCTTCTTCTTCGACTTCTCGATCAGCTTGACCAGCGCCCGCAGCCGCTTGCGGGCGTTTTCCAGCATGCCCAGCGTCACGTCGTTCCACCATTCTTCGCCAGCGATGGCCTGTATCAGCACCATCTCGGCCTTGATCGCGGGCACGGCCTCCTGATCCTCCAGCGCGCTGGCAATCGCGCGAATCTGATCGCGCAGCGCAGCAAACCCGGGGCCAGCCTGCAGGATGGCCAGTTGGGTGCGCAGCACCAGCAGGTCGAAGCGCTTGGCCTCCTCGTCGCTGTCCAAAAACTCGGTGGGCAGGTTGGCGACATGGGCCTTCAGTTCGATCTGGTCGTCGCCGGTCAAGGTCTGCCAGGCCTCATGCCTGGCGAACTTCTCGACAGACCGGCGCCGCGGCCGCACCACGAAGTTCTCGGTGTTCATCGCCGCCACCACCTGGTGCAGGTGCTCGGCCGTGCTGTTGCGCAACTGCTGGCTGTTGGGCTGGGCGCCGTAATTCGCAGGCGGTTCGGCGCCAACTTGGCCACCCATGATCTTGCGGTCCAGTTCGCCAATCAGGTTCACCCGCGCCTTGAACAACCGAGTCCCCAAGGACTCACTGGACGTGCCGTCCGTGGCTTCGAGGTTCTGGCCGAAGAACTCCAAGTTCTGGCAGTAGTCGAAGACGTAGAAGAACTTCTTGTCCTCCCCCGGGGCAAACAGATCAGGGCATAGCCGCGTGCCCCGCCCCACCATCTGCCAGAACTTGGTGCGCGAGCGGACGATCTTGAAGAACACCAGGTTCACCACCTCGGGCACGTCGATACCGGTGTCGAGCATGTCCACCGAGATGGCGATGTGCGGCGCCTTGTCCTTGATCGAGAAGGCGTCGATCAGGCTGTGCGCGTAGACGGTCTTGTAGGTGACGACACGGGCGAACTCGCCCTTGTAGTGCGGGTAGTTGACGTTGAAGCGCTCGGCGATGAACTCGGCGTGGTCGTTGTTCTTCGCAAACACGACGGTCTTGCCCAGCCTGTCGCCACCGGCCACCTTCTGGCCCTTGGTCATCAGGTGCGCCAGCACCTTGTCCACCGTGTCGGTGTTGAACAGCCACTTGTTCAGCGCAGCCGCATCCACCTCGTCAGGCGGCGGGGTGCCGTCCTCGTTCCACTCCAGCGCGTCCCACTGCTCCTTCTCGTCCTCGCTGAGCTGGGCGTATTGGATGCCCTCGCGCTGAAACTTCAGCGGCACCGACACCGCCACCGGCGGCACCAAGTGGCCATCGGCCACCGCCTGGTCCAGCGGATAGGCGTCGGTGGGCACGCCGTCTTCCAAGTCGAACAGGCCGTAGGTGTTGTGGTCGATCTCGTCCTTGGGCGTGGCCGTCAGCCCCACCAGCAGGCAGTCGAAATACTCGAAGATGGCGCGGTACTTCTGGTAAACCGAGCGGTGCGCCTCGTCGATCACGATCAGGTCGAAGTGGCCGACGCCGAAGCGGCGCTGCCCGCCGTTCTTGCCGTCCATGGCCTCGTCGATCAGGCCCATCATCGTCGGGTAGGTGGACACAAACACCCGGCCCTCGGTGTGCTTGTCGGTCACCAGGTTGACGGGCGACGAATCCGGCAAGTGCTTCTTGAAGGCGTTCACCGCCTGGTTCACCAGCGCCACCCGGTCGGCCAGAAACAGCACCCGCTTGGCCCAGTTGGCACGCATCAGCACATCGGCCAGCGCGATCACCGTGCGGGTCTTGCCGGCGCCGGTGGCCATCACCGCCAGCGCCTTGCGCAAGTTGTGCTTCTCGAAGGTCTCGCCGATGCGGCGCACCGTGCGCACCTGGTAGTAGCGCTCGATGATGCCGGCATTGATGGCAGCGGTGGCCAGCGGCTTGCGGCTGCTGCGGCGCTGGATCATCAGCGCCAGCTCGGTCTTCTTGTAGAAGCCCTGCACCGCCCGCGGCGGGTAAAGCGCATCGTCCCAGATCCAGTGCTCGTAGCCGTTGGAGCAGAAGATCACCGGACGCTGGCCGTACTGCTGTTCCAGGCAGTCGGCATACAGCTTGGCCTGTTGCTGGCCCACCTTGGCGCCCTTCTTGGTGCGCTTGGCTTCCACCAACGCCAGCGGCTTGCCGTCGTCGCCCCACAGCACGTAGTCCACGAAGCCCTTGTTTTCTGCGTTGGGCATGCCGGTGACCTCGACCTCGCAGTTCTTCTTCGCATCGAGCACCCAGCCGGCTTCCTTGAGCAGCAGGTCGATGAAGTAGTCGCGGGTTTGTGCTTCGGAGTAGTCGTGCGTGTCGGGCGTGGCGGCGTTGGCCGCCTTGGCGGCGGCCACCTCATCGCGCAGTTGGGCCAGTTCGGCGTCCAACGAAACCTTCGCGCCCAGCAGCGTGGCAAGCTTTTCGTCGCGCTCGGCCAGATGGGCCTGCAGCTTCTGCAACTGATCGGGCGTCTGCGCTGGCGCGGCGGCTGCAGGTTGAGCGGGTTGGGCCAGCAGCGCGGCGTTGAAAGCCAACCCCGGGTCGGGCCGGCCGCGCTGGCCGTAGGTGCGCGCCACCCAGTAGCAGACGTGGAACAACTCCCGCGTGGCGGCCAGCGCGTCGGCCGGCAGCACCTTGCGGGCGCTGTGCACGGCCAGATTGCCCAGGTCCTTGATCACCTTGGTCTTGGTGAACACGGCCTGGCCCACCACCTGGCCAAAGCTCGGCTCGTGGATCAGCGCGTTCAGGTTGTCCTGGTAGGGCAGGCGCAGCCCGCGATCGTGTTTGTAAAGCCAAGTGACCGCCAGCTCCAGCGTGCGCCGGGCGTAGAAGCAGGCGGCTCGGGCATCGGCGTGCACCAGGGTTTCGGCCTTTGCCGCAGACTCGTGCAGCAGCGGCCACTCGGTCTGGAGGAAGGCGAAGTTGCTCATGGGTCTGGCGCCTTCTTCGCGCTGTCAGCCCAGCAACGGGTTGACGATGGTCATCCGCCCATCGATGACCTGGCCGTTCTGCATGTCTTCGGTGTAGAGGGTTGAACAACCCGCGTCCGGCGCCGCGGCAACAATGAGACTGTCCCAGAAACTCAATGACGTGGTTTCACGCAGACGCGAGGCAAGCAGGTGCTGCGGTTCTGCGGAGGGGTGGAGATCGCAGTTCAGGTACAGATCCTGGATCGCATGGCGCACCGCCTCCTCCGAGAGCGCGCCCTTCTTCAACAGGTTTCGACAAACCTCACGAATCACTTGCGAGTTGATCACGGGGTGCTTCAGACCCTGCAGCAGCTTGCGGGCTCGGAGAAGCTTCTGGTCAACAAGGTCGTCGCCGGCATCCAACAGCGCATACAGCCAAATGTTGGAGTCCACGAATTCACGTGCGGTCATTGGCCTCGTCCCGACTGAGGGGGGTGAAACCCGGCACCTTGATAGGCTTATCCAGCCACATGGGTAGGCGCCGCTGGCCCGCGACGCTGGTTTGCTCGGGTGGCGCAGTGGCAGCCTGCGCTGCCACCTGCCGACTCGCGAGAAACTCGACAAAGTCAAATACTTCGGCCTGCTGGGCGGCAGGCAGCGATTGCAGGCGCTCGATCAGTTCGGCGTAGCTCATGAAACCCTCCTTCGGATGGGACGCAAATTGCAATGATCACCCCGCTTCCAGCCTGACGCGCACGTGCTGGCCGCAGCCTGCGGTGTGTCGGCCAGCGCGTCGAAGGCGCTGGCGGATGTACGCGTGTGTTGGTTCATCATGGGTCCGAGCGTCGGCGCTGGTCCACCGCCGGGCAGGCCGAGGAACGCCGGCACGTCAAGCGGCATGCAACTCTTCGCGCAGCACTTCCCGCAGCTTGGCCACCGTCAAGGGTTCTTCCTCCTTCTTCGGCTTTCTGGCCTTTTGCGGCGCGACCGCTGCGCGCAGCGCCGTGTTGATCATGGTCTGGTAGCCGATGCCCTGCGCCTCGGCGCTGGTCCGGAAGT
>JBBQZM010000145.1:0-9535 GCA_038207685.1 Burkholderiales bacterium
CTGCGCCAGTTGCAGGCCGATGCGGATCTCCTCGCCCTGCTCAATGCCGTAGCTCTTGGCCAGCAGGATGATCTGCTTGGCCAGACGCGCTGACAGCGGCTTGGTGTTGAGGTCCTCGAACTGGTTGAACATCAGGCGCAGGCGTCGGCAGTTCAGGCGCAGCAGCGCGTCATAGAGCTCGGAGTGCTGGTTCAGCAACTCCTTGAAGTCGGCCTTGCGCACGCACAGCAGCGTAGTCTCGCCATGGGCGTCGGCATCGTGGGTGCGGGCCATGCCGTCGAACAGCGAGATGTCGCCGAACCAGACGCCGGGCTCGCAGTAGTTGAGCGTGACCTGCTTGCCCGACAGCGACACCAGTGATACGCGCACCGCACCGCGGGCAACGCCGAACCAGTCTTCGGCGGGCGTGCCGCGCGAGGCCAATGGTGCACCGTCGCTCAGCCGCCGCACATAGGCGCGCGACAGGATCGCCTGCCGCAACGGCTCGGAGAGCTTGCCGAACCAGACCCCGGAATCGATGTTCTGTCGCTCTTCAATGGTGAGAACCGGTGTATTCATGTCTTGTCCCAGGCGCGACAACGGCGCCATGCTGCCTGTCCTATTGTCCTTCAGCTTAATCGCTGATGGAGTCATGCATGTCGAGCAGAGATCTACAACTTCCCTCGCGCCGCGCACAGGTGTCCGCCGAAGAGTGGCAGACCCGGGTAGACCTGGCCGCAGCCTACCGGCTGGTGGCCTTGTTCAAGTGGGATGATCTGATCTTCACGCACATCAGCGCCCGCGTGCCGGGCACCGAAGACCAGTTCCTGATCAATCCCTACGGGCTGATGTTCGACGAGATCACCGCCTCCAGCCTGGTCAAGATCGACCTGCAAGGCAACAAGGTCGAGGACTCGCCGTTCCCGGTGAATCCGGCCGGTTTCACGATCCACAGCGCAGTGCATGCGGTGCGTCACGACGCGCAGTGTGTGCTGCATGTGCACTCGCTCAACGGCGTGGCGGTGTCGGCCCAGAAGTGCGGTGTGCTGCCGATTTCGCAGCAGTCGATCTTTGTGATGGGCAACCTGGGATACCACGACTACGAAGGCGTGGCCCTGCGTGACGACGAGAAGCCGCGCCTGGTGCGCGATCTGGGCAACAACAACTACCTGATGCTGCGCAACCATGGTCTGCTGACCGTGGGCAAGAGCATTGCCGAGGCCTTCCAGGCCATGTACCTGTTCGAGACGGTGTGCACCATCCAGGTCCGCGCCCAGGCCGGCGGTGAACTGATCACGGTGAAGCCCGAGATCATCGCCACCGCGCGCCAGCAGGCGGCAGTGGCCACCAAGGGGCAGGGCGCCTCGCTGACCTGGCCCGGCCTGCTGCGCCGGCTGGACAGGCATCTGCCGGGCTACGACGAATAGGCGCAACGCCTCGCCGTTGATTCGCGGCGACAGCCTCCTAGAGAAATCTGCCCGGAATCGGCCGTCCGCAGTTGCCGGAAGCACGAGGGCTGCATGCTAGAGTGAATTGGCATGTCCTTGGATTCCTTTCGCTTGGCCGATCTCTTGCCTCTCCTCGCACTTCGCCAGCTTGGTCAACTTGCCCACCGATGGGCCCTGGCAGCGCTGTGCTGCGTTGGCGCCTCGATGCCGGCGCTGCTGGCGGCCGCACCAGCGAGCGCGACCTCACCGCAGGCGGTGTCTACAACAGCCACACCGGCGGACAACGCCACCCAGCTCGCCACGGTGCAGATCCTGCGCCTGGAAGAGCAGGTGCAGGCAGCCCTGGTCGAAGCGCGGCACCAGCAGGAGCAGATGGCGGCGCTGAAACAGCGTCTGGCCGATGCCGAGGCCGGCAGCAGCGGGTCGCCGTGGTTGCTGCTGGGCTTGGCCTTGCTCGGTGCGCTGAGCGTCTGGCTGGCGTGGCGGATGCGCCAGCAACGCAACTTGTTCCTCAGCGGGCTGGATAGCGGTCTGGCCCGACTCAACGTTGGCCAGGCGCAGCCCACAGGTGCCGCTGCAATGCCTGCCGGGCCGCCGCCGGCCGTGCCTGTGGCGGCTGCCCCGCCGCCTGCAGCCCCACCCGCGCCCGTGCCGGTGCGACAGCACGCCGCTGCCGTTCCGACGCCAGACAGACTGAAGCTGCCCGAGGTGCCCAGCCTCAAGCCGATGCCGCCGGTGCGTGACTTTGCGCTGGCCACCGGCGTTCCGCCGCGGCCCGTGTCGGTCGAGGAACTGCTCGACCTGGAGCAGCAGGTCGACTTCTTCCTGGTGCTCGGCCAGCATCAGTCGGCGATCGATCTGCTGCTCAGCCATGTGCGCGAGACCGGCAGCGCCAGTGCGGCGCCTTACCTCAGGTTGATGGAGATCTACCGGGAGCAGGGCGATCAGGAAGCCTTTGAGCGCACCCGCGAACGCTTCAACAAGCGCTTCAACGCCATGGCGCCGGACTGGCAGGGCGATCTGGGCAGCGGCCGAACGCTGGAGGACTACCCCGATTTGCTGCAGCGGCTGCAGCGTGGCTGGTCCAAGCCGATGCGCGCGGCGGCCGAGGTCGATGCCGTGCTGCTGCGCCGAGAAGGCATCGAGCCCTTCGACCTGCCGGCCTATCGCGAACTGCTGCTGCTGCACGCCGTGCTGATGGAACTGCCCGCTGCTGCCTCAGATTCGGATGTGCCGCCGCGGTTCGAGCAAGCAGATGAGGCGCTGTTGTCAGTGCCGCCGGCGCCCGCTGCCGGGCAAGCGGCAGAGGTGGTGGACCTGCTGCTGCCGTTGGGTGAGAGTCCGACCGAGATCACCTCACCGCGGCCGCACCTGTCCCAGCGTACCAGTGCCCAGGCGATGTTGGCCGAGTGGGTGTTCAGCCGCTCCACCACGCCGATGTCGGACCCGGGAGCGACCCCTCAGGCGGCGGCCGAGGCTGTGGATGCAGCAACCGGCAAGCTCGACCTGGACCTCAGCGACTATGCGACTTCGCCGCGCGAGTTCACCGAGCCGGCGGCCTTCACCGACATCGGCATGGGCCGCGACAGCCGGCTGTCGGACCTGACTTTCAACGCCAGTGCCGGCGATACGCCGCCGCGGCACTGAGCTCGGTGTCGGCCGGCGCCGCGTTCAGAGCTTGGCCAGCCGCGCCAGTGCGCTGCGCAAGGTGTCGTCCCGCTTGGCATAGCAGAAGCGGGCCAGGCCCTGGTTGCGGCCGTCGTCGTAGAACGCCGACAGCGGGATCGCCGCGACGCCGATCTCGGTGGTCAGCCAGCGGCAGAAGTCGGCTTCGCCGAGATCGCTGATCGCGCTGTAGTCCACCAACTGGAAGTAACTGCCCTCGCTGGGCAGCAGCTTGAAGCGGGTGCCGGCCAGGCCGTCACGGAACAGGTCGCGCTTGTGCTGGTAGAAGGCCGGCAGGTCCTGGTAGGGCGCGGGATCGGCCAGGTAGCGCGCCAGGCCGTGCTGCATCGGCGTGTTGACGGTGAAGACGTTGAACTGGTGCACCTTGCGGAACTCGGCGCTGAGCGGCGCGGGTGCGGCCACGGTGCCGATCTTCCAGCCGGTGACATGGAAGGTCTTGCCGAAGCTCGACACCACAAAGGCGCGGGCGGCCAGTTCGGGGTGGGCCGATGCGCTGGCATGGCGCTCGCCGTCATAGACCATGTGCTCGTAGACCTCGTCGCTGATCAGCAGCGCGTCGGTGGGGCGCAGGATCTCGGCCAATCGCTCAAAGTCGGCCGTACGCCAGATCGTGGCACTGGGGTTGTGCGGCGAGTTGACCAGGATCGCCCGGGTACGCGGTGTGATCGCCACAGCGACGCGGTCGAAGTCAGGGCGGAAGCTGCCTGCCAGCAACGGCACACGCACCACGACGCCGCCGGCCAACTCGATGTTGGGCACGTAGCTGTCGAAATTGGGCTCGAGCACGATGACCTCGTCGCCCGGGCCGACGATGGCCAGGATGGCGGTCAGGATCGCCTGCGTGGCGCCGGCGGTGATGGTGATCTCGCTGCCGGCGTCGTAGCGCTTGCCGTACAACGCCTCGATCTTGGCCGCCACCGCCTCGCGCAGCGCCGGCACACCGGCCATCGGCGGGTACTGGTTCAGGCCGTCGGTCATGGCCTGGTGCACGGCCTCCAGCAGCGCCGGGTCACCTGCGAAGTCCGGGAAGCCCTGGCCCAGGTTGACCGCGCCATGTTCGGTGGCCAGCGCCGACATCAGGGTGAAGATGGTGGTGCCCACGCGCGGCAGGCGACTGGGCGGCAGGGGAGTTCGAAACAGGCTCATGGCGTCAGAGGGCTTAGGGTCAGAGTTCGTAGGACGTGGCCAGGCCGCCAGGCCGCTCGGACATGGCGCGTTCGATCAGCGCCCGGTTCAGCCGCTCGCTGAGCAGTTCGGCAAAGGCAAAGACGAAGTGGCGCAGGTAGGCGCCGCGCTTGAAGGCGACGCGCGAGGTATTGGGGCCGAACAAGTGGCCTACCGGGCGCCAGGCCAGATCGCCGCCGGGTGGGTCGTCGCGCACCGCCATCTCGGCCACCAGGCCTACCCCCATGCCCAGGCGCACATAGGTCTTGATGACGTCGGCGTCGATCGCCTCGAGCGCGATGTTGGGCTTGAGCCGCTGCTTGGCAAAAGCGCTGTCGATGCGGGCGCGGCCGCTGAAGCTGGGGTGGTAGGTGATCAGCGGCTCGGCCGCCAGTTGCTCCAACGTCGGCCGCTCTACCGCTGCCAGCGCATGCTTGGCCGGCACCACCAGCACATGCTGCCATTCGTAGCAGGGCAGGCTGATGAGGCCGTCGACGTCGTCCAGCAATTCGGTGGCCAGGCCGATCTCGGCCACATCGTCCAGCAGCATGCGCACCACGTCGCCCGGCGTGCCCTGGTGCATCTGCACCTGCACCTTGGGCAGCCGCCGGCGCAACTGGGCCACCGGCTCGGGCAGTACGTAACGCGCCTGCGAATGGGTGGTGGCAATGCTCAGCGTACCGGCGTCCTGCTTGGAGAACTCATCGCCGATGCGTTTGAGGTTGGCCACCTCGCGCATGATGATCTCTACCGATTGCAGCACCAGCTGGCCCGGCTCGGTGACACGCCGGATGCGCTTGCCATGGCGGGCGAAGATGTCGACGCCCAGTTCTTCTTCCAGCTCCAGGATGGCCTTGCTGATGCCGGGCTGCGAGGTGTGCAGCGCCTTGGCCGTCTCGGTGAGATTGAGGTTGCGCCTCACCGCCTCCTGCACATAGCGGAACTGGTGCAGGTTCATCTCACGCGCCCGCTGGCAGGTGGCGTGGGCAGCAACTTGCCCCGTTGGCGTGAATCGGATTCATCGCAGGGCCACCTCGGCTTGCGTGGCGCTCAGTGCGGTGACGGCCATGGCCTCGATCACCGCAGCGGCTTCGCCGACGGTGGGCCGCAGCACGAAGCGCACACCGGGATGGTCGGCCTGCAGGCGGGCCATCAGCACCGGGATGTCCTTGCGCACATGGCCACCGGCGCCCAGGAACAAGGGCACGACATCGATCTCGGTGCAGCCTGCGGCCACCAGCGTGCCGCCACCGGCCACCAGATCGGGTGCCATGAATTCCAGGAAGGCCAGTGCCACGCGGTCGGCGCCACGTTCGCCCCGGCAGCGCTCGGCCACCGCCTCAAACGGCCGTGCCCACATCGGATCGCGCGCGCCGTGGGCAAACAGCAGCAGGCCGGTGGTGTCGTGGGGCGTCGGGGTCATCGTGGTCTCGGGTTGGAAGGCGTTGGGGCGCCGATTCATCGGTAACGCACCAGCCAGGCAAAGGCGCCCATGGACAGCAGCAGGTACAGCAGGCTGGGCGCCGCCGCGGCCATCCAGGGTGTCCATTGCCGAAGCAGGCCAAGATGGCCGCTGGCATTGTTGAGCAGCACAAAGCTGATGCCGAGCATGATGCCGCCAAAGACCTTGAGGCTGACGCCGCCGGCACGCGCATGCAGGTAGGCGAAGGGCAGCGCCAGCGCCACCATCACCACACAGGCCAGCGGGTACAAGGCCTTCTTCCAGAACTGGATCTGGTAGCTCTGAACCGCCTGCTCCTGGTCAGCCAGGTGGCCGGCGTAGCGCCACAGATCGATCGTTGACATGGTCTTGGCCGGCAGCAGCGCGGCCGCCACCACGCTGCGGGTCAGCGTGCTGGGCCAGGCCAGTGCGGCCAGCGCCTGCTGCTGCAGTGGTTGGCCGGCCAGCGCTTGCTCGGGGGTGGGCCAGTCGGTGCGCTGCACCTCGCGCAACTGCCAGAAGCCGTCACCGCTGACCTGTGCCGACACGGCCTCCAGGCGGGTGCGCAAACGGCCGTCGGTATCAAACTCGAAAATGCGCACGCCCAGCAAGTCGCCACGGGCGCCGGCAGCGGTGACATTGACCGAGATGCCGCGCTCGCCACCCTCTGCCGGCGCAGCCGCTGGCGCCCGTTCGGCGGCGGGTGGCTCGGCCGCTCGGCGCTCCTTGAGCCAGGCGCCGCCGCGTCCCAGCGAGACGCCGCCGCGCGCGCCGGCCTGCAGGGCCAGGCCCTGGCGCTCGGTGACCGGTGCGATGTAGTCGCCAACCACGAAGGTCAGCAACGCAAACAGCAGGCCCGGCAAGGCTAAAAGCCGCAAGGCCCGGCCGGGGCCCAGGCCGCCGGTGCGCAGGATGGTGAACTCCGACGATTGCGCCAGCCGTGCCATCGAGTAGATGGTGCCGATCAGCACCGCGATCGGAAACAACTCGTAGAAGTGGCCGGGCTGCTCCAGCAGCCCGGTGAGCACGGCCTGACCCAGGGTGTAGCCATTGCGGCCGACGTTCTCCAGTTCATCGACGAAATCAATGAAGAAGAACAGGCTCAGAAAGGCCAATGCGACAAACAGCACCGACCAGTAGATGTCGCGGTAGAGCAGGCGGCGCACGGTCTTCATGTTGCGACACCTGTGGCTGCATCAGTGGCGGCACCTGTGGCAGCAGCAGCGGCCGCACGCCGGCCGGGCCAGCGCCAGACTGCGGCGCGGTCGCGCCAGCCGATCAGTGCCAGGGCCAGCAGAAAGGCGCCGCCGTGCAGCGCCACCATGGTGGCGCCCGCGGCATAGCGGCCACTCGCGATCCAGGCCTGCGACAGGTTGATCAGGTTGAAGTAGACGACGAAGGTCATCAAGGCCAGCAGCAGGTTCCAGTTGCTGGCCCGCCGCGGCTGCGTGGCGGCCAGGCCCACGCCCAGCAAGAGCAGGTTGCCGGCGGCCAGCAGCAGGCCGAAGCGCCAGGCCAGCTCGGCCTGCTGGCGCAGCCCGCGGTCGCGCAGCAGCGCCAGGGTGTCCATGGTCTTGGGCGGCGCTGCCTCGGCACTGCGCACCACGCCGTCACCCACCACCACGCGGTAGCGCTCGAAGCTGGCCAGCGTGCGTTGGCCGCTGTCGGTGTCGATCTCGTTGCGCTGACCGCGATCGAGCTGCAACACCTTGTCCCGGCCCTCGTCCATCAGCTGGCCGCTGCGCGCCGACACCACCGACTCGACAGGCGGCTTGCGGGTCAGCACAAACACGTTGTGGCCTTCCACGCCTTCCTGGCTGGCGCGATCGACAAAAAAGACGCGGCTGCCATCGCGCGAGGCCTGGAACACGCCGGGCGCCACGCGTGACAAGTCGCTGCGCTGCTCGTAGCGACTGCGCAGTTCGGCGCTGCTGCGGTTGCCCCAGGGCCAGACGAAGAGCAGCAGCAAGCCCACCACCAGCAGCACCGGCCAGGCCATGCGCAGCACTGGCCGCACGAAGCGACCCAGCCCCAGGCCGCTGGCGAACCAGATCACCATCTCGCTCTCGCGGTACATGCGGCCCAGCGTGACCACCACGGCGATGAACAGGCTCAGCGCCAGCATGGTCGGCAAATGGCCCAGCGCGGTGTAGCCCAGCAACAGCACCACGTCCTCGGGCGCGACCGCGCCGCCGGCGGCCAGGCCCAGCGTGCGGATCAGCATCATGGTGATGACGATGGTGAGTATCACCACCAGCGTCGCGCCGAAGCTGCGTGCCAGCTCTCGTCGCACAGTCGAATCGAATAACATCTTTGGCTCTTCTAACTGAGCTGATTATGGACTTTCACACCCAATCGATGACCGCCGGGGGCGCCGGTCGTGTGGCCGCCGATGCCTTGTTGTTGCTGCTGGTGGGCGACGCCGTGCCGGCGGGCCTGGACGAGGCGCTGGCCACCGCGGTGAACGACGCGGTCAAGCAGGGCGATCTGGCGCTCAAGGCCGGCCGCAGCGCCTACCTGCGTCAGGTGGCCGGCGTCAAGGCGCCACGGGTGGCCGTGGCGGTGGCCAAGGATGGCAGCGCCAAGGCCATCAAGGCCGCGGCAGCGGCCGGCATTGCGTTGGTCAAGGGCCTGGGTGTCAAGCACCTGGCAGTGCTGATCTCGGGCGTGCCGGCGTTGTCGGCCGCCCATGTCGAAGCCGTGGCCACGGCCGCCGCCGACGCGGTGTATGTTTACCGCACCACCAAGCCCAGCGCGGCCGATGCGCCGGCGCTGAACAAGCTGACCTTGCTGGCCAGCAGCAAGGCCGAGGGCCAGGCGGCCGAGGCTGGCCTGGCGCTGGGCGCGGCGATTGCCGAAGGTGTGGGCCTGGCGCGTGAACTGGCCAACCGCCCGGCCAACCACTGCACGCCCACGCTGCTGGCCGCCGAGGCGCGCAAGATGGCCAAGGCCCAGGGCCTGAAGATCGAAGTGCTGGACCGCAAGCAGATCGAGAAGCTGGGCATGGGCAGCTTTCTGGCGGTGGCGAAGGGCTCGGACGAGGCGCCGCGCTTCATCGTCATGCACTACCAGGGTGCGGCCAAGTCGGTGGCGCCGTTGGTGCTGGTGGGCAAGGGCGTCACCTTCGACTCCGGCGGCATCTCGCTGAAGCCGGGTGCCGAGATGGACGAGATGAAGTTCGACATGGGCGGCGCTGCCAGCGTGGTGGGCACGATGCGCGCGGTGTCGCAGCTCAAGCCCAAGCTCAATGTCATCGGCGTGGTCGCCGCTTGCGAGAACATGCCCAGCGGGCGCGCGCTGAAGCCGGGCGACGTGGTCAAGAGTCTGTCGGGCCAGACCATAGAGGTGCTGAACACCGATGCCGAGGGCCGGCTGATCCTGTGCGACGCGCTGACCTATGTCGAGCGCTTCAAGCCGGCGGCGGTGGTTGACATCGCCACGCTCACCGGTGCCTGCGTGATTGCGTTGGGCGCGGTGCGCTCGGGCTTGTTCTCGCCCGACGACGGCCTGGCCACCGAGCTGCTGGCCGCCGGCGATGCCGCGCTCGACCCCTGCTGGCGCATGCCGGTGGACGACGAATACGACGAAGGGCTGAAGAGCAACTTCGCCGACGTGGCGAACATCGCCGGCCGCGCTGGCGGCGCGATCACTGCCGCGATGTTCCTCAAGCGCTTCGCCGCCAAGCTGCGCTGGGCGCACCTGGACATCGCCGCCACGGCCTGGAAGAGCGGTGCGGCCAAGGGCGCGACCGGCCGTCCGGTGGGCCTGCTCACCCATTGGCTGCTGTCGCAGGCCAAGTGAGCCTGGGCGCCGCGTG
>JBBQZM010000146.1:0-9362 GCA_038207685.1 Burkholderiales bacterium
GGCGCCGACTGCGCGCCTGGCGAGATCGGTGAACTCTGGGTGGCCGGGCCCAACATCACGCCGGGTTACTGGAACCGGCCCGACGCCACCGCCGCCGCCTTTGAAGGCCGCTGGCTGAAGACCGGCGACGCCGCGCGTCAGGACGAGGAAGGTTATTTCTACATCGTCGACCGCTGGAAGGACATGTACATCTCGGGCGGTGAAAACGTCTACCCGGCCGAGGTCGAGAACGTGCTCTACCAGCTGCCGCAGGTGGCCGAGGCCGCGGTGATCGGCCTGCCCAGCGCCCAGTGGGGCGAGGTGGGTCTGGCGGTGCTGGTGCTCAAGCCTGGCCAGTCACTGGACAAGCATGACGTGCTGGCGCATTGCGCCGAACGGCTGGCGCGTTTCAAGATACCGCAGGACATCGCCATCCTGCCGCTGCTGCCGCGCAACGCCACCGGCAAGGTGCTCAAGCGTGAACTGCGCAAGCAGTTCGTCGGCAGCGACGCGCCGGCAATCAGTTGAATGACGGTGGACGTCAGGGCTTGACGAGCTCGGCGCAGGTTGCGCCCGTCGATGGCCGCAACTGCTGGCCGGCGCGCAGCGGCAAGCCGGCCGAGACCTCGAGCAAACGCAGGCCGCCGGTTTCAGCCACTGCCGACCAACCGCTGCCGCCGGCACCCAGCAGCCGCAAGCGGGTGCCGTCGATGCGGCCGCTGAAGCCGCGGCTGTCGCTGCCGCTGGCCAGCGTGGCGCCGACTTGCTGATGTTGCTGGGCCAAGCGCAGCGCCACGCCGCCGTCACCGCACCACAGGCCGTGCAGGCGCGCCGGCACCGTCCACAGGTGCAGCCGGCTGAGCTTCTCCAGCCCCACCGCCTTGTCGGGCACCGCCACGGTCAGCGTGCGATCAGCCCGCCAGTCGCCCAGGTCCCAGTCATGCGAGACGATGCGTGTGCCCGGCGCCAGTGCCAGCAGGCGCGGACGCAGCGCCATGTTGACCTGCGGCAGCAAATACATCGTGATCACGCTGGCGCTGGACAGCGGCGTGTCGAACAAGTCCTGGGTGCGGAACTCGACCCGCTGCGACACGCCGGCCTGGCGGGCGTTGTCGCGGCTGCGCGTGACCAGCGCCGGGTCGATCTCCACGCCCAGCCCGCTGGCACCAAAGCGCCGCGCCGCGGTGATGACGATGCGGCCATCGCCCGAGCCGAGGTCGATCAGATGGTCGGCTGCGCCCACGCCGGCCAGCGTCAGCATGGCCAGCGTGACATGGTCGGGTGTGGTGATGAAGGGCACCTCCTCGACCATCAGCGTGGGTGGCGGGGCGGACGCTGCCAGCGGCTGGGCAGCGACGCTGGCCACGCCCAACTCGCCAGCGGCCAGCAGCGCCAGCGCCAAGCCGCGCCGCAGCAGCGCCAGCGCCAAGCCGCGCCGCAGCAGCGGCGCGTTAGGGTGCGGCCGCATCAAGCGACGTCGCTTTCGCCGGCCAGCTGCGCACGCAACTGGGCCTTGGCGATCTTCTCCAGCGTCGAGCGTGGAAAGTCGCTGACCAGTCGCAGCTCACGCGGCCGCTTGAAGTCGGCCAGCTGCGTCGTGCAGGCCGCCATCACCCGCTCGGCCAGATCGGCCGGCGCGTTGGCCGCTGGCAGTACAAAAGCCACCGGCACCTCGTCGAGCATGGCGTGTTTGCGTGCCACCACGGCGCATTCGTGCACGCCGGGAACGGCGGCGATGACGCGCTCGATCTCGCTGGCGGCAACGTTTTCACCGCCCACCTTGAGCATGTCCTTGGTGCGGTCGCCAAAGCGGATCGAGCCGTCGGCCAGCAGGTCGACACGGTCGCCGGTGCGGAACCAGCCGTCGGCGGTGTAGCTGGCTGCGGTGGCCGCAGCGTTGCCCAGGTATTCCTGGAACAGGCTCAAGCCCCGGATGCCGCGCACCATCAACTGGCCAGAGCCGCCGGGCTCGATGGCGCGGGCCTCGGCCACCGGCCGCTCGTCGTCGTCGACGATGGCGATGCCGTACTCCGGCGCCGGCCGGCCAATCACCAGGCTGGGGCTGGGAAAGTGGCGGCAGCTGACGATGCCGTGGGTGATGGTTTCGGTCATGCCCCACCAGCCGATGGTCTGCACGCGAAAGTGCGGATCGCTGGGCAGGTCGCAAGCCGACGCGCCCCACAGCCGGTAGTGGTGGGCTGAGGGCACCTCGTGTGCCATCAAGGCCTTGATGCAGAACGGGATCATCGAGGCCCAGGTGCAGCGGTGCTTGAGCGACACTGGCCAGAAGCGGCTGGCCGAGAAGCGTGGCATCACCACCGCCGTGCCGCCGGCCCACAGCGTGGCCAGCACCGAGTAGGCCTGCGCATTGGTGTGGAACAGTGGCATGTGCACCAGGTGAACATCGCTGGCCTGCAGGTCCTCATGCACCGCGTTGATGCGCGCGCCCCACAGCGCATTGGCATGGCTCCACAACACCGCCTTGGGCCGGCTGGTGGTGCCCGAGGTGTATTGCACGCTGCAGGGTGCCAGCGGATCTGGCGCACGGCGCGGCGCGGGCTCGGCGTCCAGCGTCTCGAAGCGCTGGCCGGGCTCCACGGGCAGTGCGGCCGGCGCGCCGTTGTCGGTGGCCGTCACCACCTGCCATTTCAGGTGCCGGCAGTTGGCCGCCACACGCTCGGCGAACTTCGGCTGGGTGATCGCCGCCACTGCGCCGCTGTGCTCAGCGTAATAGGCCAGTTCGTCGCCGGCGGCGCGGGCGTTGGTGGTGACGGCCACCGCACCCAGCCAGCCGCAGGCATACCAGGCCAGCAGGGTTTCGGGGCAGTTGTCGAGGTGGATCAGCACGCGGTCGCCAGCATTGACGCCGCGCCGCGCCAGGCCGCCGGCAATGCGTCCGACCTGGGCATGGAATTCGCCGTAGGTCCAGCGGCGTCCGTCGCCCTCTAACGGCGCCCAGACGATGAAGGGATGGTCGCGCCGGGTGGCGGCGCGGTGCGCCAGCAGTGTGGGTACGTCCAGGCGGGTGAAGGGATGCAGGTCGGTGCAGCGCAACAAGGGGGGCATGGTCAGCGATGAGGGGTGAACCCGGGCATCTTGCCCAAGTCGTCCGGCGGGCGCCAGCGGGCCAATACCGAGCAAAGGCTGGCGCCGGGGGCCTGCAGCGGTCGTCCGCACGGCGCATGCTGACCCGTGCGCGGATCGGCGTCTTCAGCGCCGAAGATCCTGCGGCAGCGGCGCCTGGGCCAGGGAGGCGGGGCAGAAGGCGGGTTCGCCACGTGCGCCGGCGTGGTAGTTCAGGAGCTCGCTGCCGGCGCGGATGCGGATGCGGTAGCCGGGCACCAGCGCCTGGGTGACCATCAGGCCTGGCCGCGGGCAGCCCAGTGAGCCGTCGCGCCAGGTCACGGCATCGGCGCTTTCCACCTGCAATGCCGAGGCGGGCAGGCCGCTGCGCAAAGCGGCATCGGCCAGCGCCAGGCGGCTGAGCGCCTGCAGGCCCGTGGGCTCGGTCTGATCTGGCGCTGGGGTGGCGCAGGCCATCGTGACGGCAGCGGCGAGCAGCGCGGCCAACAGGGCAGGGGATTTCATGGCCCGATGATGCACCCGCCGGCCGGCACCCGCGCGCCGACCCCGGCCCCGGCTCAAGCCGACTTGGGCGCCAGGTCGGCCAGCACGCCGGTCGAACTGGCCTGTGCCGCCAGCTTGCCGTCCGGGTTGAACAGCGACGCTTCGAGAAAGGCCACCCGCTTGCCGCGCCGGATGACACGGGCTTCTACCCGGCCTTCACCCGGCCCGACCTTCTCGTAGAAGCTGACCTTGATCTCCAGGCTGAAGACGGTCTGCGCGCGCTGGGTGTCGTGGATCAGCGCGTGGGCCATCGCCGCATCCAGCCAGGCGGTGACAAAGCCGCCCTGGGCGATGGTGCCGTTGGTGTGGCAGTACTCGCGCTTGACGGTGAAGGCCGCATGCACCAGCCGGCGCTCGGGCTCCCAGCCGGTAACGCGGAAATTGCCCATCGACTCGCTCAGGGCGCGGCCCGAGCGGATGCGCTCGTCCAGGTCGTCGTTCATCGCGGGCTGGAGGGCGGGTGTCGGCTCATCCATGTCGGCCTACCGGTTCCGGCCTCAGGGCATCCGCTGCAGCGCACAGATCTTGTTGCCGTCGGGGTCGCGCAGGTAGGCCAGGTAGAGCTGGCCGGCGGCGCCAACGCGCACGCCCGGCGGGTCTTCGCAGGTGGTGCCGCCGTTGGCCAGACCGGCGGCATGCCAGGCATTGGCTTGCTCAGCCGACTGGCAGGCGAAGCCGAAGGTGCTGCCGTTGCCGATGGTGGCCGGCTGGCCGTCAATCGGCAGCGTCACCGAGAACACGCCGGTGGGCGTACGGTAGAAAACGCGGTGGCGGTCGACCTTGCCCGGCGGTACGCCCAGGGTGCCGAGCACCGCGTCATAAAAGACCTTGGCTTTGTCCAGATCGTTGGTGCCGATCATGATGTGCGAAAACATGGGCTTGTCCTTGTGGGGTGGTGACACCCGCGGCAGGCGCCAGGGTGCCGGGGGGCTGAGGCGGTCAAACGCCAATTGGGCCGAATTATGGCCAGCCGCGGCCGGCCGACGGTCACCCAGGTGCCAGTCCAGCCGGGTTGCCGCGACCCAGAGACTGAGCGGTCACCCCGGCGCGGGTGCATCCGATGGTCACTCAGTCTCTTAGCCGCGTTCGCAGACCACGGCGTCAGCCAGCCGCAGCCAGCCGCCCTGCAGCACGCGCGCCGTCACGCCGCCGTGGCCGCGCATCGCGTTGTAGCCACCCGGGCCCAGCAGCGCTTCCATGCGCGAGCAGGGCTCGCAGGGACCGGTGATTTCCAGCAGCACTTGGCAGGTGGCATCGGCGCCGGGCGCGCCCAGGCGCAGCCGCATCGGCTGGTCCTTGAACAGGCTGCGCGTGGCCAGCAGGTTGAGCCCGGCCACCACCAGGTTGCGGCGCAGCAGCAGCGCGTCCAGCACCTCGCTAGCCCAGCGTTCACCGGCCAGTGCGGCGATCACCGGCAGGTGCTCGGCCTGTATCAGCGTCACCTGCCGTTTGCCGCCGCCGGTGGCCAGGCTGCCGGGGCGGGCGCGCACGGCGCGGTCGCCGACCAGGCCCTGGCCGGCCAGCGCTTCCACCTCGGCCACCGCCAACATCGGCAGGCCGCGGCCGGGCCGCAGGCCGATGCCGGTGAGCCGGCCGGGGCTGGCGAATTGCTGCATCAGCTGGCGCAGGTCAGTGGTGGCTGCAGGGCCGGTGGGCGCGGGTGTCATGATTGGGTCGGGCCGGCGGGCGGCCGATGTCTTTGCAAGACCGCAGCTCCAGTGTGCAAGCGCAGCGCCGGGCTTTGGGTGTGTCGCGAGGATACTCGGCCACCTTGGTCTTTCGCCCGCCCGCTGCGCCCTTATCCCATGCCCTCCATGCCCCCCGTGCCCGCGCCAGACGCCAACCGCATCCCGACCCGCGCGCTGGTCTTGCTGGCGGTGATCACCTTGGTCTGGGGCACCAACTGGTCGCTGTTTCCGCTGGTGGTGCGCGAGGTTTCGGTGTGGACTTTCCGCGCCGTCTCGGTGGTCATCGCCGGCGTCACGCTGCTGTCGGTGGCGCGCTGGCGTGGCCAGTCGCTGGTGATTCCGCGCCGGCACTGGCGCACCGTGGCACTGGCCACCTTTTTCTACCTGCTGCTGTGGAACATCTGCAGCACCTACGCGGCGGTGATGATCCCGTCGGGCCAGGCCGCCGTGCTGGGTTTCACCATGCCGCTGTGGGCGGCGCTGATCAGCTGGGCGGTGCTGGGCGAGCGGCTGGGGCCGCGGCTGCTGCTGGCGCTGGCGCTGGGCGCGGCGGCGGTGGGCTTGCTGGCCTGGCGCAGCCTGGGCGTTTATGCGCAGGCGCCGCTGGGCGTGGCGCTGGCCTTGGTGGGCGGCATCGGCTGGGCGGTGGGCACGCTGATCCTCAAACGCGGCAACGTCGGCGTCTCGGCGCTGGTGCTGTCGGGCTGGCAGTTGCTGCTGGTGTCGGTGCCCACCACGCTGGGCGCATTGATCTTTGCCGACGGCCCCTGGGGCTGGCCGTCCTGGACCACCATCGGTCTGATCGGCTACATCTCGCTGGTGCCGATGGCCATCGGCAATGCCGCCTGGTTTGCGGTGGTCGGCCTGCTGCCGGCGTCGGTGGCCGGGCTGTCGGCGATCATGGTGCCGGTGGTGGCCATGCTGGTCGGCGCCTGGGTGCACGGTGAGCCGCTGGGCATCACCCAATGGGCGGCGATGCTGTGCTGCGCGGCGGCGCTGCGGCTGGCGCTGGTGCCGCCGGCAGCGGCGCGGTGAGCCATGCTGGCTTGAACAAGGCCGGCCGAGCGACGATGCTTGGCGGCTGAACAAGAGTCGCGCAGGACCCGTGTCAGCACCGGCTTCAAGCTCCCCGGCAGCGCCGAAGACGCCGCCTGGTCTTGAGCTGAATCCAACGAACAAGGAGCCTGACCATGTCTGACGCCCTGTGGTCCTGGACCGCCCGACAACTGGCCGACGCCATCCGCCTTGGCGCCGTGTCCGCCCGCGAGGCGGTGGCCTCCAGCCTGGAGCGGGTGCAGGCGGTCAGGTGATCGAAGTGCGCTGCCCGCCGATGACGCCGATCGATCCGAAGTTCTAACAGCACATCGCAGCGGCAGAAAACGCCGGCGCAACGGCCGGTGGCGGCGCGCCAACCACGACCCAGGCGCGACACCTCACCATGACGACACCGACGATCGACAAGCCGGCGCTGCGCCAGAAGTACCTCAAAGAGCGCAACAAACGCCTGCGCGCCGAGGGCAATGACCAGCGCGGTAGGTTGGAGTGGCAACGCCAACAAGGGTGTGCAGGAGTCTACTCATGCCAAACGTGTCGCCGATGATGTGGCACTGCCGTTGGAGTTCACTGTGTTCACTCCAACCTACCGAACTGCGCCGCGCCGCGCCGTGCCCTCAGCCGCCGAGCGCCAGCCCGTCCTTGCCCAGCTGCCAGCACAGCGAATCGATGCGGTCCTGGCCGAAGAAGGGCTCGCCGTTGTAGACGAAGGTGGGCACACCCCAGTGGCCGGCGTCGGCCAGCGCCTGCTGGTTGGCCTCGACCTCGGCGGCATGGCTGGCTGGCTCGGCGATGGCCGCGTCCATCTCGGCCAGGTCCAGCCCGGCGCGGGCGGTGGCCTGCTGCAGGTGCTCGCCCAGGTGCCAGTCGCGGGTGCCGCCAAACAGCAGCTGCGAGACCTCGCTGGCAAATTCGATGCCGCGGCCGCGGCGCTGCGCCTCAACGCCCAGGTGGGTGAGGCGGTAGATGTAGGGCTGCTCGGCAGCGATGGCCAGGGTCTGCATGTCCTGCACGATCGGGTCGGGCGAGGGCCAGCGGTGCGGCAAACCCAGCATCTCGGCGCGCCGCAGCCAGTCGCGCTGGATGTAACGCACCCGCGGCCGGTTGGCCGGCGTGAACAGTTGCGCCGGGTCACGCACCGCGATCGGCAGCACCGGACGAAAGCGCAGCGTCACCGCATGGCGGGCCAGCATGTCGCGCGCACCGGGCAGCGCCAGGTAGGAATAGGGGCTGCGGAATGACCAGAACAGGTCGATGACGGGCGGGCTCATGGCGGTGTCCTCGTTGGGCGAGGCCGCATCATGCCGGCGTGCCGGCCGCTTCCGTGTCACTCGCGCGAACGCGACGCCGCACCATGTCGATGTGGCCGCGCAGTGCGTACAACTCGTCGGCATAACTCAGCGGCACGGTGATCTGGCCGAGCTTGGCCTCGACGGCATCCAGCTCGCCCAGCAACTCGGCGGCGGGCCGCTGGCCCTGTGCCTCTTCCACCTCACGCAGCTGGGCATACCAGCGGAACACGCGGCGGCGGATGCGGAACTCGTAGAGCGGCGGCAGCACCCGCGCCAGCGGGATCAGCAGGCCGATGATGGCCAGTAGCGCCAGCCACATGCGGTCGGCCAGGTTGGCCAGCCAGAACGGCAGGTAGCGCTGCAGCCAGGGCACACCGTTGCGGTAGAAGCGCTGGGCCTCGGCGGCGATCGGCCACTCGGCGCCATCGGCACTGGGAAAATCGCCGCGCCGCTGGAACCAGCCGGCGCCGCCATGCACCTGCGCCGCCGCCTGCACCAACAGCTGCACCAGCGCCGGGTGCAAGCCCTCGCGGGCCACCAGCGAGGCGGTGGGCGCGACCAGCCGCAGGTCGCTGGCGGGCATGTCGCGGGCCAGGTCAACCACGCCGCGTGGCAGCAATACGGCGCGCAAAAAGGGCAGGCGCCGCGAATAAGCCTCGGCCTGCGCCACGTCGAACAGGCGGATACCGGGGGTTTGCAGCAGCATCTGCACCATCAGCGCCTCGGGCGCCGAGACCAGCGCCAGCGCATCGACATCCGCCGCCAGCAGATCGACCACCGCCGGCGTGAGCGCTTGCTGGGTCAGCGTGATGGCTTCTGGCGCGATGCGGTTGGCGTCCAGCAGTGCCTGCATCAGCGGCGGCGTGCCGCTGCCCGGCGCGCCGACATTGAGCCGGCCGCCGGCCAGCTGCCCCAGCTGGGTCAGCGCCGGCCCGCCGGTCAGGCGCTTGGCTGCGTCCTCGCGGTAGAACAGCCAAACCGGCTCGTAGAACATGCTGCCCAGCGAGACCAGGCCGCGCTCCGGCACTTCACTGCCGGGTTGCGGTGCCAAGGTGCCGCCCTGCACAAAGGCGATGTCCACACCGGAATGGGTATCGCGCAACAGGGCCAGGTTGTCGGCCGAACCCTCGGTGCTGCGCAACTCGACGGTGATGCCATGCCGCGCCAGCTGCGCGGCATAACGCTTGCCAAATTCGTCGTAGGCGCCCTGGGCCACGCCGGTGGCCAGCACCACGTGGCGCGGCGGATTGGGCTGCAGCAGCCAGTAGGCGCCGGCCAACAGCCCGGCGGCCAGCAGCACGAAGGGGCCGGTGGTCAGCAGCAGCTCGCGCAGCTGGATCAGGAGGGAGCGCAGGGCTTGGGGCATGGGCTGACCATGCTACCCGCGCCGTTGCGGCGGCTGGCAAGATGGGCGCATGAGGCAACCCGTACTGCGCAGGCACCACCACCATGTCTATGTGGTCGAGCTGGCCGACCCCGTGTGGAACGAAGCGCGGTTTCGCCGCGCCAACCCCGACTACGACCTGGGCAAGCCCTTCGTCTATGTCGGCATGACCGGCCTGGACCCCGATCTGCGCTTCGACAAGCACAAGGCCGGCATCCAGGCCAACCGCTATGTACTGGCGTACGGCCTGCGCCTGCTGCCCGCGCTGTACGAGGTCTACAACCCGATGCCCTACGACGCCGCCCGCGACATGGAGGTGGAACTGGCGATCGGCCTGCG
>JBBQZM010000147.1:0-9297 GCA_038207685.1 Burkholderiales bacterium
CTCAGCGCTGGCGCATCTCGCTCAGCAACTGCTGCGAACCGCTGGCGATCATCCGCGCGTCCGAGCTGACGGTGACAAAACGGTAGCCCAGCGCCTGGCGCGCCAGGGCTTGCGCCGGCACGCCGTTGTGGATGCCGCAAAACACACCATGCGCCTTGGCACGCTCGGCGATGTAGGCGATGGCCTTTGCTGCCGGCGGATCCACGTCGTCGATCACCGGCCGGCAGCCCAACGTCAGCGACAAGTCGGACGGGCCGACGTAGATCGCGTCCAGGCCTTCGACCGACAGGATGGTATCCAGGTTATCCACCGCCTGCGCGGTCTCGATCATCGCGAACACCACCACCGTCTCATTGGCCTTCTGCGGGTAGTCGGCGCCGGCATACATCGATGCGCGGATCGGGCCGAAGCTGCGCGAGCCCTTGGGCGCGTAACGTGCATAACTGACCAGCCGCGCCGCCTCGTCGCGGCTATTGATCATTGGGCAGATCAGGCCGTAGGCGCCGGCGTCGAGCGACTTCATGATGATGCCCGGCTCCAGCCAGGGCACGCGCACCATCGGCACCGTGTCGGTGGTCGAGATGGCCTGCAGCATGCCCAGCATCGCGGCGTAATCCACCACACCATGCTGCAGATCGATGGTCAGCGTGTCCCAGCCCTGGTGGGCCATCAGCTCGGCCGAGAAGCTGTCGGGAATCGCCAGCCAGCCGTTGACCGCCGTCTGGTCGGCGGCCCACATCGTGCGCAATCGGTTTTCTCTCACTCGGGTCTCCTCGGGTTGCTGCCGGGAGGCCTGCGCCCGCGGCTGGCTTAGAGTGTGACATCCGCCATCCCCGGCTTGCTGTCATGCCCATGACTCCTTCGATCCTCCCTGCGCCAAGGCGCTGCAACCCTTTGCCGCGCGCCGTTGTGGCGTGAGCGGCGGCCCGACCAGCACCCTGGGTGATGGCCCGCATGTGGCCTTCAGCGCCAACGCGCGCTACCCCGACCCGGCGGTCGAGATCCTGCACGACAGCTTTGCCGCGCTGCGCCTGTATTCGGCCAGCGTCGAGCAACTGGCCAGCGGCTGCCGCTGGGCCGAAGGGCCGGTGTGGTTTGCCGACCACGGCTGCCTGCTGTGGAGCGACATCCCGGCCAACCGCATCCAGCGCTGGGACGCGGCCAGCGGCGTGGTGACGACCTTCCGCGCACCGTCCCACCATGCCAACGGCCTGGCGCGTGATGCCCAGGGCCGGCTGCTGGCCTGCGAGCATGGCGGCCGCCGCGTCACGCGCACCGAGATCGACGGCAGCCTCACCGTGCTGGCCGACCGCTTCGACGGTGCGCGCCTGAACTCGCCCAATGACATCGTCTGCCAGCGCAGCGGCCATGTCTGGTTCACTGACCCCAGCTTCGGCATCCACGGCTGGTGGGAAGGCGCACCGGCGGCGCAGGAGCGGCCACATGCGGTCTACCGCCTCGATGCCGACAGCGGCCGGCTGGACTGCGTGATCGACGACCTGGCGGCGCCCAACGGCCTGGCGTTTTCACCCGACGAGTCGGTGCTCTATGTGGTCGAAAGCCGCGCCGCGCCCAGCCGGCTGATCTGGGCCTACGACCTGGCTACCGACGGCCGGCTGGCCAACAAGCGGCTGCACATCGACGTCGACGGCGCCGGTGCGCTCGATGGCATCGCGGTCGACATGCTCGGCAACATCTGGTGCGGCTTCGGCACCGACGGCCGCCCCGGCGCGCCGGCCGAGGGCCTGGACGGCGTGCGGGTGTTCAACCTCGATGGCCGGCCAATCGGCCACATCCACCTGCCCGAGCGTTGTGCCAACCTGTGTTTTGGCGGGCCGCGGCGCAACCGGCTGTTCATGGCCGCCAGCCATTCGCTCTACGCCCTGTTTGTCAACGTGCAGGGCGCGGTGGTCTGAAGCCGCCTGCCCTGCCAACGAGACCCCACGATGACGACTGTTCAATTCCAGGTCCGCAAGGACCAGCTGGCCAACACCCGCCTGGTGCATACGCCCGACGTACCGCTGGAAGACGGCCAGGTGCGGGTGCGCATCGAGCACTTCGCCTTCACCGCCAACAACATCACCTACGCCGCCTTTGGCGACGCGATGCACTACTGGCAGTTCTTCCCGGTGGCACCCGATGACGACGGCACGGCCTGGGGCTGCATCCCGGTGTGGGGCTTCGGCGAGGTGCTGCAGTCACTGCACTCCGGCGTGGTGGTGGGCGAGCGGCTGTACGGCTACTGGCCGATGGCCTCGCAGGCACTGTTGCAGCCGGTCAAGCTGTCGGCGGCCAGCTTCAGCGACGGTGCGCCGCACCGCGCAGCGCTGCACCCGGTCTACAACCAGTACCAGCGCTGCAGTGCCGACGCCTTCTACAGCGCCGACACCGAGGCCCAGCAGGCCTTGCTGCGGCCACTGTTCCTGACGGCCTGGTTGATCGACGACTTCCTCGCCGACAACGCCTTCTTCGGCACTACCGGCGCGGGCCAGCGGCCGCTGATGCTGTTGTCCTCGGCCAGCAGCAAGACCGCCTATGCCACCGCGGCACAGCTGGCCAAACGGCCCGAGGTGGAAGTGGTGGGCCTGACCTCGGCGGCCAATGTGGCCTTCTGCGAGAGCCTGGGTTGTTACAGCCGGGTGCTGCGCTACGACCAACTCGACAGCCTGCCGGCCGAAACCCCTTGCATCTACGTCGACTTCGCCGGCAACGGCACGTTGCGGCAGGCCGTGCACACGCGCTTCAGCCGCCTGGCCTACAGCTGCTCGATCGGCGGCACCCATGTGCAGCAACTGGCCGGCGCGCGTGACCTGCCCGGCCCCAAGGCCACGCTTTTCTTCGCACCGGCGCAAGTCAAGAAGCGCAGTGCCGACTGGGGCGCGGCCGGCCTGAATCAGCGACTGGTCACCGCCTGGCAGGCCTTCATGACGCAGATCGAGGCCAGTGACCCGCCCTGGCTGACGCTGCAGACGCATGCCGGCGAGGCCGCGGTCAGCGCGGCTTATGCGCTGGTGCTGGGTGGCCAGGGCGATGCGCGCCAGGGCCACATGCTGTCGCTGTCGACCGCTGGCTGAGCCGCCCGCCACGGCCGACGCACCACCTTGCCGCCAACACTGCCCACGCTCCAGGCTTGAACCCAACCGCCCACTCCAGGGAGATCGTCCCCATCCTGTCCGGCGGTGGCACCCGTGTCGCCTGCCATGTGGGCGTGCTGATGGCGCTGGAGCAGTTGCAGATCAACTACCGCCACATCGTCGGCGTCTCGGGTGGCAGCATCGTCGCCGCACTCGCCGCCTCGGACTGGTCAATCGAGCGCATGAAGGCGCTGAGCATGACCACCGACTTTCGCCAGTTCAGAGGCTTTTCGCTGGTCTCGCTGATCCGCACCGGTGGGCTGAGCAGCGGCGACACCTTTGAGCGCTGGATCGACCAGCAGCTTGAAGGCAAGCGTTTCGCCGACCTGCCGCGTGACCTGCATGTGCTGGCCACCGACATCAATGGCGGCGGGCCGGTGCTGTTCAACCGCGAGCGCACGCCCGACATGAAGGTGTCGCGCGCGGTGCGCTTCTCGATGTCGATCCCGCTGATTTTCTCGTTCAAGACCCACGAGGGCCGCATCATGGCCGACGGCGTGATCCTGTCGGAAGATGCGCTGCACCGCGACTGGACCGGCAGCGGCGTGCCGGTGGTCTGCTTCCGCCTGCGCAGCCAGGGCCGTCGGCGGGTGCAGAAGACCAATCGGCTGATGCCGTTGGCCACCTACATCACACTGCTGCTGCAGACTTTCATGAACGCGATCTCGCGTGAGTATGTGCAGGCCGAACACTGGCACAGCACGGTGGTCATCAACACCGGCGATGTCTCGCCGGTCGACTTTGAACTCAGCAGCCAGCAGCAGCAGCAGTTGCTCGACACCGGCTACAACACCACGCTGACGGTGCTGGCGCTGAAACGACCGGACATCGCGGGGTAGATGGCCCCCACCTCCCGAGGCGCCTTCGGCGCCCCCCAAGGTGGCGCCCTCTGCGGCCCGGCAAAGCCGGTTCCGCGGCGGCTGCTTGCTTGCCGCGGATCAAGCCGCCTGGGTGCTGTCTGACGCCTTGGAACAAGGGGATGAGTCACCGACAGCCGCCCAGGAGGCTGTCGGGCTTTGGGACGAGCCCGCGTTGACCCTGAAATGGGGCTCAGCCCAGGCGCAGAAGCACAGCCATACAGGTCGGTATGGCGAGCATTTGCAACGACGGATCAGCCCCATTTCGGGGTCAACCCGAAGGGCCGGGGAGATTTGCGGCGCCAGTCGTCGTTGTCGGCTCGTTGTGGGGTGAGGCCACACGCCTCGCCGACGCCTAGCCTGCCACCGCAACGCTCCCCGGCGCGGGCCCGTCCAAAAGCCCGACAGCCTACTAGCCGCTCGACCGGTTGGCTCAGGGTTATTTTTTTCATATTTGGACCCGATCCTCAGGCCATCCGACCTGGCGATGGCTGGGTGGCCGATATAGTTGGGGCTACTGGACCGGTGGCGCCCGCGCTGCTTCCTGATGCCCATCGTCAATTCCCGACCTCACTCGCCCTGCCTGCTGCACCGGGCTAGCTGTGCCTGGCGTGCCTGGCGCGCCGGGCTGCTGGCGCTGGGCCTGCTGTCAGGCGCCGGCGCTGGGCTCGCTGGGCAGCCGCTGATCCTGCATTACCAGGAGCGCCCGCCCTATTCCAGCACCGGTGCCGACGGCCTGCCGCAAGGCCTGCTGGTGGCGCCGCTCAAGCGGGCGCTGCAAGCGACCGGCATCGCCCACCGCTGGGCCAACACGCCCAGCCAGCGGCAGATGGCACTGATCCAGAACGGCGAGGGTCGGGACTGCGGCGTCGGCTGGTTCTACAGCTCCGTGCGTGAGACCCTGGGGCGTTTCAGCCGTCCGATCTACCGCAACCAGCCCTTCCAGGCCTTGGTGCGCATCGACCGCGCCTTCACCGCACCACCCACCCCTGCCGCGCTGTTGGCCGATGCGACCCAGCCCTTGCTGGCCAAGGAAGGCTATTCCTACGGTGTCAACCTGGATGCGCTGATCCGCGCCCATCCTGACGCGGTGCTGCGCACCACGGCGGAGAGTGTCTCGATGGCCCGCATGATCGCCGCCGGCCGTGCCGGCTGGATGCTGATCAGCCCCGAAGAGGGCGAGCCGCTGCTGGCGGCACAGGCCACTGAGCTGCCGACACTGCGGCTGTTGGCGCTGGCCGGCAACGAACCCGGGCCGACCCGCCATCTCTACTGCAACCGCCATGTCAGTGCCGAGGTGATCACCCGCCTCGACCGCGCGCTGGCGGAACGCTGAGCCAGGCATGCGCTGGCCCCGCCTGTCCCTGCGCGCCACCGTGGCGCTGACCATCGCTGCGGCCGTGCTGCTACCCACCGCGGTGTTCTGGCAGCTCGACCAGCGCGTCACCCGCGACAGCTATGCGCCGCTGATCGAGGAGAACCGGCGCGCCATGCTGCTGCTCACCGCATCGGCGCTGGCCGAACCGATCTGGACCATCGACCAGCGGGTGGTGCTGGCCACCGCCAACCAGGCGCTCAAGGATCCCTCGGTGACGCGCATCCGGCTGGTCGAGAAGCGGGCCGAGGCCATGCCGCTGGATTTGTCGCGGCCGGTGAACATCGACGAGTCGGCACCCCGGCTGAGTTCGCCGATCCAGCGCGAAGGCGTGTTGCTGGGCGAGTTGACGATGTGGTTCGACGGCCGGCAACTCGATCGCCTGCTGGCCGAGCGCAGCCGCGCCGCGCTGCGGCTGGCCGGGCTGCAGATCCTGTTCAGTCTGGGCCTGCTGCTGCCGGTGATGCTGCGCCGCCTGCTGGGCCCGATCGCGCGGCTGAAGGCCCAGGCCAGCGCGATGGCCAACCTCGGCAACGCGCCGCCGGTGCGCTGGCACCGCCAGGACGAACTGGGCGAGCTGGGCCAGCACCTCAACCAGGTCAACCAGCAGATCGGCAAGCTGTTCGAGCAGGCCGAGGCGCAAAAGGCCGAGTTGCAGAAGATCGCACTGCACGACGCACTGACCGGTCTGCCCAACCGCCGGCTGTTTGCTGAACTGACGCAGTCGGCGGTGGCCGCGGCGCAGCGCGAGGGCGGCCGGCTGGCGCTGCTGTTCATCGACGTCGACCGCTTCAAATCGATCAACGACAGCCACGGCCATGCCGCCGGCGATCTGGTGCTGCAGACGCTGGCCAACCGGCTGCGTGCGGCGGTGCGTCAGGCCGACGTGGTGTGCCGCCACAGCGGCGACGAGTTCACCGTGCTGCTGCGCAACGTGGCCAGCCTGGAGGAGGTGGCGGCGATGGCCGACCGGCTGCTCAAGGAGGCGGAAGCGCCGGTGGCGCTGGGCGACCGCGACCTGACGGTGTCGGTGAGCATCGGCATAGCGCTCTTCCCCGACGATGCCCGCGACCACGAAAACCTGGTCGGCCATGCCGACACCGCGATGTATGCAGCCAAGAACCTGGGCCGGGCGCGCTGCAGCTTCTACCGCGCCGAGTTCAACAGCCAGTTGCAGGCGCAGACCGAGAAGGCCCAGTCGCTGCAGCGCGCGCTGCGCGAAGGCGAGTTCCGGCTCTACTACCAGCCGCTGGTGCAGGCGGTCGACGGCCGGCTGGTGGGCTGCGAGGCGCTGCTGCGCTGGCACCATCCCGAACGCGGCCTGGTCCATCCCGAGGAATTCATCCCCGCCGCCGAGCACTGCGGCCTGATCAGCGAGCTGGGCGGCTTCACCATCCGCACCGCCTGCGCCCAGATCGCGCAGTGGAAGGCCGCCGGCCTGCCCTTTGGCACCGTGGCGGTGAATGTCTCGGCGCTGGAGTTTCGCCACCATCGGCTGATCGACACCGTCACCCAGGCGCTGGCCGAGCATGGTGTGCAGCCGCACGAGCTGGAACTGGAGCTCACCGAAAGCGTGCTGATGACCGACACCGACAGCACGCGGCGCATCGTCGAGCGACTGCAGGCGCTGGGCCTGCGCATGGCGGTGGACGATTTCGGCACCGGTTACTCGTCGCTGGCCTACCTGAAGCGGCTGCGGCCGTCGAGGATCAAGATCGACCGTGCCTTTGTGCGCGACCTGCCCGACGATGCCGACGACCGGGTGCTCGTGCCCGCGATCGTGCAGCTGGCGCATTCCTTGGGCATCTCCGTGGTGGCCGAGGGTGTGGAGACCGAGGCCCAGCAGCTGTTCCTGCAGCGCTGCGGCTGTGATCTGCTGCAGGGCTTTCGCATCAGCCAGGCGCTGCCGGCCGAGGCCTATGCGCAGCAGATGCGCCGCAGTGTGGTGCTGCGCCCGTCGGCCGGCAAGACGCGGCCGCTGCCGGCCTCGATCGACCTGGACCCAGAGACATGAGCCACACGCACGCCATGCTGCCGTACGCACCAGCGCCAGCCGCCTGAGCTATCGTCAATGGCCGGGCGCTGATGCGCCAGACGCACCAGCGCCCGTGTGAAACTTTGCGCGCCGGTCGCGCGCCCTAACCGTCTTGCCCGCCAATGCGTTGGCATCGAATCCTGAGGAAACAAGCCATGAAGATCGATTTTGTGTCCGATGTAGCCTGCCCCTGGTGCGCCGTGGGCCTGAACGCGCTGGAGCAGGCGCTGGCCAAGGTGGCGCCCGAGATCCAGGCCACGCTGCACTTCCAGCCTTTCGAGCTGAACCCGCAGATGCCGCCCGAGGGCCAGGAAATCGTCGAGCACCTGTCGCAGAAGTACGGCATCAATGCCGAGCAGGTGAAGGCCAATACCGAAAACATCCGCCAGCGTGGCGCCGAGGTCGGCTTCACCTTCGGCATCGGCAAGCGCAGCCGCACCTACAACACCTTCGACTGCCACCGGCTGCTGCACTGGGCCGGGTTACAGGGTGCGGCGCAGCAGCGCGCGCTCAAGCATGCGCTGCTCAAGGCCTATTTCACCGATGGCCTGAATCCCAGCGATCACGCCGTGCTGCGCCAGGCCGCCGCCGATGCCGGGCTCGATGCGGACGCCGCCGGCGTGGTGCTCGCCGGTGGCGAGTACAGCAGCGAGGTGCGCCAGGCCGAGGCTTTCTACCAGGAACAAGGCATCCACTCGGTGCCATCCATCATCATCAATGACCGCCACCTGATCTCGGGTGGCCAGCCGGTAGCGGTGTTCGAGCGCGCGCTGCGCCACATCGCCGAGGAAGAAGCCACCCAGGCAGCAGCGCGGTCATGAGCGGCGGCACTGACATCGGCCTGATCGGCCTGGCCGTGATGGGCCAGAACCTGGCGCTCAACATCGAGAGCCGGGGTTTCACGGTCAGCGTCTACAACCGCACGGCTACCGTCACCGATGACTTCATCGCCCGCCATCCCGGCAAGCGGCTGACCGGCTGCGCCAGCCTGCAAGCAATGGTGGCCAGCCTGGCGCGGCCGCGCAAGCTGATGCTGATGGTCAAGGCTGGCAGTGCGGTCGACGCGGTGATCGAGCAGCTGATCCCGCTGCTGGAGGCCAATGACATCATCATCGACGGCGGCAACAGCCTGTACAGCGACACCGAGCGCCGCGATGCCTGGCTGGCTGGCCTCGGCCTGCGTTTTGTCGGCGCTGGCGTCTCCGGCGGCGAGGAAGGCGCCCGCAAGGGCCCGTCCATCATGCCGGGCGGCTCGGCCAGCAGTTGGGCCGAGATCCAGCCGATCTTCGAGGCCATCGCCGCCAAGGTGGACGGTGCGCCCTGCGTGCGCCACATCGGGCCCGGCGGCGCCGGCCATTACGTCAAGATGATCCACAACGGCATCGAGTACGGCGACATGCAGCTGATCTGCGAGGCTTACAGCCTGCTGCAGGCCGCGGGCCTGTCGACCGACCAGATGGCCGCCGTGTTCGAGCGCTGGAACGAGGGGGAACTGCAGAGCTACCTGATCCAGATCACCGCCAAGGTGCTGGCCCAGCGCGACCCCGTGACCGGCCAGCCGGTGGTTGACCTGATCCTCGACAAGGCTGGCCAGAAGGGCACCGGCCAGTGGACCCAGCTCAGTGCGGCCGAGAACGCGGTGGTCATCAGCACCATCAACGCCGCGGTCGAGGCCCGTGTGCTGTCCTCGCAGAAGGCCCAGCGCGTGGTCGCCAGCAAGCTACTTGAGGGCCCGCAAGGCCCGACGCCGCGATCGACCATCGATATCGACGCCCTGGTGGCCCAGGTGCACGACGCGCTGTATGCCAGCAAGATCGTCAGCTATGCCCAGGGCCTGGACCTGATGCAAACGATGAGCGACAAGCGGCAATGGGCGCTGGACCTGGGCGGCATCGC
>JBBQZM010000148.1:0-9258 GCA_038207685.1 Burkholderiales bacterium
GATGGACGCGCTGATGAACCGCTGGAACGTCATCGCCAGCCAGCTTGACGTCGACGCCATGCTCGACGATCCCGAAGCGGTACGACTTTCGCCGCTGATGATCAGCTACGACGATGCGGCGCGCGCCGAGGTGGTGGCCGCAAGCCACATGCCCGCCGAAGAGGCCGAGGACCTGCTGCAGACCGGTGCGCTGTGGGCCGAGGGTTTCATCGACGCGATCGAGGCCTTTGCCGAGGACTGGCCCGATGCCGATGTCGAGACCGAGGACGGCCGCTGGTACGACGACTGCCTGAGCCGGATCATCGCGCTGATGCTGCCGCAGGCCGAACTGGCCGAGCATCTGGCGAGCCACTACCCGGGCGAGAGCCTGGAGCGCGATCAACTGGTCGACGAGGCCTGCTTCGCCGTGCAGGATCTGCGGCTGTACTGGCTGGACCACGCGCCCAAGCCCGAGACACGCCGGGTCGAGGCCACGCCCGGCCGCAACGACCCCTGCCATTGCGGCAGCGGCAAGAAGTACAAGAAGTGCCACGGCGCGACCTGAGCGCCGAGCTGCCCAGCCGCTGCGCTACATTGCCCGCCATGTCGATCCCTGTTCCCCATCCGCGGCTGCCCCTGGGCGGCCGCCATATCGTGCTCGGCCTGTCTGGCGGCATCGCCTGCTACAAGTCGGCCGAGTTGGTGCGTGAGCTCACCAAGGCCGGTGCCAGCGTGCAGGTGGTGATGACCGAGGCGGCCTGCCAGTTCATCACGCCGGTGACCATGCAGGCGCTGTCGGGCCAGCCCGTGGCTCTGAGCCAGTGGGATGCGCGTGAGCCCAACAACATGGCGCACATCAACCTGAGTCGAGAGGCCGATGCCATCCTGGTGGCGCCGGCCTCGGCCGACTTCATCGCCAAGCTGGCCCAAGGCCGGGCCGATGAGTTGCTGTCGCTGCTGTGCCTGGCGCGGCCGCATGGGGCGGGCGAGGGCAGTTGCCCACTGCTGCTGGCGCCGGCGATGAACCGCGAGATGTGGGCGCATCCGGCAACTCGGCGCAATGCCGCCCAGGTGGCGGCTGACGGTGCGCATTTGCTCGGCCCGGGCAGCGGTGACCAGGCTTGCGGTGAGGTGGGTGACGGCCGCATGCTAGAGGCCAGCGAGTTGCTGGCCGAGTTGATTGCCTTCTTTCAGCCCAAGCTGCTGGCCGGCTGTCGCGTGTTGATCACCGCCGGACCGACTTACGAAGCGATCGACCCGGTGCGCGGCATCACCAACCTGTCGTCGGGCAAGATGGGTTTTGCGATCGCCCGCGCGGCCCAGGAGGCAGGCGCCGAGGTCACGCTGGTGGCCGGTCCGGTGCACCTTGAGACGCCGCGCCATGTGCGGCGCATAGACGTCAGCAGCGCGCTGCAGATGCACCAGGCGGTGCTGCCGCTGGCGCCGGCGCACGATGTCTTCGTGGCCACCGCGGCAGTGGCTGACTGGCGGCCGGCCGCCACCGCCGGCGAGAAGATCAAGAAGGACGGCACAGGCCAGGTGCCGGCAATCGGCTTCACCGAGAACCCCGACATCCTGGCCGACGTGGCGCGGCTGCCCGACCGGCCCTATTGCGTGGGCTTTGCGGCCGAAAGCCATGACCTGGCCCGCCATGCGCGAGAGAAGCGGCTGCGCAAGAACGTGCCGCTGATCGTTGGCAACCTGGGGCCAGCCACCTTTGGCCAAGACCACAACAGCCTGCTGCTGGTGGACGCCGACGGTGAGCGGGCGCTGGCCACTGCCGACAAGCTGAGCCTGGCGCGTGACCTGGTGGCCGAGATCTCCCGCCGGCTGGGACAAGCCGCATGACCGTGATCGACCTCCAACTGCTCGACCGGCGCATGGCCGACTACCTGCCGGCCTATGCCACGCCCGGCAGCGCCGGCCTGGATCTTCGCGCCTGCCTGGACGAGACCCTGCTGATCCAGCCCGGCCAGACCGTGCTGATCCCCACCGGCCTGGCGCTGCACATCGCCGACCCGGGCCTGGCGGCGATGATCCTGCCGCGTTCGGGCCTGGGCCACAAACATGGCATCGTGCTGGGCAACCTGGTCGGCCTGATCGACAGCGACTACCAGGGGCCGCTGATGGTCAGCTGTTGGAACCGCGGCAGCGGTGCCTTCGCCATCGCGCCGATGGAGCGCATCGCGCAGATGATCATCGTGCCGGTGGTGCAGGCCAGCTTCCGGCGGGTGGACGACTTCGGCGCCTCACGGCGCGGCAGCGGCGGCTTCGGCTCGACCGGGCAGGGCTGACCGTTGCAGGCCGGGCGGCCCGGCGTGCCGACGATCCTCAGTGCACGCGCGCCGAAGGCGAGGCCATCGACAGGATGCTGACGGCGCCTTCATCCACCGACTTGTTGGCCATCTCGGCCTCGGTGGCCTCGCGCACACCGCGCACCGCCACCTTCAGCCGCAGCGCCATGCCGGCAAGCGGGTGGTTGCCGTCCAGCACCACATGCTCGGGGTAGATCTCGGTGATGGTGTAGATCTGCTGCGGCGGCATGCCCTGGCTGGCCGCGCCTTCGGGCAGGCCGTCAAACTGCATGCCGGTTTCGATGTGGGCGGGAAAAACCGCACGGTCCTCGAAGCAGACCAGCGCCGGATCGTAGTCACCAAAGCCGTGTTCGGGCTCCAGGTAGAGGTCGCACTCAAAACCTTCAGCTTGTCCATCGAGGGCGGTCTCCAGCTTCTGCAGCAAGTCGTCGCCGCCGAAGAAGAATTCCACTGGGTCGCTCAGTTCGTCGAGCGTGGTGTCTTGGGCGTCGGCCAGCGTCCAGGTGAGGCTGACGACGCAGGGGTCATGGATCAACATGGCGGAATGATCGCATACCGCCCAGCGGCCGAGGGCGAGGGCGCACCATGGACGGGCGACAATCCGGGCCATGGACATCGACCAAGCGATCGCGCTGCTGGGAGGACTTTCCCCTGCGCGCTTCATGCGCCGCCACTGGCAGAAAAAACCTTTGCTGGTGCGCCAGGCCTGGCCCGGCGTGATGCCGCCGCTCAGCCGCACCGCGCTATTTGAGCTGGCCAGTGAGCAGGGCGTCGAGTCACGTTTGCTGACGCAGGATGCACGCGGCTGGCGCCTGCGCCACGGGCCTTTCGCGCGGCGGGCGCTGCCGCCGCTCAAGCAGCCGAACTGGACGCTCCTGCTGCAGGGGCTGGACTTGCACAACCGGGTCGCGCACGAGATGCTGCAGCCCTTCCGCTTCCTTCCCGAAGCCCTGCTCGACGACCTGATGATCTCCTACGCCAGTGATGGCGGCGGTGTCGGCCCGCACCTGGATTCCTACGACGTGTTCCTGCTGCAAGTGCAGGGCCAGCGGCGCTGGCGTATCGGCCCGGTGGCCGACCGCAGCCTGGTGCCCGGCCTGCCTGTACGCATTCTGGCGAACTTCCAGCCGACCGAGGAATGGCTGCTGGAACCCGGCGACATGCTCTACCTGCCGCCGCTGTGGGGGCATGACGGCGTGGCCGAGGGTGAGTGCATGACCTGCTCGATCGGCTTTCGCGCTGCGACGGCTACCCACCTGGCGCAGGAATTGCTGCACCAGATCGCCGACGAACTCGAGCCGGCGGAGGCCAGCGCCAGCGGCCGCGGCGCCGAGCCGATCTACCGCGATCCGCGCCAGCCCGCCACCGCCGAGCCGGGCCGCTTGCCGACCAGCCTGCGCCAGTTCGCCCAGGACGCGCTGCAACGCGCGCTGCGCGACCCGGGCTCGCTGGACCGTGCCCTGGGCGTGTTGATGACCGAGCCCAAGCCGCAGGTCTGGTTCGACCCTGGCGCGCCACTGATCGCCGGCCTTGCGGTGCGGCTGGACAGGCGCAGCCGCATGGCCTACGACGACCGCCATGTGTTCATCAACAGCGAGGCCTTCGTGGCCAGCGGGCGCGATGCCCGCGTGATGCGCCGGTTCGCTGATCAGCGCCAACTGGCGGCCGCCGAGTGGGCGACACTGGGCGCCGATGCGCGGGCCTTGTTGGCCGACTGGGCCGAGGCGGGCTGGCTGCACAGCGACGTTTGATCGGACGACTCGGAGACCCTGCATGTCGAACGAGCCTGGAAGCACAGCCTTGCCGGCACCCGGCGTGCATGTCGGACGCCGCGCCTGCAACGACTTGCTGCGCCAGGCGCTGCTGACACTGGCGCCGCCGGCCACGGCCGACATGCCCAGTTTGAGCGGCGCGCGCCAGGTCTGGCTGATCGATCATCAACTCGGCGATTGGCCGCTGGACAATGACGCAGTGCTGGCGGCGCTGACAGCGTGGCTGCGCCAAGGCGGACGCAGCCTGCGCCTGCTGGGCACCGACTTCGATTCCACTGCCCGGGCGCTGCCCAGGTTTGCGCGCTGGCGCCGCGACTGGCAGCACGCGATCGACATCCACCAGCCCACGGATGGCCACTTGGCAACGGCCTGGCGGGGCTTGTTGGCACCGCCTTGGTGCTTGCAGTGGCTGGATGCGCCTGACGGGCGATTGCGCGTTTTTACCGATTTAACGCAATGTCGCGCAACAGAAAGCCTGATTGCAGACTTTTTGCAACGTTGTGAGCCCGCCTGGCCGTCGACCACCTTGGGTTTATAGGGGCCTACCCTGAGTTTGATATAATTTTTGGCTGGTCCTGGAAGTGCTCGAGCCTTCCGGGTCTGGTTTCTAGACACATCGGCCTGGCTGTATGCGTCAGATCCTATTGCCTGTATTTGTTGGTCGACACTACACACTGAGGTTACCTATATGAACAAGTCGCTCCTGTTGGCTTCCCTGATCGCTGCCGCCGCCCTGACCGCTTGCGGCAAGAAGGAAGAGCCGGCTCCTGCTCCTGCCCCCGCACCCGCTGCCGCCCCGATGGCTGAGGCCGCTTCGGCCATGTCGGATGCTGCGTCGGCTGTGGCCGATGCCGCTTCGGGCGCCGCTGACGCTGCCGCTGCTGCTGCTGCTGCTGCTGCCGCTGCCAGCAAGTAATCGGCGGACGCCGATCTGAAAAAGCCGCCTTCGGGCGGCTTTTTTGCGCCCGAAGCCAACGGAGCCCTCAGTTCACCACTTCCAGTGTGAATCTATCGGCACCGTAGACATCGCAGTCGGGCCCGCCGCAGCGCGCTTTGCCCGCCAACACCGAGCCGGCGCCGCTATGCGCCTGCGTCAGGCCCGCGCCAGCGCTGCCGGTGGGCAGGCGCAGGAACCAGGTCTCCCGCTCCTGGCTGAGTTGCGAAAAGTCGCGCGGATGTTCTGAAACGATGACCAGGAAGTGCTCGGCGCCGGCGGGCTCGGTGGTGTCGAGCGCCCAGTGGGCCTGCGGCAGCGTCAGCGACTGCCCCGGCAGCAGCCGCTCGCCACCTGCCATGTTGTTGGGGTAGAACAGCAGCAGCGAACCATCGGCCCCGGCCACCAGCACATAGACATGACCGGCGCGGGCCGCGCTGATGGTGAACGACAGACGGTCCCGGCCGATGCGCAGACGCGACAGGGCCGGCTTGACCTTGACCTGGAAGTCCGGCTGGCTGCCTTTGACTACACGCTCAAACTCATCCAGCACCGACAGCAAGGCCGGCGCCGCCGGCGGCGCGACGGGGCCAGGGGGAGGCGATTCAGCCGCGGCGATGCTGATCACTGGCGATACGGCGGTGGCGGCGGCTGGCCGAGGCAGCGCATGCTGGCCGGCCCAATAGGCGAAGCCACCGGCCAGCGCGAGCGTTGCAACGGTTGCTGAACCGATCAGCAGCGCAGGGGTGGCGCGCGCCAAGCGTCGCACGGTCGGCGGCGCAGGAATGTCGGCCGCCGCTGGCGCCCGAGGTGTCGCAGGGGGTACGCGTGGTGCGGGAGGTACAGGCGGTGCCGGCGATGCAGTAGGCGCAGGCAGCCAGGCGACGGGCGCCAACGTCTCGGCGCGGCCCGTTGTGTTGTGTATTCGTGTCGGCGCTGTCGCCGGCCCCAACTCCAGCCCCAGCGCTTGCCGCAACTGGCCGATCGAGGCCGTGCGCTCGTCGGGCCGCAGGCGCAGGCCGTCGTCGATGGCCTGCAGGAACCGGTCGCTGTAGCGACCGGCGGCGCACACCCTCAGCGGCACATAGGCGTCGTTGACGGTGCGGGCCACCGCCACCGGCGGTTTGCGGCCCATCACCGCCGCGTAGACCACTGCGCACAAGGCATAGACATCGGTCCAGGGGCCTTGCCGCATCTCCGGCATCTGGGCGTATTGCTCGACCGGCGCGTAACCCGGTTTGAGGATGGCGGTCAGCGCCTGCGTGGCATCGCCGATCACCTGGCGCGCGGCGCCGAAGTCCAGCAGCAGCGGCTCGCCGCTGACGGCCAGCAGCAGGATGTTGTCGGGCGCGATGTCGCGGTGCAGGCAGTGACCGCCATGCACCACGCTCAAGGCCTCGGTCAGCGAGGCCAGCATCATCATCAGCCAGCCTTCACCGGGCGGTGTGGCCATCTGCTTGAGCTTGTCCTTCAGCGTGATGCCTTCATAAAAGGGCATCACCATGTAAGCCGTGCCGTGGCCGGACCAGAAGCGGTAGACCTTGAGCAGCGCGGGATGGTCGAACTGGGCCAGCAAGCGCGCCTCGTTGATGAAGCCCTGCAACCCGGCCTCGAACACCGCGCGGTGGCGCTCGGAGGTGGCAGCCACCGCCAGCGAGCTGCTGCGCATGGCCAGCGAGGCCGGCATGTACTCCTTGATCGCCACTCGCCGCCGCAGCGTGTGGTCGTGCGCCAGGTAGACGATGCCGAAGCCACCTTCACCCAGTACGCGCAGCAGTTCGTATTCACCCAGGCGCAGACCTGCCGGCAGGGCATTGCCGTGGCGGGAGGGCATGGCCCTGGGCAGCAATTCGGTGCGAGCCCAGGCCGCGTCGGCAGGCTCGGGCGACGGCCGAGGCTCATCAGGTGGGGGCGGACTCATCGATGCTGGCGGCGTCGCCGGAAGATCATCAGATTGTGACCCCGACACCCTGGCGTTGGGATATCCAGCGCCAGCCACCCCCTCGGTTGAGGCGTGGGTGACTGTCAGTGGCGCTTGTATTGGTCGTCGCCGAACAGCACGCTGCGCGCACGCTCGTCGGTCAGGGGTTTGCGCTGGTCGGCCAGCACGGCCACACCGCGCTTGACGGCGGGCCTTGCCGCGATCTCGTCGAACCAGCCCTTGAGATGCGGGTAGTCGACCCAGGCGATGCCCTGGTTCTTCCAGGCGCGCAGCCAGGGAAAGACCGCGATGTCGGCGATCGAATAGTCCTGGCAGCCGATGTAGCGCGATTTCGCCAGGCGTCGGTCAAGCACGCCGTACAAGCGCTTGGCCTCGTTGCTGTAGCGCTCGACCGCGTAAGGCAGTTTCTCGGGCGCATAGATGCGGAAGTGGTGGGCCTGGCCCAGCATCGGCCCCAGGCCGCCGATCTGGAACATCAGCCACTGCAGCACCTCGTAACGGCCCGTCGTGGTGTCGGGCAGCAGCCGGCCAGTCTTGCCAGCCAGGTAGAGCAGGATGGCGCCGGACTCGAACAGCTTGATGGGTTGGCCGTCCGGGCCTTCGGGATCGACGATCGCCGGAATCTTGTTGTTGGGGCTGATCGCCAGGAAGTCGTGGCCGAACTGGGCGCCCGCGCCGATGTCGATGGGCACCACACGGTAGGGCAGTCCGCACTCTTCGAGCATGATGTGGACCTTGTGACCGTTGGGCGTGGCCCACGAATACACTTCGATCGTCATAGATGCTCCAAGGTGTCGGCTGGGTTCGACCACTCTAAACCATGCTGAAGTCCTTGCGTCGGCTCCTCTCTCGGGCCGCGATGCCGTTGGAAACCACCATGCTGAAGCAGTGGGCGCAGCAGCGTGGCCATGGCTGGCGGCGCGTGCGTGGCGCCGAGGGTTGCGTGATTGACGGCCGCCAGGGCGCAGCGGGCTGGCGTATCGAATGGGGCGCCTCGCAGCGCGACTACATTCAAGGCCAGGAACTGCGTTTCATCGCCGAGCTCGACCTGCCGCACCAGCTCATGGCCATGGTGCTGAATCGCCAGCTGATGGAACTGATGGAGAAGGCGGTCTACGAACGCTTCGTCGATGATGTGCAGACACGCATCGACACCGACACGCCGGCCGAGATGCGCTGGCTGGTGATGTACGGCAAGGCCAGCCACCAGGAGATGGGCCGCCTGCAGGAGCGCTACGGCGCGGTGTGCAGCGTGGCGCCGTGGTTACAGCAGTGGCTGAACAGCCCGCTGAATGACGCCCTGGCTGCCACCATCGACATGGTGCCGCCGCAAGAGCCGATGGTGATGACCATCGGCCGCGGGCGGCTTACCCTGCGTGTGGGCATGTCGACACCCGACACCAGGCGGCTGGCGATGTGGTTCCTTGTATTCGAGCACGCCATCCGCGAAGCCGGCCGGCTGGGCGCCGAGTGGCGCGAAGCCGCCAGCGGCATGAGCACCCTGCCCAGCGCCTGGGAACGCAGCCAGATGACGCGGCCCGGCGGTCTGGGCGGCAAGTACTGAGTGCAGGTGTAGTGACCTGAAGGCAGGCCGCAGCGCTTTCGGGCGGGCTGCGCGGTCAGTGCAGCTCAGCCCTCGGCGATCTCCAGCAGCTTCTCGCGCGACAGCACCACCAGGCGGGTGGGCTCCACCCGCACAGCGCCTTCGCGCTCGAAGCCCTTGAGCTCCTGGTTGACGCGCTGGCGCGAGGCGCCCAGCAACTGGGCCAGGTCTTCCTGCGCCAGTTGCAGGCCGATGCGGATCTCCTCGCCCTGCTCAATGCCGTAGCTCTTGGCCAGCAGAATGATCTGCTTGGCCAGGCGTGCCGACAGCGGCTTGGTGTTGAGGTCTTCGAACTGGTTGAACATCAGGCGCAGGCGCCGGCAGTTCAGCCGCAGCAGCGCGTCGTACAGTTCGGAGTGCTGGGTCAGCAACTCCTTGAAATCGGCCTTGCGCACGCACAGCAGCGTGGTTTCGCCGTGGGCGTCGGCATCGTGGCCGGCGTTGATGACCGCCGCTGCCAGCTGCAGCGCGACCACCGGGCTTGCGCCGCCCATCGGGACCGTGGCGGAAAACCGCAGGTCGCTGATGCCGAAGTCGGTGATGAAATCCTCGGCCAGCGCGGAACCATTGGACATCGGTATCACGCCGTCGATATCGCGCGGCGACAGGCCCGCATCCTGTATTGCCGCCAGCGATGCCTCGAGCTGCAGGCCCATGCTGCTGCGCAGCGAGACGCCGCGCGCGTAGAGCGTTTCGCCGACGCCGGTGATGGC
>JBBQZM010000149.1:0-9224 GCA_038207685.1 Burkholderiales bacterium
TGGCTTTGCGGTCAAGTTCTATACCGAGGAAGGGAACTGGGACCTGGTGGGCAACAACATGCCGGTATTCTTCATCCAGGACGCGATGAAGTTTCCGGACCTGATCCACGCCGTCAAGCCCGAGCCGCACAACGGCATGCCGCAAGCGGCGTCAGCGCATGACACGTTCTGGGATTTCGTCTCGCTCATGCCAGAAACCATTCACCACACGCTGTGGGCGATGAGCGACCGCGGCATTCCGCGCAGCTACCGCACGATGCAGGGCTTCGGCGTCCATACCTTCAAGCTGGTCAACGCCGACGGCGAGGCCGTATTTGTCAAGTTTCACTGGCTGCCGACGGCCGGCACCCATTCGCTGGTCTGGGACGAAGCAGCCAAAATCTGCGGCGCCGACCCGGACTTTCACCGCCGCGACCTGTGGGAGGCGATTGAATCGGGGCAGTACCCGGAATGGGAACTGGCCTTGCAGGTGTTCACGCCGGAGCAGGCGGAAACATTCAGCTTCGACGTGCTCGACGCCACCAAACTGATCCCCGAGGAACTGGTGCCGCTGCGCGTGGTGGGCAAGATGACACTCGACCGCAATCCGGACAACTTCTTTGCCGAGACCGAGCAGGTGGCTTTTTGCACGGCGCACCTCGTGCCGGGCATCGACTTCAGCAACGACCCGCTGCTGCAGGGGCGCATCCACAGTTACCTGGACACGCAGATCAGCCGCCTGGGTGGACCGAATTTCCACGAGATTCCCGTCAACGCGCCCATCGCCCAGGTGCACAACAACCAGCGCGACGGCATGCACCGCCAGGCCATCCACCGCGGCAAAGTCGCCTACGAACCCAACAGCCTGGGTGGCGGGTGCCCCTACCAGGCCGGCATGGCGGGATTCGTGTCGGCTGCGCAGCGCACGACGCAGCCGGGCCCTGGCGAGAGCGACAAGACCATCGAAAAGTTGCGCGGCAAACCCGAGAAGTTCGCCGACCACGTCAGCCAGGCACAGCTGTTCTGGCGCAGCCAGACGCCGGTGGAGAAACGCCACATCATCAACGCTTACCGCTTCGAGCTCCCACGCGTGACGGTGCCGGCGATTCGCGCACGCGTGGTTTCGCAGCTGCTGAACGTTGACCTGCAACTCGCCAGCGGTGTTGCCGACGGGCTTGGCATCGCGCTGCCCGAGCCGCAGCCGCTGGTGCTGGACGAGTTGGGCATTGCGCCGGTGGTGAGTGAGGTCGCGGTTTCCGACGCGCTCTTACTGTTCCCGCGGCCAGGACAGATGGCGGCTGTCGGTCGGCGAGTTGCCCTGCTGGCCGCTCGGCGCCGTTCCGCGCGTGGTCGGCACCCGGCTCGGTCGTGTGCTGAGCAGCGAAGGGCAGCCGGTCGAGATCGAGACCACCATCGAAGCCATGCCTTCGGTGCTGTGGGATGCCGTCGTGCTGCCTGACGGGGAAGGCGCCACCGCGACGTTGGCGACGAACGCCGACGTTCAGGACTTCGTGAAGGAGCAGTACAGGCATGGCAAGCCGCTGCTGGTGCTTGGCCGTGCGGGGGTAGAGCTGCTGAGGGCGTCCGGCGTGCAGCCGCAGTCGACGGACGAGGCATCCGACCCAGCGCTGGTGATGAGCGAGTCGCAGCCAATGCAGAGCGACGACGCCCACAGATTCGTTGCGGCCTTGGGCAATCAGCGTCAGTACGAACGGGAACTGCAACTTGCCGCCGGTTGATCGCCTCGCCTTGGCGTGGGGACGGGCGCCGGCATTGCGTCATGCGCTTCGTATCCGGGTTCGCGCGAGCGGCGGGTGACGCCATTCCTGAAGGGAAGGAACACCGCTTGCCCCGTCCCATTCATGTGCACCCTGGCCAACCATCGCGGCGAACCTGACGCCATCAAAATCGACACGGCCCGTGCATTGGAAATGTTGCGCGATGTCGCGCTGACACGACTGCAGGATTCGCGGGGCCGCACGGTCGGTTACCTCAAATCATTGCGGGACGGCAGCGCGCAGCGCCAGACCGCTGGCGTGCGCTTGCGCCAGCACCGCCAGCACCGCCAGCACGATCAATTGCAGGCCTTGTCAGATGCTACGCGACCTGAGCCGGGTACAAGACGCACTGCAGGCGCGGGACGCTGAACTGCGCGCTCTGGTCGAAGGCGTGCGGGACTACGCCATCTATACCTTGAACACAGCCGGGCGCGTGTCTTCTTGGCACCCTGGCGCCGAATCGATGATGGGTTACAGCGCCGAGGAAGCCATTGGCACTCACTTCGAGCGGCTGTTCACCAGGGAAGACTCCGCTTTGGGCCGCCCGGCCTTTGAGCTGGCGCAGGCCGTCAGGCACCGCGAATTCAAGGGCGAAGGCCAGCGGATGCGCAAGAACGGCAGCACCTTCGACGCCGCCGTGGTGCTGACGGCATTGCGAGGCGCGCACGGCGAGGAACTTGGTTTCTTGAAGTTGACCCAGGACATCACTGCCCGGTTGACCCAACAACGCGAACGCGAGGAGATGCTTGCGAGCGCGCTGGCGGCACGCACTGCGGCTGCACACGCCAACCAGGCCAAAAGCGACTTCCTGGCGACTGTCTCGCACGAGTTGCGCACTCCATTGTCAGCCATGCTGGGTTGGGCGCAGGTGCTGCAGCGCGGTGAAGTAGATGCCAACACCTTGCAGCGTGGCTTGGCTGCGATCTCGCGCAACGCCCGCTTGCAAGGTCAGCTTATCGAAGACCTGCTGAACATGGGCCGCGTCGAGGCCGGGCAGTTGCGTCTGGACCGACAGCGAATGGATCTCGGCGGCGTGCTCGTTGCGGCGATTGACTCTGCGCTGCCCGCAGCCACAGCCAAAGGGGTTGGCCTTCGCACCGTTTCGAGCCCCGGCAGCCACTGGATGTGGGGTGACGCAGCCCGGCTGCAGCAGGTGACGGCCAATCTGCTGAACAACGCGATCAAGTTCACACCGCAAGGTGGGCAAGTCAGCGTCAGCCTGACCCAGGCCCACGACCAACTGCAGCTGGCCGTGGAGGACAGTGGCGAGGGCATCGAGCCCGACTTCCTCCCCGGTATGTTTGACCGGTTTCGGCAGCAGGACGGCTCGTCCACACGCAGACACGGCGGGCTCGGGCTGGGTTTGACCATCGTCAATCACCTGGTTGAGTTGCACGGGGGCACGGTGCGGGCGGAGAGCCCGGGCCGTGGGCACGGTGCGATGTTCACCGTCACGCTGCCGCTGTTCGGTGCCGATGGCCTCGCGCCAGCCGATACGCCCCGCCCGCAAACTGAAACTGAGTCGCTGCCGCGACTCGACGGTGTGCGCGTGCTGTTGGTCGACGACGAGGCCGACATGCGCGACGTGAATGGCCAACTCATAAATGGCGCCGGCGCCGAGCTTTGCCGGGCTGCCAGCGCTGTGGAAGGCTTGACTGCGCTGCAAAGCTTCGCTGCGGACGTGATCGTGAGCGACATCGGGATGCCGGGCGTTGACGGCTACGAGTTCCTGCGCCGGCTTCGCACACGACCTGCCGCGCAGGGCGGGCTGACGCCGGCCCTAGCGTACTCCGCGTACGCAGGCCTCGAAGACCGCGAACGGGCGCTCGCCGCGGGCTACCAGCAGCACTTGGGCAAACCGGGCACGCCGGTGCAGCTGTTGAAGGCGCTCGCCGATCTGGCACGGCCACTGGGCGGCAGCGTCACTCGTCGCCATCAGCCGCCAGAACCACCTCAATTGCCCTGAACCCAGCGCGATGCGCGGCAGACAACAGACGGCGTGACGAGAACGGTGAATCCTCTGACTTCCCACTTTCAACCGGAGTTTTCGTCATGCCGTCGAATCTCACCCCGTCGCCCGTCCCGCGGATCGGTTGGTTTCTCGACGGGCCTGGCCGTCGACTGTGGTGCGCCGCAGGGCCGGCCGGCGCTGCCGTCTTCAGCACCGGTTGCGAGAAAATGAATGACCGCCTGCGCGGCACGGCGCAGGGTGCCGGCGTTGGCGCCGTGGCCGGCGCGGTACCGGGCAGCGTCAGCGGCGGCAACGCGGGACGCGGCGCGGTGCTTCAACGAGCCGCTGTCGCGTGATCGCGCGCTGGCTGTGCGTGACTACTTCAGTTCGCGCGGCGTACTGAATGAACGGGTCGTCGTGCAGGGTCGCGGTTCACGCGAGCCGGTGGCCAGCAACGACAGCGATGTCGGCCGGGCGGCCAACCGGCAGGTCGAGATTTTCTTGTCCGACAGCGCGTCATGAAGCCGCCCGTTGACCACGTGCGGACATCCAGCCAGCGGTCGTGCGCATCGGCCGAAACAAGCCGGGCGTTGACACCCCACGAGCATTCCATTGTCCCGGCGAGAGCCGGTTTTTCAGACCCGCCGTCACAGGAGCACACCACATGAATTCCAACCAAGTCAAGGGTGCCGTCAAAGAGGCTGTCGGCACCGTGCAGCGCAAAGCCGGGGAGGTCGTCGACAGCCCTGCCCAGCGTGTCAAGGGCACGGCCAAAGAGGTTCAAGGCAAAGCGCAGAAGAAGCTGGGCGACGCGCAAGAACGTGTCGAAGAGGCCAGCGACAAAGTTGTCGACGACCTCACCCGAAGCCAGCGCACGCCCGAGTAGTCACACCGCGCCGATTCGTTAGTGCGGTGCAGCACACCCGAGGTTCATGGCGGGAACGGTCAGATCGTTCCTGCCCTGGTTCGGTTTTCCACCCATCCGCCGGGCAGTCCAAGCTTTCTGCGTCTTCGTGGGCCAGCGCCAGGAGCCTTTCCACATCGCCGTGGGCAATGCCTTCGGCGTGTGCAACCTGAACCCGCTGGGCGCAGAGGTGGGCGGCAACAACAACGACCTGGAAGGGTAGAACGTCGGCACACTGGCACTCGAGGTTCCCATCAGCTGCCTGACCGCGGGCACCGAGCGGGTGATCGGTGCCTACTCCACGGCCAGCTTGCGACGGCGTAGCTTGCTCAACGGCGCGCCGGCCACCGGCCTGGGCAAGGTCACCCGCACGGGTCGCCTGTGGACGCAGGTGTGGCGGCTGGGCATGCCGCTGGCTTCCCGCGCACCGACCTGGTCAACGTGTTCCTGAAGGGCATCAGCGGCGCGAACCAGCCCCCGACCCCACCATTCGCTTGAACGTGGTCAGTGCCTGGCCGACCAGCTGGTCCATGTTGTAGTAGCGGTAGCTGGCCAAGCGTCCGACGAAGGTCACGTCGCTGAGTGCCTCGGCTTCGGCTTCGTAGCGTCGAAAGAGCGTCGTGTTTTCGGCGCGCGGTACCGGGTAATACGGGTCGCCTTCGCTCTGCGGATATTCGTAGACCAACGACGTCGACCCGTGCGACTGCCCGGTGAGGTGTTTGAATTCCGTGACCCGGTGAACAGATGGTCGTTGGGGTGGTTCACGGTGCCCACCGCCTGACCAGGCTTTGCCCAGCCGGCGGTTGCACGGTGACATGCTCGAAGGCCAGGCTGCGGTAGGGCAACTTGCCGTAGCGATGGTCGAAGAAGCTGTCGATCGGCCCGCTGTAGACCATCTTCTTCCATGGCACGAGGGTCACCACATCACGGTAGTCAATGCCCAGCATGACGTGGATGTTCGGGTGCGCCAGCAAGGGTTCGAACATGCGTGTGTAGCCGTGCAGCGGCATGGCCTGGTAGGTGTCTGTGAAGTAACGGTCGTCACGCGTCGTGCGCGTGGGCACGCGTGCGGTGACACTGGCGTCGAGTTCGCTGGGGTCCAGTCTCCATTGCTTGCGTGTGTAGCCACGGAAGAATTTTTCGTACAGGTCGCGTCCCACCCGCGAGACCACCACGTCCTCGGACGTCTTCAACTGCTCGACCTTTTCAGCGTGGCGGGCAAAGAAGCCGTCGCGTTCGAAAGCATTCAATTGCAGGCCATAAAGCCGGTTCACCGTGTCCAGCGCCGTGGCCCGCGCCAAGCTGCAGTGGCACATCGTCCTCGTCGGCCCGGTGCTGAATCTCGACCTGCAGGCCTTGCCACGCCGGCCAAACCTGCACTGGCTGGGCGAGCAGCCCCAGCGGCTGCTGCCCGCGTTGATGTCGCGCTGGCGCGTGGCGCTGCTGCCGTTTGTCAAAAGCGCCACGCCGCCAACAGATGTGCCGCTGAGCGTGCTCGAAGCCCTGGGCGCGGGGCTGCCCGTGGTGGCCACGCCAATGCCTGGGGTGCGGGCCGGAGTTGGGACATTGCGGCTGCCCGGTTGGGCAAATGGCTGCAAGGCCGTGTCGGCAGGACTGATGGAGCACACGCATCGGAAACGCATGCCGTTCTGGATGCCGCAATGTGACGAAACTCACGACGGGCAGGCTGCACCACAATCGCCTGGCCTCCGGAGATTCGCCCCATGCCTCACGCCCTGGTCGTCGACGACGACGCCGCCTCTGCCGCTTCGTTGCGCGACCTTATCGCCAGCGAGCGGTTCACCGTCGCGGTGGCGCACAGCCTGCGCGACGCCAGGCGGCAGCTGGCGCTGCAGGTGCCCGACATCCTGCTCCTTGACTTGCAGTTGCCCGACGGCAGCGGCATGGACCTGTTGTCCGACCCTCAGCTCGTGGCCAACAGCGAGGTGGTGCTGTGCACGGGCCACGCCACACTCGACACATCGATCCAGGCACTCCGATTGGGAGCCGCCGACTACCTGGTCAAACCGATCAACCTGAAGCAGTTGCAGGGCGTGTTGTCGCGGATCATGAAGCCGGCGGCGTTGAACGCCGAGGTCGCCGATCTGAAAGCGCAGTTGGCCAGCAGCGGCCACTTCGGTCATCTCTGGGGCCAGAGTGCCGCCATGCACCGTATCTACGAGCAGATCAGCCGGGTTGCCGGCACCAGCGTGTCGGTATTCATCACCGGAGAAAGCGGCACAGGCAAGGAGGTCGTCGCCCAGACCGTGCATGACCTGAGCCGGCGGCGCAAGCGGCCGTTTCTGGCGGTCAACTGTGGCGCGATCAGCCCCAACCTGATCGAGAGCGAGATTTTTGGCCACGAAAAGGGAAGCTTCACGGGCGCCGAGCGCATGCACCCGGGTTTCTTCGAACGCGCCAGCGGCGGCACACTGTTCCTGGACGAGATCACCGAGATGCCGGTGGAGTTGCAGGTCAAGCTGCTGCGTGTGCTCGAGACCTCTCGCTTCATGCGCGTCGGCAGCACCACCAGTCAGGAGGCCGATGTGCGCATCATCGCCGCCACCAACCGGGACCCCTTCAAGGCGGTGGCCGCAGGCAGACTGCGTGAGGACTTGCTGTACCGGCTGAACGTATTTCCGCTGGACCTGCCGCCGCTGCGCGCCAGGCTGGAGGATGTGGCCTTGCTGGCACATCACTTTCTGGCCACCGTGGGTGAGAAAGAAGGACATGTGCGCCGCTTCACGCCGGCGGCCGTAGCCCAGCTGGGCCGCTACCGCTGGCCTGGCAACGTGCGCGAGCTGCGCAATGCGGTACAGCGCGCCTATGTGATGGCGCAAGGCGACCAGATCGACGAAACCTGGCTTCCTGGCGCTGAGAGGGATGAGCCGCTTGGCACCGCGCAGCAGCCTGCGGCAGCGTCTTCGACGCAGACCGCCTGGGCGCCCGCCGATGCACAGTTCGTGGCTGCTCCAGCCGCATCGATCGAGGCGCTCGACAGCATCACGATGCCCATCGGCACCAGCCTGGCGCAGGCCGAGAAGCAGCTCACGTTGGCCACGCTGCGCCACTACAACCACCACAAGGAGCGGACCGCTGCCACGCTGGGAGTCAGCTTGAAGACCTTGTACAACCGGCTCAAGGAATACGAATCCCAGGCGGCAGCGAGGGAAACCCCTGGACAGCGCGGGCGATCTGAAACCTGAAAACCCGTCGAGTGGCTTGGCCCGAACGACAGCGTTCAGCTCACTGGCCGCACTGCTGCCGCCAGGCGTTGTGGCAGGTCGGCTTGCTGCATCAGTTGATCCAGCCAAACACGGTAGCCGGCGTCACTGGGGTGCAGACCGTCCTTTGAATTCAAGTCGCGCCGTTGCGCAAAGGGATCGTTTTCACGCTCCTCGAACAAGTTGACGTAAACCGCCCCGGACCGCGCTGCAGTGGACCGCGCATGGGAGTGCAGCTGCCGCGAGCGCTGTGTCATCCACCATGTCAGCGGCGGGAAGAAGAACGGTGCGTTGCCGACATTGCCAGCCGGCATCAGCACCACGAGCGGCGCACGCTGGCGTGCCAGCGTGGTAACGCGCTCGATATCACGCGCCACGGCATCCATGTCGCGCAGGCGGATGACGTCATTGCCGCCGGCCTGCACCAGCACCATGTCGAACTGGCTGTCCCCGGTCAGTTGGGTCGTCACGTCGGCAAAGCTTGCACCGTCCTGGGCCCGGTTCTCGATCAGCAAGCGGGGGAATCGCGCGGCCAGCAGTCCGGCCAAGCTGGCCGCGGGCGAACTCGCACCCGTTCCCACAGCCGTGCTGTCCCCCACCACAAGCAATCGCAATGCGGGTTCACTCGGCGTGATCTGAAACGCTTGACTACGGCGAGCAAGCTCAGCAGATTGCGAAATGCGCCAGACCGCACAGCCCGGAATCGACACCAGGATCAGTGCCGCGGCAGCTAAAAGCAATGAGGTCTTCATCATGGGTTCGTCCTGACTTCATCTTCCCGCAGCTGGCCATCACACATTTCACGCCGTGGGATCACTCCGGGCGGAACTTACCGCATCTGGCAGGCGGCATTCCCGGGCCAGCACTCACTGCCGCTTCGCCTTGACGGCTTCTGCAGGAGCGCGGCTTGCACCGTGTGGCTTCCTGTTCAATCACCACATCACGCCATGGCCACCAAGAAAACCTCAGCGAGAAAATCCAGGCAGCGCCCCGCAAACGAAGAGCATGCAGCTGTCAAGCCGACGATGCATCGCCAGTCAGCGTCATCGCCCCAGGTGACGCAGGACTACGGCACCATCGTTCCGATGCCCCATGGCATGGATCAGGCCTTGGCCGCGGCCAGCGTAGGCATGCTCAATCAGGTCCTCGCGGACACCATCACACTGCGGGACATGTACAAGAAGCATCACTGGCAGGTCGTCGGTCCGACCTTCAACCAGTTGCATCTGATGTACGACAAGCACTACGAGGCGCAAGTTGAACTGGTCGACGCGCTGGCCGAGCGCATCCAGGTCCTCGGCGGCGTCTCGTTGGCGATGGCGGCCGACATTGCTGAAGAGACACGCATTGCGCGGCCCCCACGCGGCCGGGAACCTGCGGCCGTGCAG
>JBBQZM010000150.1:0-9212 GCA_038207685.1 Burkholderiales bacterium
CCGTAGGTAAAGGAGGAAGGCCGGGCAGAGCCCGGCCTGGGGGACACGGAGGGATGCGGTTGCCCGGCGGCCTCGTCAGCCTCGCGCCAAACTGAATTGGCGGCTGCTTTTCCATCGAGAGCGAACGTCAGCAACGAGCCGAAGGCGGTCACCCACCTACCGTCAGAGTCAGCCGCCGCCAGCCGCCATCAACGCGGCAACGTGATCACCGCGCCCAGATCGTCCACCGACCGCCCTTGCTGCGCCAGCATGGCCTCCAGCGCCGGCAGCAGCGGGCCCAGCCGTTCATCGAGCGCGTCGCGCACCGTGTCGACCAGCACCTGGGTGCTGCGCTCGATCTCGATGTTCAGTGTTTCGCCGACCTGCTTGTGGCTGAAGGTTGTCATGCGCAGCGTCTCGGGGATCAGCCAGACCTCGAACCAGCGCTCGCGGCGATCGGCCTCGGCCACCGTCAGACTGGCGCCGTTGATGGCGATGTAGCCCTTGGCGAACACATAGCGCATGTGGCTGGCGGGCACCTCGATGCGCAGCACATGGTTGTTCTCAGGCTGGCGGATGGCCAGCAAGCGGCCCTGGCAATCGACATGGCCACTGATCGGGTGGCCGCCGATCTCGGCACCATCCCTGGCGGCGCGCTCGACGTTGATCGGGCTGCCCTCGGCCACCATGCTCAGCGTGGTCAGGCCCAGGCTCTGCTGCATCACATCGAAGCGGGCCCGGCCCGGCGCTGGCAGAGCGGTCACCGTCAAGCACACGCCGTCGCAAGCCACGCTGGCGCCGATCTCCAGACCGCTGTCGAAGCCCTCGGGAAAGGCCAGCTCAAAACTGCGCAAGCCAGGGCGGTCGGTGATGGCGGCCACCCGGGCCACGCCTTGAACAATGCCGGTGAACATGGGGCTCCTTGATAGCGGACAACGAGGTTAACAGCGCTGTGCCGCCGCCGCATGGCCTTCGGGGTGCAGAATCAACATGCGCCATCGCTGATGGATCACGGTGCGAGGCTTTGACCGCGCACCGCCGACAACCAGGAGACCCCATGTCCACTTCCGCAACTTCCCCAACTGCCGACGGCGCTGCCTACGGCTTCTACTGCCGGCTGGCCGGCGCGAATTTCGGCGAGGCCGTGGCCCGGGTGACCGAGGCCTTGAAGACCGAGGGCTTTGGCGTGCTTACCGACATCGACGTGCAGGCGACGATGAAGGCCAAGCTGAACGTCGACGTACCGGCCTACCGCATCCTCGGCGCCTGCAACCCGCCGCTGGCCTTGCGCGCCCTGCAAGCCCAGCCCGACATCGGCCTGCTGCTGCCCTGCAACGTGGTGGTGCGTGAGGAGGCCGATGGCTCGCAGACGGTGGGCTTCATGGATCCGGTGGCCGTCATGCAGATGACCGACGATGCTGAGGTGGCCAAAGTGGCTGCCGAGGTGCGTGGCCGGCTCGAACGCGTGCGCGCCCTGCTGGCGGGCTGAACGTCCGAGGCCGGGCGGCGCGGCGGCGGCGGCGGCGGCGGCACAATCGCCTGGCCCAGAAATCGCCTGGCCCAGAAATCGCCTGGCCCAAATATCGCCTGGCCCAAAATCGCTGTGCCCAAAGTCGCCTTGGTGCGAGCTGCAGCGTCCGCGCCAAGCTTGCCGCAGCGAGCCGCCCAACAGGACACCCGCCATGCCCTCCGACCTCGAGATCGCCCAAGCCGCTCGCCTGAAGCCGATCGCCGAGATCGCGGCGCAGCTGGATCTGGCGCCCGACATGATCGAGCCCTATGGCCGCACCAAGGCCAAGCTGTCGTTCGAGGCACTGGCCTACCTGCAAGACCGACCCGACGGCCGGCTGGTGCTGGTCACCGCGATCAGCCCCACGCCGCCGGGCGAAGGCAAGACCACCACCGTGGTCGGCCTGGGGGACGCGCTGAACCGCCTGGGCCAGCGGGCCCTGGTCTGTTTGCGTGAGCCATCGCTGGGGCCGGTGTTTGGCATGAAGGGCGGTGCGGCCGGCGGCGGCCTGGCGCAGGTGGTGCCGATGGAGGACATCAACCTGCACTTCACCGGCGACTTCCACGCCGTGGCCTCGGCCCACAATTTGCTGGCCGCGCTGATCGACAACCACATGCACCAGGGAAACGCGCTGGGCATCGACCAGCGGCGCATCGTCTGGAAGCGGGTGGCTGACATGAACGATCGGGCGCTGCGCCAGGTGACCGTTGGTTTGGGCGGCCCAGCCAACGGCTACCCGCGGCAGGACGGCTTCGACATCGTGGCCGCGTCCGAGGTGATGGCCGTGCTTTGCCTGGCCGATTCGCTGGCCGACCTGCGGTATCGGCTGGGCGAGATCGTGGTCGCCAGCACAGCGGACGGCCGGCCGGTACGCGCGCGCGAACTGCAGGCACATGGCGCGATGGCAGCGCTGCTGCGCGACGCCATCCAACCCAACCTGGTACAGACGCTGGAGCACAACCCGGCGCTGATCCACGGCGGGCCGTTTGCCAACATCGCCCATGGCTGCAACTCGCTGATCGCCACCCGCGCCGCGCTGAAGCTGGGCGACTACGTAGTCACCGAAGCCGGCTTCGGCGCCGACCTGGGCGCCGAGAAGTTCATCAACATCCTGTGTCGGCAGTCGCGGCTGCAACCGGCAGCGGTGGTGCTGGTAGCCACACTGCGGGCGCTGAAGTACCACGGCGGTCTGGCGCTGGCCGAGCTGGGCCGCGACGACCAGCCGGCACTGCAGCGCGGCCTGGCCAATCTGCAGCGCCACCTGCACAACCTGCGCCAGGGCTTCGGCCAGCGCTGCGTGGTGGCGATCAATGTCTTTGCCGGCGACAACCCGGCCGAACTGCAGTGGCTGCAACAGACGCTGTCGCAGCCCGATCTTCCGGTGGTGCTGGCCACCCACTACACCGACGGCGGCGCCGGCGCGCTGGCGCTGGCCCAGGCGGTGGTCGAGAAGGCCGCTGGTGAGCCGCCCGCGCCGCGCTTCAGCTATGACGATGCCACTCCGTTGTGGGACAAGCTGCGGCAACTGGCCACTACCGTGTATGGCGCGGCCGAGGTGCGCACCACCACCGCGGTACGCCAGCGCCTGCAGCAGTTGCAAGACCAGGGCTTTGGCCACTTGCCGATCTGCGTCGCCAAGACGCCCTACTCGTTTTCCAGTGATGCCAGCCTGCGCGGTGCGCCCAGCGGCCATGTGCTGGATCTGCGCGAGGTGCGGCTGTCCGCAGGCGCCGGCTTTGTGGTGATGGTCTGCGGCGAGGTGCTGAGCATGCCGGGCTTGCCTGGCGTACCGGGAGCCACACGAATCGATGTCACAGCCGACGGCCGCATCACCGGGCTGTTCTAGCCACTGGCCCCAACAGGAGACCGCATGGACGACGAATCAGTGCAGTTCAGTCAGGAGGGCGTGATTGCGACCATCACCCTTCATCGGCCGGGCTGCCGCAACGCGGTAGACGCACCCACAGCCGAGGCCTTGTACGCCGCCTTCGAGCGCTTTGAGGCCGATGCTGCGCTGCGCGTGGCGGTGTTCACCGGCGGCGGCGGGCATTTCTGCGCCGGCGCCGACCTCGCCGCGGTGGCCAGCGGTGAGCGGCGCAGCCGCGCCCTGGCCGATGGCAGCGGCCCCGGTCCGATGGGGCCGACGCGGCTGCATTTCAGCAAACCGGTGATCGCTGCGGTGGAAGGTTATGCGGTGGCCGGCGGGCTGGAGCTGGCGCTGATGTGCGACCTGCGTGTGGTGGCCCGCAGCGCGGTCTTTGGCGTGTTCTGCAGGCGCTGGGGCGTGCCCTTGATCGACGGCGGCACGGTGCGGCTGCCGCGGATTGTTGGCCAGGCCCGCGCGCTGGACATGATACTGACCGGTCGGCCGGTGGCGGCCGATGAGGCGCTGGCCTTCGGCCTGGCCAACCGGATGGTGGATGACGGCCAGGCGCTGGGCGAGGCACTGGTGCTGGCACGCCAGATCGCCGGTTTTCCCCAGACCTGCATGAACGCTGACCGAGCCTCAGCGCTGGCGCAATGGGCACTGCCAATGGCCGACGCGCTACAACGCGAAGGCGCCGGCGGCTGGGCGGCACTGCAGGCCGAAGGTCTGGCCGGTGCGGCGCGATTCAAGGCCGGCGCCGGCCGCGGCGGCCGCTTCGACACGCCGGAAAGCTGAGCGCCCCGTGTTCGACCAGACCCCTCTCGACGCCGAGGCGCTGCGCAGCTTCAGCCTGGCGCAGCCGCCGGCCGGCTTCGTTGACAACCCCTACCCTTTTTACGACGCACTGCGTCGCCACCATCCGGTGCATGCGCTGGCGCCCGGCCAGTGGCTGCTGACGCGGCATGCCGATGTCAGCACGGTCTACCGTGCGCCACAGGCCCGCTCTGACAAGCGGGCTGAATTTGCGCCCAAGTTCGGCACGGGCACGCCACTTTACGAACACCACACCACCAGCCTGGTGTTCAACGACGCGCCGCTGCACACCCGTGTGCGCCGATTGCTGATGGGCGCACTCAACCAGCGCGCCATCCAGCGCATGGAGACCGGCGTGACGCGGCTGGTTGATCATCTGCTGGACCGCCTGGCCGATCAAAGCGCGCCCGACCTGATCGCTCATTTCGCCGCCGAGATCCCGGTCGAGGTGATTGGCAACCTGCTGGATGTGCCGAGTGCCGATCGGGCGCCGCTGCGCGACTGGTCGCTGGCCATCCTGTCAGCGCTGGAGCCCGCGCCGTCGGCCGAGGTGTTGGCACGCGGCCATGCCGCCGTCACCGATTTCTGTGCGCAGCTGCGCGGCCTGGTCGCCCAGCGCCGGGCGCAGCCGGGTGACCCCGAGGCCGACGTGCTGACCCGCTTGATCCAGGGTGAGGTCGACGGCGAGCGTCTGAGCGAGATCGAGCTGCTGCACAACTGCATCTTCCTGCTCAACGCAGGCCACGAGACCACCACCAACCTGATAGCCAACGGTGTGCACGCCATGCTGGTGCAGCGCGAGGCCTGGGAACGGCTGGTGGCCGAACCAGCGCTGATCGGCACTGCGGTTGAAGAATTGCTGCGATTCGAGAGCCCGCTGCAACTGAACAACCGCCAACTCGCGGCGCCGCTGTCACTCGGCGAACTGACCCTGCCCGCCGGTGACTTCATCACCCTGGGCGTGGGCGCCGCCAACCACGATCCGGCGGTATTCGAGCGGCCCGAGCGGCTGAACCTGGCGCGCAAGCCCAACCACCACCTGGCCTTCGGCCATGGCGCCCATGCCTGCGCCGGCATGAACGTGGCCCGGCTGGAGGCGCGTATCGCGCTGGGTGCATTGGCGCGGCGTTATCCGCAGCTGGATCTGGCGGGCCCGCCGGTGCGCGACGCGCGGGTGCGCTTTCGCGGCTTTTCGGCGCTGCCGGTGCGGCTGGGCTGAATGCGTGCGGCAGGCGCGCCTGGCCCCGTGTGGCCGCGGCGCTTCAGCTTGACCGCAGGCCGTCGAAATCGGGCGCCGGGCTGCCGTCAAGTTCCGATCGCTCGCCCAGCAGGTTGAGCTCGCCCAGCGCCGTGGGGCTGCGCCGGCCCTTGCGGGCAAAGAGCTTCTTGCGGGCATCGGCCGGCAAGTCGGTGGCATTGATCACGCGCTGACGAATCAGCAAGTCGATCAGGTCTTCGAGCACGCGGATGAAATCAGCGTCGAGTTGCTCAAAGCCGCCGCCGCGGCCAACAAAGGCCTGCACCTCGGGATGCTCGTCGGGCAGAAAGTCGGGCACTTCAGGCTCGGCCTCGCGGTGCAGGCTGATCAAGCTGCCTTCGGCATTGCGGCGGATGTAGGGCATGGTCGGGCCACTTTACAGCCTGACCGCCTGCCTCAAAGGCAGAAGAATGGCGCCCGAAGGCGCCTGTTCTACGGCCAGCCCGACAGGCTTACCAGCTGACCTCGCGCTCGGGCGTGGCGCCGATCTTGTGGATCGACAGGTCGGCGCCGGTGAATTCCTCCTCGGCCGTCAGCCGCAAGCCCATCACCGCCTTCAACACGCCGTAGACCACAAAGCCGCCCATCAAGGCCCAGGCCACGCCCAGCAGCGTGCCGATCAGTTGCGCGCCCAAGCTGACACCGCCCAGCCCGCCCAGCGCTGGCTGGCCGAGGATGCCGCAGGCGATGCCGCCCCAGGCGCCGCACAGGCCGTGCAGCGGCCAGACGCCCAGCACGTCGTCGATCTTCCACTTGTTCTGCGTCAGCGTGAACATCGAGACGAAGATCGCGCCGGCGATGCCACCCGCCGCCAGCGCGCCAATCGGGTGCATCACATCGGAGCCGGCGCACACTGCCACCAGGCCGGCCAGCGGGCCGTTGTAGGCAAAGCCGGGGTCGTTGCGGCCCATCAGCGTGGCCACCAGGGTGCCGCCGACCATGGCCATCAGCGAGTTGACGGCTACCAGGCCGCTGATCTTGTCGATGGTCTGGGCACTCATCACATTGAAACCGAACCAGCCCACCGCCAGGATCCAGGAGCCCAGCGCCAGGAAGGGGATGGACGACGGCGGGTGCGCACTCACCATGCCGTCCTTGCGGTAGCGGCCGGCGCGCGCGCCGAGCAGCAGCACCGCCGCCAGGCCGATCCAGCCGCCCACCGTGTGCACCACCACGCTGCCGGCAAAGTCATGGAACTCGGCGCCGGTGACGGCCTTGATCCAGCCCTGGAGGCCGAACTGCTGGTTCCAGACCACGCCCTCGAACAGCGGGTAGATCAGCCCGACCAGCACCGCCGTGGCGATCAGTTGCGGGCCAAAGCGTGCACGCTCGGCGATGCCACCCGAAACGATGGCCGGAATCGCCGCCGCAAAGGTCAGCAAGAAGAAGAACTTGACCAGTTCGTAGCCGTTTTTCGCCGCCAGCGCCTCGGCACCGGTGAAAAAGGTGACGCCGTAGGCCACGCTGTAGCCGACCAGGAAGTAGGCGATGGTCGACACCGCGAAGTCGACCAGGATCTTCACCAGCGCATTGACCTGGTTCTTCTTGCGCACCGTGCCCAGTTCGAGAAACGCAAAGCCGGCGTGCATCGCCAGCACCATGATGGCACCCAGCAGGATGAACAAGGCATCGGTGCCATGCTTGACTTGATCCATGGGGAAAGGGCTCCTCGATCTTTCGGTGCAGGCGGCACCGGGGCAAAAGCGCACCACGGCAGCACAAGTTGCACCAAAGCAAGCAATCGGCATGCCTAGTTTGGTGCATCAAAGAGGCACCAAATACGCGCATAGGCCTCGCGGTTTGGCACGCTGTTGGTGCGTAGCGCACGGCTTTGAGGCTTGTCCATCGCACTTATGCTTCAGACATGGCCGAAGCCTTCAAGCACCTGATGAATGCCAAGCAGGTGCAAGCCATCGGCCGGCACCTGGCGCGCGTCTGGTCCGGCTTCGACCGTGCTGGCTTCACTACGCAAGCGCTTGGCGGCCTGGAGGCTGGCGAACTCAAGGCCCGCGTGATGCAGATCGCCCACGCGCTGGTGGCGGTGTTGCCAGCCGACGCCGATCAGGCGGTCGGCGTGCTGGAGGCCAGCCTGGGCCCGCCCGGCGAGGGCGATGACCTGGCCAGCCTGCGCACCAGCGACGCCGGCGTGGCCGGTTGGCCGGTCTGGCCGCTGACCGAGGCCGTGGCGTTGATTGCCGCAGAACGGCATCCTGCGCGCGGCCTGCGGGCGCTGCAGGCGATGACCCAGCGTTTCAGCGCCGAGTTCGCCATCCGGCCCTTCATCGTGCATCACCCGGCGCTGAGCCTGGCCACGCTGGCGCACTGGGTGGACGACCCCAGCGCCCATGTGCGCCGTCTGGTCAGCGAAGGCAGCCGGCCACGCCTGCCCTGGGGCCTGCGGCTGCAAGCGCTGGTGGCCGATCCCGCCCCCACGCTGCCACTGCTGCGCCGGCTGCAGGATGACCCCAGCGCCTATGTGCGACGCAGTGTGGCCAACCACCTCAACGACATCGCCAAGGACCATCCGGACTTGATCGCTCACTGGCTGGCCGAGCATTTGCCCGAGGCCAGCACCGAACGCCGGGCGCTGCTGCGCCATGCCAGCCGCGGCCTGATCAAGCAGGGTGATTCGGCCGTGCTGGCGGCCTGGGGCCTGGGCCAGCCGTTTGCCGGGCAGGCCACGCTGCGGCTGTCACCCGCACACATCCGGCTGGGCGACAGCCTGTTGCTGCAGATCACGCTGCACAGCAGCGCGCGCCAGACGCAGCGCCTGGCCATCGACTACGCGGTGCACCATGTCAAGGCCGCCGGCCACCGCACCGCCAAGGTGTTCAAGGGCTGGTTGATCGAGTTGGCGCCGGGCGAGACCCGTGCGCTGCAGAAGTTGCACCCGATGCGGCTGATCACCACCCGCACCTACCACCCCGGCGCGCATGCGCTGGACTTGCGCATCAACGGTCAGGTGCTGGCCGAACAACCCTTCGAACTGCTGACCAGCACGCGGGTCAAGGCGCGATGAGCGACCCGAAGCGCTCGAAGCGCTGGCCGACCAAACGCGTCAGCTGCAGTTGCGCTACCGGCCGAAAGTCCTGCAGCGAGGTGCGCACCACGATGCCGGGCGCCAGCATAGGCAGCGGCAGGTTCAGACCAGCGGCCATGCGCATGATGTTGGCAGGTCAGCTGGTCGCCGGCCTGGCGCAGCACAAACACCTTGGCCTGGGCGATGGTGTAGCCGATGACGTTGAAGTTGTCGGTCGGGCCGCCACCGGGATAAAACCGGCGGATCGTCGCCGCATGGTCCTGGTCGGCTTGGCTGCCATGGATCGCCGGATCCGACGGATCGCGCAGGACCGTCGACGAGATGCTGCCCCGGCCAGACTCAAAGCCCACGGGCTTGAGCACCGCGCTGGCCGAGGTCGACACCGTGGCCAGGTACGGCTGCGGCTTCCAGCCGATTTCGGCGGCGCGGCGGACGGCCTGTACCGCAAAACGCGGCATGCAGACCTTGATGAAGACATCTGCGCTGTTGGCCTTCATCGCCACCCGCTGGCTGTCGACGGTGGCGTCGGTTGCCACTCAGCGCTGGCGCGACAGCAGCCGGGCGCTGGCCAACATCGTCGAAATGGACGATTGAGGGCACTGGGCCCCCACCCTAGAGTGCGCCGCAGGAGACCCCATGGCGCAGCAGGCCCCCGACCCTTCCCTACCCAGCCGCGACGCCACAGTGCTGCGGCCTGCCCGCGCCAGCGATGCGCTGCAACTCACCCAGCCGCTGCACAAGGCGC
>JBBQZM010000151.1:0-9168 GCA_038207685.1 Burkholderiales bacterium
AGATCACAGTCGACCGATTGCGCTGCGGCGCCTGGATCGACCAGTCGCTGCGCCAGCGCCTCGGCCGGCTGCGACAAGCGCCAACGCCGGGCGCCACGCCGGTGGTGGCAAAGGTCGTCGCCTGCGATCGGCGGGGTCGCCGCCTCGCCTTCGGTTGCCGCAGCGTTGGCCGGGGCTGGTGCCGGCGTGCCAGCCGACGCGAGGGCGACAACATCAGAACCAATCATCGTTGGTCTCCCGCCGGCGGATCGGCGCGGCTGTCCAGCGCCGCCTGCAGCGCGCTGCCCAGCCGCGCCACCGTCACTGGCTTGTGCAATAGCAGCAGGCCGCTGCGCTCGGCTTCACGCAATCGATGGGTGGCGGTGTCGCCGGTGACCAGCACGGCCGGCAGGCCGGGCAGCAGCTCGCGCAACCGCGCCACGGTCTCGATGCCGGTGTCCTGATGACCGAGCTGGTAGTCGGCCAGCACCAGGTCGGGTGGCTGCTGCCGGGCTTGCGCCAGTGCCTGCTCGCTGCTGCCGGCTTCAAAGGTGGTGCAGCCGAAATGTTCGAGCACGGCGCGGGTGGCGTGCCGGATGGCGGGCTCATCGTCGACCAGCAGCACCTTCAAGCCGCGCAGCGACGGGCCGCCTGGCTGCGGCGCAGCGGTCTCTTCCAGCGCCGGCGCGGCCCGCGGGACCTGCAGGCTGACCGTCGTGCCCACGCCCGGCGCCGACTGCAGTTGCAGCGGCATTTCGAGCAGCGCGGCCAAGCGCTGCACGATCGCCAGGCCCAGACCCAGGCCATGACCGGGCCCAGCGCCGAGGGTCGGATCCGGCAACTGGTAAAACTCCTCGAAGACCTGCTGCTGCGCCTCGGCGGGGATGCCGCGCCCACTGTCACGCACGCTCAGCTCAAGCAGGGTATCGCCGCTGGCTGTCAGCCAGATCTCGCCGTGGTCGCTGTACTTCAGTGCGTTGTCCAGCAGGTTGCGCAGCAGCCGCTCGAGCAGCAGCGGGTCGCTGTCGATCACCAGATCAGGGGCGCAAGATTGGCGCAGCTTCAGGCCCTTTTGCTCGGCCTGCGGCTGCAGCGACTGCACCAGTTGGGCGAACAAGCGCGCCAGCACGATGCGCCTGCGCGACACCGTGACGACGCCGGCATCCAGTTTGGAGATGTCGAGCAGCGAGTCGAGCAGGCGGCCGAGCGAGTCGATCGACGTCGACAGCTCGCCCACGATGCGCGGCACGTTGTCGGCGCGAGGATCGAGCGCGAGCAGGCCACTCTGCAGCGTCAGCGCATGCAGGGGCTGGCGCAGGTCGTGACTGGCGGCGGCCAGAAAGCGGCTCTTGGCGCGCACCGCGGATTCGGCGCGGTCGCGTGCGGCGCCCAGCTGCTGCACCAGGATCTCGTTGTCGCGGCGGATGCGGAACGACTCTTCGAAGACGGCGGCGTTCTGCTTGGCAAAGCGGTACTGCACACCGGCGAACATCAAGATCAGCGCGGTGACGGCGAGCGCCAGCGGCGAGTCATCGATCAGCCACATCAGCGCCGCCGGCACATAGAGGCAGGCCGAGTACATCAGGTAGCTGCCCAGCAGCGGCGCTGTGGTGGATACCGCGCCAGCCGCCCAGGACATCATGATCATCGTCAGCAGCGCGTCACGGTCATGGCCGAGCCAGAGCATGAAGAGCGATGCTGCGCCGCAGGTGCTGCCAAACACTGCGCTGGAGGCGATGATGGCCGGCATACGCTGGCGCACCGGCACGGTGGTATCCAACGACCAGCGGCGCAGCCAGTGCACGCGCAGCTGACGCACCAGCGGCACCGCCAACAGCCAGCCCAGCAGCAAGGGCCAGGGCACAAAGCCCCAGCTCAGCGCGACGATGACCAGACTGGTGGCCAGAATCTGCGGCAGCAAAGGCGAGGCCTGCGCCACCACCAGCTGCAAGCGCCGGCGATCGAGCGCATCGGCATGGTGTTGTTGCTCGGCGATGACTGCCGCCGAACTCATAGCCGGGCCATCGCTTCGACGGCATTGGCCGACATCACCCGGTACATCGCTTCGGTGCGGTTGCGCACGCCCAGCGCCCGGTAGACCATCGCCAGATGCACCTTGACCGTGCCCTCGGCGATGCCCAGCTCGCGGCCGATGATCTTGTTCGGCTTGCCGCGCAGCGCGCGGGCAAACACCTCGCGCTGCCGGGGCGACAACTCGGCGGTGATGTAGCCGGTCAGCGCATCGCTGCTGACATGGCCATGGCCGCCGTCGGCCGCGGACTCAAGCTCAAGCAAGGCAATGGGCGGCAGGTAGATGCCATGGGCCATCACCAGCGCCAGCGCGGCGACCATCTCCGGCTCGGGCATGGTCTTGGGCACATAGCCGGCGGCACCGGCTTCGATCGCGCTTCGTATCACTGCAGGCCGCTGGTCGCCGGAGACGATGACCACCGGCGCAGACTCGAAGCGCTCGCTCAGCCGACGCATGGCTTCGAGGCCTGAAATGCCGGGCAGGTGGTAGTCGAGCAGCACCAGGTCCAGCGTGTCGATCGGCAGCGCACAGGCGGTCTCAACGTCGCGGCAGCACTGCCAGGCAAAGGCTGTCTGCGGCTGCCGTTGCAGCGCCAGATGTTCGACGACACCACGCATGCCGCTCCAGATCACTTCGTGGTCATCGACAAAAAGCACCTGCATGTCACCCCCCTCGGTTCGACGCTTGAATCACAGTAGCACTGCGCCAGCGGCCTGTCTCTAGCACTTGGGTCGTAGTCCTGGGGGGTAGGCCGGAGGGCTTAGGTCGCCAGCTAACCCGGATGGCGAATGGTCGGCGCGGCAATGTTGGCCAAGACTGCGCCCATGTCGATCGCTGCATCGGCATCCGAGTGCGGACCCGACGGCGCACCTGGCCGCAGCCGTTCGCGCACCGTCTGTACAGCTCACCAACGAAGGAGGAAGCGATGAATTCTTGGAACCTCAAGCCGGGTGGCACGCTGGCCCGGTCCGTCACCGAGCGCGGCGCCAACTCAGCGCCGCTGACTTCAACCCAGGCTGGGGCAGCGCGCACCGCGAAGCCCTGGCAGCACGAGGAGTGCGTCATGCATCAAGCCCAGACCAAACCTTACCAGGCCTCGACAAAACGCCAGCGTGCGGCGCTGACGCTGGTCGCCCTGGTCACCACGGCGTCGTTGCTGTCAGGCGTGGTGGCTTTGTTCGAGACAGTTCAACCCGGACCCGTTTTCGCCGGGCCGCTGCTGGTGCCGGCGGGCCCGGCCACTGCCTGCGTCGACAACGGCTGTGATCGGCAGTTGGCGTCAGTGACGACCAAGGCGGTTGCGGCCACACCGGCGCAGAAGCCGGCACGGCTCGGCGGTTGATCGAGCGGCATCGAGACGGCGCCTTGAACGGCGCCAACCCAAGGGCCGCAAGCCCAGGCTTGCGGCCCTTCTTGCTTGTGCAGCCGCCGCTGTCCAGCCGCTGGCGGGCCGCACTGTCGCAGCACGTGGCTTGCCGCACCGTGATGCTGAACCCAGGGCATAGGGCCGCGTTTAGTACCGGCGTGCAATGGTCAAGCAGCAGGTCGAAACCTAATCTGCACTCAGCCGCCAGCATGTTGCGACGGTGTTCAACCAGGAGACTGCAATGAAGACGATCTTGATGACGGTCCTCGTGACGATGACCACCGCCGCCGCCGCGCAAGAAGCGACGTCCGACAGCTGGATGTCCCAGGCCCAGCCCACGCTCAGCCGCGCCGAGGTGCGGGCCGATGCCAGCCACGCCAAGCGCACCGGCCAGATGGCCCGCTTCGACGAAGCCTATCTGGAGCCAGCCGTGCCGACGCTGCTGCGCGCCCAGGTGGTCGCCGAGCTGATCCGCTCGCGCCAGAGCGGCGAGTACGCGGCGCTGTACGCCGAGGCCTACGACTTCCGCCCGGCTGGGCGGACGCAAGGCTTCGCCGATCGCGGCACCGTGCTGGCGAAGCGCTGAGCGTCGCCGCGGCATGCCGAGCCTGATTCGGCCTGCTGCGGCCCGTCCAGCGCTACTGGTTTCCGGCGTTCAGTCCGGGTAACGCTGCTGTACGTAGCGCCCCGGCGCCGGCCCCAGTGCCGGCGTGCTGGGCGGCTGGCTCGCCGCCACCCGCTTGCCGCCACCCTGCGCGATCAGCCAGTCATGCCAGGCCGGCCACCACGATCCCTCGAAATGTGGCGCCCGGCGTTGCCAGGCGTCGGCATCGAGCTGGGCGTCGTCACCGCGGCTCGACATCAACTGGTACGAGCGATGGGCATGGCCGGGTTCGCTGACGATGCCGGCGTTGTGGCCGCCGCTGGTCAGCACGAAACACACATCGCTGTGCGCCAGCCGGTGGATCTTGAAGGCCGAGCGCCAGGGCGAGACATGGTCCTTGACCGTGCCCACGGCGAAGATCGGCAGCCGCACGTCGTGCAAGGCCACCGGCGCGCCATCGACCACGTAGCGGCCCTCGGCCAGATCGTTGTGCACATAGAGGCTGCGCAGGTAATGGCTGTGCATGGTGGCTGGCATGCGCGTGACGTCGGCATTCCAGGTCATCAGGTCGTTGGGCAGGTCGGGCTCGCCCATCAGGTACTTGTGCAGACGCCGCGACCACAGCAGTTCCTGTGCATGCAGGAACTGGAAGCTGCCGCCCATTTGCTGGCCGCTGAGGAAGCCACGCTCGGCCATGCGGTCTTCCAGCAGCGCCACCTGCTCGTCGTCGATCAGCACACCCAGGTCGCCGGGGTCACGGAAGTCGATCTGCGCGGCCAGCAGCGTCATCGAGGCCAGCGGCGCGATCGCTTCGGCACCTGGCACTGCCTGCGGCCGCGCCAGCGCTGCCGCGGCGATGGCCAGCAGCGTGCCGCCCAGGCAGTAACCGGCGGTGTGGATGGGCACGCCGCCCGTGATGCGGGTGACGGCCGCCAGTGGGTCGAAGATGCCCAACTGCAGGTAGTCCTGCATGTCGAGCAGCGCGTCGCTCTCGTCGGGGTTGCGCCAGGACAGCATGAACACCGTGTGGCCCTGCTCAACCAGGTAGCGCACCATCGAGTTGTGCGGCGACAGGTCGAGGATGTAGTACTTCATGATCCACGACGGCACGATGAGCAGCGGCTCGCGCTGCACCTGGGCAGTGCTTGGGCTGTACTGGATCAACTCGACCAGGTGGTTGCGGTGCACCACCTCGCCGGGCGTGCAGGCCACTTCAACGCCGGGTCGGTACTGCGGCCCCGTCACCTGCAGCGGCGGCAGCCCCCGCTGCTGGCGCCAGTCATCGGCGGCCAATGCGGCGCCGCGCAGCAGGTTGCCGCCCTGCTGCTGCCAGGTCTGCTGCTGCAGCTGCGGGTTGCTCCACAGCCAGTTGCCGGGCGACAGCATGTCCAACCACTGCCGCGTAAACAATTGCACCACGTCCTGGTGGTGCGGGCCGACGCCGCGCAGATCGGTGGCGTCGCGCCACCACGATTCGGCCGCGCCGTGCAGCGCGGCATGGGCGCTGAAGGGCCAGTGCGACCAGGCGGGGTCGGCATAGCGCTTGTCGCTTGAAGGCACGCCAGCCAGTGCCTGCTGCAGCGCCAGCCAGCCGGCACCCAGGCCTTCGGTGGTCAGCCGTGATGCGGTGCCCGGCGCGCTGACCAGGTGGCCCGCCCAGTCGGCCCAGGCCAGGCCCAGTGACAAGGGGGACAGTCCGCCTGTCAAACCACTCATCGCCACGCGGGCGCTGCGGTCAAGTGCAGCAGCGGCCGTCTGGGCCGCCGACGGGGGTGTCATTGGTGTTTTGCAGTCGCGCGTCATGGCTGCATTTTGCGGCCGCATTGGCGCGGGCGGCAGCGGCGCGTCAACCCCCCTTGATCACGCGCAAGTCGTATCGCCGCGCAGCGCGCACAGGGGCGCAAAGGCCGGTGGTTCGAGCTGCAGCGTGACATGCCGGATGCGGAACTGGGCCTGCAGATCGTGGCCGGCGCGCTGCAGCAGGGCCGCTGCATCGATGCCGTCGTCCTGCAGCACCAGGTGCGCGGTGAGCGCCGCCTGCGCCGTGCCCAGCGCCCAGACATGCAGGTCGTGTACCTCGACCACGCCGGGCAAGGCGAGCAGCCGCTGGCGCACCGCGGCCAGGTCGATGTGCTCAGGCACGCCGTCGAACAGCAGATGCAGCGATTGTCGGAACAGGCTCCAGGTGCCGACCACGATCACCGCGGCGATCAGCAGGCTCATCACCGGGTCGATCCAGCCCCAGCCCTGCCACAGGTAGAGCGCGCCGCCGATCACCACGCCCAGCGACACCAGCGCATCGGCCGCCATGTGCATGAAGGCGCCGCGGATGTTCAGGTCGTCGGCGCGGCCGCGCATGAACAGCAGCGCGGTGGCGGTGTTGACCACGATGCCGATGCCGGCCACCACGATCAGCGTCCAGCCCTCGGTGGCCTGCGGCGCGCCCAGGCGCTGCACCGCCTCCCAGGCCAGCGAGCCCATTGCCACCAGCAGCAGCAAGGCATTGGCAAAGGCGGCCAGGATAGACGCCCGTCGCCAGCCATAGGTGTGACGGGCGTCGGGGCGCAGCCGGCCGGCCAGCGCGCCGCCCCAGGCCAGTACCAGGCCGGCGACGTCACTGAGGTTGTGGCCGGCATCGGCCAGCAGCGCCAGCGAGTTGATGCGCCAGCCGTAATAGGCCTCGACCACGACAAAGCCCAGGTTCAGCGCGATGCCGATCGCGAAGGCGGTGTTGAAGTCGGCGGGGTCAGCGGTGTGGCCGTGATGAACATGGCCGTGGCGGTGATCGTGATCGTGATCGTGGTCGTGGTCGTGTTTGGCGCTCAAGGCAGGCTCCGGCCGGGCGGGTGGTCAGCGCCCATCATCGCCCAGCACCCGTGCCGGGGTGCTTGCAGGTGGCTTGGCCAGTGCAGCAGTCCGCTCGGTGACGCCCGGCTTCAGCCCGCCGCCGCATGATGGGCGTCGCTTCATCATCGCATGGCATCGCCCCGCTATATCGCTCCGCTATATCGCCCCACTGCATCGCCCCAACTCCAGTCGCCTTCGCCGCGGCATCCACCATGACCGTACTGCACCAATCCCGCCATGCCCTGGCCACGCTCGACGAGCAAGGTATCGGCAGCCTGATCCTCACCGACGCCGGCAAGCTCAACATCGTTGGCTCGCCGGCGATCGAGCAGTTGTGCGCCGCGCTGGCCGTGCTGGCCGCCGAGCCGTCGCTGCGCGTGCTGGTGCTGCGTGGTGGCAGCGAATCGGCCTTCATCGGCGGCGCCGACATCGCCGAGATGGCCACGCTGGACGGCGCCAGCGCCCGTGCCTTCATCCGCCGGCTGGCCGGGCTGTGTGAGGCGGTGGCCGGCTTGCCTGTGCCGGTGATCGCCCGCTTGCGCGGCTGGTGCCTGGGCGGCGGCCTGGAGGTGGCGCTGGCCTGTGACTTGCGGATCTGCGACCACTCGGCGGTGTTCGGCATGCCCGAGGTCAAGGTCGGCATCCCGTCGGTGATCCATGCCGCGCTGCTGCCGCGGCTGATCGGCGAATCGCGCGCCGGCTGGATGCTGCTGGGCGGCGAGAACATCGCCGCCGCCCGTGCCGAGGCCTGGGGCCTGGTGCACGAGTGCTGCGCGCCTGAGGACCTGGATGCCTTGGTGGCGGCCCGCGCTGCGGCGCTGGCGGCGTTGCCGCCGCAGGCCCTGCGCCAGCAGAAGCGCCTGCTGCGCCATTGGCAGACCGTGCCGCTGGCACAGGCCATCGAAGACAGCGTGGCCGAGTTCGCCCAGGCCTACGACAGCGGCGAGCCGCAGGCGCTGATGGGCGACTTCATGGCCCGCAAGCGCGCCCGCGCGGGCGAGCGTGGTGGCTGAAGCGCCCGACTGGCTCGCAACGAAAAAGCGGCCCGCAGGCCGCTTTTAACTTACCTTGAGGGCGTCGACTCAGGCTGCGCGACGCCGCTTTGCCGCCACACCAATCACGCCCAGGCCGATGGCCAGCAGCGCGTAAGTGCCCGGCTCGGGGATCGGCGCCAGTTGGCCGCGGATTTCGCCACCGCCGTACGACGGCAAGGTATGCAGGTTGACGTAGAAGTTCCAGGGCTTGGCGTTGATCGCGTCGGCCAACGGCATAAAGGTCGTCGTCAAACCCGCGGCCTTGTTGTTGCCAAGCAGGGCATAGCTGTTCGGGACCAAGAACGGGCCGACGGTGACCGGGCCCGATGCATCTGCGTTGGTTATCAGGTTGAACTGCACGCCGCCATTGCTGCCCATTGGTGCCATGTGGATGTGCGCACCCGACACCGTGCCCTGCAGGTTGAATGCGGTCATCACGAAGCTCAAGGTGTCAGCCACGTCATCCACGGTCAGCTGAAACGAGCCCGCTGCCGGCGACGCATTGGCCGGCACTTCCTGCGCCGCACTCAAATTGAACGAATAGACCGTGGTAGTGGCCGACGCAGCCAACGGCAGAAGGGCGGCAGCCAATGCCACGGCAGCGAGACGGTGATTGAACATGGTTTTCTCCCGAGAAACTCAACGACCAAGCGGCGATGTTGCGGCTGGCAAGGAAACAGACGACCGCAGGCTACCCAGCATTTCGGTCAAGCGCAAGACCCTGGGTGCCGCGTCCCCCCTCAGACGAGGGGGGTTCCGACATCAGTGCCGCGCCACGCGCGGCATGGCCAGCAGCACCGTGAAGGCCAGCAGCCCCAGTCCGCCCGACAACCACAGCGCGCCGACGCCCCAGGCGTCCAACGCCAGGCCGAAGGCAAAGGGTGCGGCGGCCTGAGCCACGCGCGCTGGCAGCAGCAGCCAGCCCTGGCGCGCGCCATAGCCCTGGGCGCCAAACAGCGCCAGCGGCAGCGTGCCCTTGGCGATGGTGAGGATGCCGTTGCCGGCGCCATGCAGCAGCGCAAACGGCGCGGCCGCCGCCGGGCCCAGCAGCAGCAACGCGGCGATGCCGGCCGGGTGGGCCAGCGACGACAGCCGCGCCGAATGCAGCGGATGCACCCGCCGCAGCAGGCCAAACTCCAGCAGTCGACCGGCCACCTGGGCCGGCCCGACCAGCGCGCCGACGCCTACCGCCACCGCCAGCGTGGCGCCGCTGGCCACCAGCAACTGCGGCAGATGGGTGGCCATCGCCGTACCGATGAACAGGCTGAGGGCGAAGAACAGGCCCAGCAGCACGGTCAGCAACGCC
>JBBQZM010000152.1:0-9160 GCA_038207685.1 Burkholderiales bacterium
CTACTTTGTGCTCTCGGCGGCAGCGGGCCTGTTTGTCTCGCCGGCGCAGGGGCCGGTGCTGGCCAACTACGGCCTCGACACGCTGCGCTTCGTCAAGCCGGTGGGCATCGGCGACACCATCCAGGCGCGCCTGACCTGCAAACGCAAGATCGACAAGCCCGCGCGCAAGGACCAGCCGCCGCAGGGCGTGGTGGCCTGGGACGTGCAGGTCAGCAACCAGGATGGCGAACTGGTCGCCAGCTACGACATCCTGACGCTGGTGCTCAAGCGTCCGCTTGAAGCCCAACACGGCTGAGCCCATCCCATGCCTTGTGATGCGATCGACGGCCTTGGCCCGGCCATCCGCCGGCTGCCGGGCTGAGGCCCGCACGGCTGGCGGGCAACACGCCACTCAGCTGGGGCTATCGGCCGCTGGCGCGATGGCTGCCGGGGCGGCAGCGGCCACCGGCTTGCGCTCGGCCGGCGGCACGGGCGCAAAGTACAGCACCGTCCAGCCGGCCTCGACCTTGAAGCGCTGCTCCTTCGAGTACAGCCTGAAGGCGCCGCCCGGCGACACGCCGCCCAGCAGCAGCCAGGTCTTGCCGGCCTCGCCCATGCGGGCGCTGAATTCGGCCCAGCCGTAGCTGGCGCTGAGCTTGGTGGTCTGCACCAACCAGCCCTCGTCCAGCCGCTCATGCAGCGACTCGAAACTGGCCTCCGGATCAAAACTGAAGTAGCCGCGCTGCTGCAGCGTCAGCCGCTTCAGATCCTGCCCTGAAGCCTGGTGGGTGGCCAGCTGGAAAGTGCGGTGGTGGCCGAAGGCGCTGCCCTGCGCCTTGCAGACCAGCGCGTTGTAGAAGTCGTTGTCGGTGGCGCACAGCAAGTGGCTCAGATGCTCGGCCTCCAGCGTGTGCTCGGCATGCTCGGACAGGATCTCGCCGTAATACACAACCAGGCCCTGCATGCGCGCCGTCTTCAGCCGGTGGTAGGCGCCGTCGACCATCAGCACCTCGATCTCCAGCTTCTGCAGCGCCTTGGCCAGCGCAATGGTCCAGGGTGAGGCGCCGACGATCATCAGGCCGTTGTCGGTCTTGGCCGCCAGGCCCAGGTGCCGCGCGACGCGGCCGATGCTCAGGCCATGGGCCAGCACGGTGGCGATGATCACCGCAAAGGTCATCGGCAGCAGCTTGTCGGCATCGGCATAACCCGCGGCCACCAGCGCCGGGCCGAAGATGCCGGCGGTGGCCGCCGCCACAATGCCGCGCGGCGCGATCCAGGCCAGCAGCAGCTTGTCTTCGGTCTTCATCGGCGCGCCCAGCGTGGCCAGGCCGATGGCCACCGGCCGCACCACGAACAGGATGGCCGCCACAAAGGCCAGCGTGCGCCAGTCCAGCAGCGCCAGCTGGCCGAAGTTGAGCTGCGATGGGATCACGATGAACAGCACCGATAGCAGCACTACCGTGAGGTTGGCCTTGAAGCGCTGCAGCGACTCGCGCTCCACCAGTTCTACATTGCCCAGCACCACGCCCATCACGGTGACGCTGAGCAGGCCTGCTTCATGCTGCACCAGGTTGCTCAGCCAGTAGACGGCCAGCACCAGCACCATCAGGATGGGCGGCTTCAGGTGCTCGGGCACCGCGCCGCGCCGGTACAACCAGCCGGTGGCCCAGCCGCCCAAGCCGCCCAGCACCGCGGCGGCCGCAATCGCCAGGCCCAGGCCGGTGAGCGTGGCCGCCCAGCCGCCGCCGGAGATGGTGAAGTACTGGAAGGTCAGCACCGCCAGCAGCACACCCACTGGATCGTTGACGATGCCCTCCCATTTCAGTAACGAGGCCGAAGCCTTGTTCAGCCGCGCTTGGCGCAGCAGCGGCAAGATCACTGTCGGGCCAGTGACGACCAGGATCGCGCCCAGCACTGCGGCCACCGGCCAGCTCAGCCCGCCCAGGTAGTGCCCCGCCAGCGCGCCGAGCAGCCAGGCCAGCGGCGGCGCCACGATGGTCAGCCGGCCTATGCCATGGCCGACGCGGCGGAACTCGCCCAGCTTCAGGTCCATGCCGCCCTCGAACAGGATGATGGCCACGCCCAGGCCGATCAGCTCGGTCAGCTCAGACCGCGACAGGCCGATCTGGATCACTCCGGTCACCGGGCCCAGCACCAGGCCGGCGGTGATCAGCACCACGATGGCCGGCAGCTTGACCAGCGCGGCCAACCATTGGCTGGCCAGCCCGGCGGCGAGCACGATCAAGAGTAGGGTGGCAGCGTGCATGGGGAGGGCAACTTCAGGAAGTGGGTGCACTGTGCCGCGCACTGCGGCGCGGGCGGGCAGCGCCGGCGTCGGCCACTGCCACTGCCACTGCCACTGCCAGGGCCAGGGCGACCCGCGGCGGGCCGACTATAGCGGCAGGCGGCCCGGTAGCGGCGGGCCTGCGCGAGCGTGGCGGTGATCCAGACCGCCCTGCAGCGGATGGGGTTGCCCAAGCGCCGCCAGCGCTACGCAAACAAGCCTCGCTACGGGCGAGTCGGCGGGGGCAGCCCTGGCGGCCTAGGCGTCGGCCGATGCGAAGTTGAATTCCACGCCGTTGCCCGCCGGGTCATGGGCAAACAGCTGAACCCGCGCCGTGCCCGGCTCCTTCCTCAATGGCGAGCAGCCCGGTGCAGCTGAAAGCCACATGGTCGAGGATGGGGCGCTGCGCGGCTGGTACGGCGGCGGCCTGGTCGTCGGCCACCAGATGCAGCACCGGCTGGTCGCCCAGGTACAACCAGTGGCCGGGAAAATCAAACGGCGGCCGCCAGCCCTCGGTCATGCCGACGACGTCGACATAGAAGTCGCGCAGGCGACGGGTCAGCGCGCTGTCGGCGCGCAGGTTGAAGTGGTTGATCGACAGGACGGGCATGGTGGAGGACTATGCCTTCACTACGCGCCGTCGTCATCCGTCAGCAGCGCCCGGTAGGGCACAACTTGCCCGATGGTCAGCTGCTGAACCGGCATGGCGGCAAGCCGGCGCGACGCGGGCACAGGTTCAGCGCCGGCTGCTCAAGTCTGGCGCAGGGCCAAGTCGAGCTGATCGACCAGCTCGGCCCAGTCGGCATCCTGCGCAATCGCCTCGCGCAAAAAGCGCGCCTGCGTCTCGTTCCAGCAAGGCGCATCGGCCAGCCGCAGTTCGGGCGTCAGCGGCCTGTGCCGCGTGATGAAGCGGCGGATGCCAGCCTCATCGCTGGGCAGTCCGAGCTGGGCGAACAGTTCGTTGAAGTGGTGGAACGCTTTCTCCATCAGTCGTCTCCTGGGTGGTCGACCAGCGCCGCCCCGCGCGGCACGCGGTCGGCCCGGTGTGGGCAGCAGGTCCAGCATAGCGCGCCCGCCTGGCATCTGGGCCCTGTCCGTGGGCGCGTTGCCGGGGCGCGTTGCCGACGCGTGGTGTCGGCGCGTGATGCCGGCCATGCGACCATGTGGCCAACACCAAGCTGCATCGCCAATTGAACTCGCCCCTTGCTGATCCCGCTCCGGCGCCACGCTCGCCGGCCGCTTTGTTCTGGGCCTGCACGCGCATCGCGCTGCAGGGCTTTGGCGGCGTGCTGGCCGTGGTGCAGCGTGAACTGGTCGACCAGCGCGGCTGGCTGACCCAAGAGCAGTTCATCGAAGACTGGGCGGTGGCGCAAATCCTGCCCGGGCCCAACGTGGTCAACCTCATGTTGATGCTGGGCGACCGTTACTTCGGCCTGCGTGGCGCGCTGGCCGCCGCTGGCGGCATGCTGCTGGTGCCGATGGTGCTGCTGATCGCGCTGGCCATGCTGTTTGCCGGCCAGTCGCACCTGCCCGAAGCCCAGGGGGCGCTGCGCGGCATGGGCGCGGTGGCCGCCGGGCTGGTGGCCGGCACCGGGCTCAAGCTGCTCAGCGCGCTGGGCAGCAATGTGCTGGGCCGGGTGGTGGCGGGCGCGGTGGTGGCCGTGATGTTCGTGGCCATCACCTGGCTGCGCGCACCACTGGCGCTGGCCCTGTTGCTGATCGGCCTGCCAGCCTGCCTGTGGGCGGCCTGGCGGCTGCGGGCGCAACGCGCACCATGAACGTCACATGACCGCCGCCGATTGGCTGGCCCTGGGCCTGCACATGCTGTCGCTGTCGCTGATCGCGGTGGGCGGCGCCATCGTGGTCGCGCCCGACCTGCACCGCCAGATCGTCGACCAACAAGGCTGGCTGAGCGACGCACAGTTCACCTCGTCGATCGCGCTGGCCCAGGCCGCGCCCGGGCCCAATGTGCTGTTCGTGGCGCTGCTGGGCTGGAACGTGGGCTGGCAGAGCGGCAGCTTTGCCGCCGCAGTGCTGGGCCTGACCATCGCCATGGTGGGCATGTTGCTGCCCAGCTCACTGCTGACCATGGCGCTCACCCGCTGGGCCCATCGCCACCGCAGCGACCGCGGCGTACGCGCTTTCAAGCAAGGCATGGCGCCGGCGGTGGTGGGACTGATGCTGGCCACCGGCTGGATCCTGGCCAGCGCCCAGACCGGTCCCAACGGCATCTGGCCGCTGGGCGCGGTGGCCGCCGTCACGGCGCTGACAGTCTGGAAGACACAGCTGCACCTGCTGTGGCTGCTGGCAGCGGGCGCGCTCTTGGGCGCCGCCGGCATCGTCTAGTAGTTCGTTTCGCCAATGAGGTTACAAATGAAATCGATGCATTCGTTCGTCAGGCTAGGCGCAAACCCCAGCCATAGCCGTAGCCGTAGCTATGGCGCGGATTTGCAACGACGCATGGCGGATGAAGGCGCGATTTCATGTCGCTGGTTTGGCGGAACGGACTACTAGGAGGCTGGCCGCCGCTACGCTGGCGGTGCGGGCTGTTCAGAACTCGATGGCGTCGGCGATGGCCTTGATGCCGGCGCGGGCGCAGGCCTCATCGGCATCGCCGCCCGGCGCGCCCGACACACCGATGGCGCCAAAAACCGAGCCGCCGGCCTCGATCACCAGACCGCCGCCCACCGCCAGCATGCGTGGCGTCGAGCGGATGCCGCTCATCGATTTGCCGGCCTGCGTCTCAGCCGCCATGTCCAGCGTCGAGGTTCGAAAGCTGGCCGCCGTCCAGGCCTTGTTGGCCGCCACGTCCACCGTGTGGCTGCCGGCAAAGCGGTCACGCAGAAACACCTGCGTGACACCCGCCCGGTCAACCACCGCCACGCCGATCTGGTAACCCTGGGCGCGGCAGAAATCCAGCGCGGCCTTGGCGGCCGTCAGGGCAGTTTCTGGGGTGAGCGACTGGGTCTGGAACGTGGCGGTCTGGGCCAGCGCGCTGGCGGCCAGCAAAGGCAGCAGCGTCAGGGCGAAGGTCTTGGATAAGCGCATCGGGACATCCTTTTCTGGGCAAGGCGCGGTTCTGAGCCGGCCAAAGTTGGTTTCCGGGCCGCTTGCAGGCGCTGCGCCTGGCACCGACCATCTCACTCTACGCGCGCCAAAGGCTCGGTGGCTTGATGCGACGCAGACCGCGGGCACCCGGGCGCCGGCGGGCCCCCGCCGCCAGCGCTGCGCCAACTTCAGGCCCGTGGCGCATCCAGCCGGGCAACAGCAGCGCCGGCAGGCGCCAGCCACTTGGCAACCAGGCGATTGTCATGGCGCTCGCCTTCGAAGATGAAGGGCGTCAGGCCGAAGTCCTGGTAGCCGCGCTGTCGGTAGAAGCCGAGCGCGCGGTGGTTGTGCACCCAGGGTGTCAGCCACAGCACGCTGGCGCCGCCTTGCGCTGCCAGGGTCTCAGCGGCCGCCAGCAGGCGCGAGCCGATGTGCTGGCCGGTAAAGGGCTCTTGCACATACAGCCGCAAGAGCTCAGCCTGCGTGCCCGCAGGCGCCAACGCATGCGACTCGCCCAAAGTGAGCTGCGCGAAGCCGACCAGGTGGCCTTGCCGCTCAGCCACCCACAGGCGCGCAGCGCTGTGCTGGATGGCGGCGCTGAAGGACGCGGCGGCGTAACTGGACAACACCTCACGCGCCAGGCTGGGCCGAATACCCTCGGTGGCATAGGTGTCGAGAAAAACCTGCATCGCCAGCACCGACAGGCACAGCGCATCGTCGGCCTGCGCTGGCCGCAGCAGGATCTCGGGGCGGGGCATCTTCAGACCTCCTCTTGCGCTGCGCCGGCATGACCGGCAGGGTGGCGCCATCTTCTCCGTCATGGCTTGAGCGGCAATGAAGCGCAGCCCAGCATGCGGGCCGCTGCACCCAACGCATCGCTGCAGACGCTCGGCCCGAATCGCATGCCCAGCGGCGCAGGGGGTGGTGATCGCACCTGTCGAAACTGCAAGACCCAGCGCCTGCAGCCTAAGCGCTGGCGGGCGAGGGCGCGGGTACGGGTGCAGGCACGGGCGCGGGAAACCGGCTCAGATGCTCATGGATGATCTGCAGACGGCCATCTTCCAGCACCAGCACCCGCGTGCCGCGGCCCTGGATCTGGAACAGCCGCTCGCCCTGGCGGCCCTCCCAGTGCCAGTTGTAGGCGGCGGCGGCGCTGGCTACATCGGCGGCCAACACCACGATGTCGCTCAGGTAGAAGCGATCCTGCACAACGCCGGGGCTGCCCAGCCAGGTCATCTCGAACACCGCCCGGATCGCCGCGTGGCCGATGAAGTCACCCTCGTTGAAGCGGAAAAACGCGCGCTCGTGAATCATCGGCAGCAGCAGATCAAAGTCATGCTGCTGCGCGGCGGCTTCAAAGTTGTGCAGGAATCTGATGACCTTCTCGGCGCCCAGCACGGCGTTGGCGGCGAACGGTTTCTTCTGCGACATCTTCGATCTCCTGGACGGCTGGAGGCCAGACTGAGCGCCGCGGCTGACGCATGTGCGACGCAAGCGCATTTCATTCGAGCAAGCCATCAGCCTGCAAGCTGAAGCGGAGGCGCTGCTGGCAGGCAACGAGTTTGAGGTCGAATCTCGGCAGGTGCTGGAACTGGTGCGGGACAGCGACTGCTCAGCCTAGGATTGTGAATTCGTGGCACTGGCGATGCGATTGGACACCCAGCTTGTCACGATGGCCACGCAGCTTTTGCGAGCGTTTCCGGGCCGCACTGTGGCGTTGCCTGCGGGCTAACTTTCGTGCCCAAGGTGCGGCCTGAAGGCGCCCGCAGAAATGGCCCCCCGCTGCCATACACCCTGGTATGCACGCCAGCCCGCAGCGGCGCCGCCCTGAGTCGCACTGCTACTTCCACGGCGCGATGATGCACGTTGATGTGCGCGGCTTGGACCGGTGAGGGGACTCAGGCGTCACTGCCCGACTTGCTTTGCTTCAGGGCGGTGACTTCGATCTCGATCTTCATTCTGGGATCGGCCAGCCCCGCAGAAATCATCGTAGCGGCCGGCCGGACGCCGCCGAAGTACTTGCGCAACGTTGGCCAGCACTTTGCAAACTCGGCGGCATCGGGCAGCACGTAGGTCACACGCACCACATCGGCGAGTGAGGCGTCAGCCGCTTTCAGCGCCGCCTCAATGTTCATCAGGCATTGCGCAGTCTGATCCTCAATGCCCTCTGCGATCGCCATGGTCGAGTAATCGAAGCCGGTGGTGCCGGACACCCAAACCCAGGGGTCTTGCCGAACGGCCCGGCTGTAAGCCATGTCGTTCTCAAACGTGGAGCCGGAGCTGATGAGCTGTCGTGTCATTCAGGTTCCTTCGCGTGCCGTGCCGCGGCGGCTGCGCCGCCAACGAATGAATGGGGCTTTCGCGGCCCGAACCCGCCGCGTTGGCAGGCCAAATTCTCGCCCCTAGCCCAGCAGGCCCGGATTGAGTCGCCAGCATGCCAAGGTGAGCGCGGACGCGAACGAAACCCAAACGACATAGGGCACGAGCAACCACGCGGCCAACTTGCTGACCCGCGAAAACAAGATGATGTTGGCAACGATGAGCAGCCACAGCAGCAAGACCTCGACAAAGGCCAAGGCGCCCAGGCGCCACACAAAGAAGAGCCAGGTCCACAGGGCATTGGCCGCCAGCTGACCGACAAACAGCAACAGCGCAGGCCACGCGCCAGCAAAGCCACGCGCCCGCCATACCAGCCAGGCTGAGACACCCATCAGCACATAAAGCACCGACCAGACAGGACCAAACAGCCAGCCCGGTGGCGCCCAAGTCGGACGAACCAGCGCGCTGTAGAAGTCACTGGCATTAGCAGAGGCAAAGCCACCCACCGCGGCCGCAGCAAACGCTACCAGCAGCCAACCGATCAAGCCCAGCGCGTGACGGGTTTTCGACGTAGGCATGGGACGGTTCATGTGTGGCCTGACTTTTGAGCAAACCCCGATTCTGCAGCATGCCAAACCTGGGCGAAAACTAAATAAAGCCCTAAACCAGCCGGCCGTTGTAGCTCGGATTGAACGAATGCCTAAGCCCCCAACTGCAAGAACAGGCGCTCAGGGGTTTCATGTGCGACCTGAAAGCCGTGGCGAAAATACAGTTGCTGAGCACGCTTATTTACCCTCAGTACCTGAAGCCGCAAGGGCTTGTGTTGGGCAGCTGCCTGATCAGCAAACTGGCGCAGAAGTTCCGACCCGATGCCCAGATTTCTGTGGCTGCTGCGCAAATAAATCTTGACCAACCACGTGTAGGTTGGAAATTCTTCAAGTGCCACGAATCCAGCCTCGACCCCGTCAACGAGGATAATCCTGTGCGAAGCGGGTGTGAAGCTTCGCTCATGTTTCAACCACTGCTCATCCGAATCCCAGTGGCCCCAAGTCTCTTTAACGTAATGACGCATCGCATCTTCTGTGATCTCAAAAGTTAATTTGAGGTCGCCGAGCGTTGCTCTTCTCAAGGTCAACTGGTGCATATTGTGGGGCCTGACGAATCATCCTAGATTCCGCAGTTGAACACGCCCGAGTGGGCTGCGATGCGGTGCGCCAGCAAGGCGCGACGACGCTGCGGGCTCATGCCCGCGAGGAGGAGCAACGCCGCTGGCGTGCCGTAGCGCAGCTCACTCGGGTGTGTGGCGCTCTCACCCAAAGGGTGAACGTGGTCGTGAGTACAAAATTGAGCATTCGTGCGGTGTGGCCAGCGGTTTCAAGCGGTCAACTGCGGAATCTAGGATCATTTGCACGTCGCATCGTGATCGACGTTGGGGGCGAACTGACCGGGCCAGTCGGCAACACGGGCTTGCGACAACTGACTATCCGGGCTGGCCAACTGAACTTGGCTGAAAGCGATAGACTCGCGACC
>JBBQZM010000153.1:0-9067 GCA_038207685.1 Burkholderiales bacterium
CTAGGTCGCCACCGGCGCCAACTTGCGGCAATTCGTCAAGGACAAGTTCGGCGCCATCCTGGCGTGGCGTCCCTGGCGCACGGCTGGGTGCACCTGCGCTGTGCCGACTTCGGCCACGACAAGCGGGTGCTTCAGGCCGCAAGCGCAGTGGCATTGCATCACGCGCGGCGCGAGGCGCAGGGAAGCAGACCGCCGCGGACCTCATTGACCCACTGATTCCCGATTTACCGGCGCGCCAGTCGGTCGCTACCGATCCCACCCCGCCGGCAGCGCGCCATACGGCAGGCGTCCACCGGCGCACCGAGGGCGATTCGGTTTTTCTTGGCGATGCGGCATTTTTTCCGCTGGCGGGCACGGCGCCGTGGTCAAGCCGGCGGCCGCGCCGCCGATAACGACCCAGGGCTTGTCCCTGCCGTCACCCAGGATGCGTGGCCGGCAACCGCCAGCGGGGTCTCCGGATGAGTGAAGGTCGTGAATCGATTGCTCCGCGCAGCGTGCACCTGCTGTGGGCCAGATGGTGCCGCGGCCGTCGCCTGCTGCTGCTTGCCGTCATCGCCCTGCTTTGCGCTGCCGAGAGTCAGGCTGCCAGTTGCCTCTATGTCTCGTCGTACCACAAGGGCTACGAGTGGAACGACGGCATCGAACGGGGCATTGAGGCCGGTCTGAAAGGGGCTTGCGAGCTGTCCAAGTTCTACATGGACACCAATCGCCACACCGATCCGGACTTCGCACGACGCATGGCGGAGAAGGCCCGCGAGATCATCGACCGCACCCGCCCCGACGTCGTGATCGCCTGCGACGACGCCGCATCGATGTACCTGGTCAAGCCGTACTACAAGGACGCGCAGTTGCCGATCGTCTTCTGCGGCGTGAACGGGTCGGTCGATGCCTATGGCTACCCGTACACTAACGTGACGGGCATGATCGAGATCGCCCCGATCAAGCCGCTCATGAAGGAGGTGCGCAGCCTCGTGCGCCGCTTGAATTCGGGGGTCTATCTGGCCGCCGACGTGATGACCCAGCGCAAGGAGTTCGAGGAGAACCGCCAGGCTTATGCGCTGGGCGGCATCAGCCTGGCCCCGATGTTCGTGAAGACGATGGCGGAGTGGAGCGCCGCGTTCGCGGCCGCCCAGAGCGCGGACTTCGTCGTGCTCGGAACCAATGCCGGCATCGCTGACTGGAACAGCGTGAGCGCGCACCGGGCTGTTCGGGCCAGCACCCGCAAGCTGATCGTCACCAACTACGACTGGATGGCGCCCTTGGCCGTGCTCGCCATGACCAAGGTCGCCGAGGAGCAGGGTGAGTGGTCGGCGCACCTCGCGCGCACCATCCTGGGCGGCGTCGGGCCGGGCACCCTGCCCATCGTGGTCAATCGGCGCTGGCGGACCTACGTCAATCCAACGCTGGCCCAGCAGGCCGGCATCCACCTGCCCCCCCGGCTGGTGCATCAGGCCCTGAAAGCCGACCGCCCATGAGGCACTGGCCGATCAGATTGTCGGTGCCGCTGGACGGCCTGGCGCTCGTTCTGGGACTGGCCATCACAGCCGGGCTGGTGAACCTGGCCGTGAAGGGGTTGGTCCAGGACGAGGAAGCGTCCTTCGGCATCGAGATCGGCGCCGTGAAAGACAGCCTGGTGCAGCGCCTGACGTCGGTGGACGAGATGCTGCATGGCATGCGGCTGCTGTTCGACGCCTCGAAGTCGATGGATGCCGACGCCTTTCAGATCGTCGGCAACGACGCTTTGACGACGAACGCACTGGCCAAGGAGGTGATGTACCTGCAGCGCATCGCCAGCGACGAGCGCGACGCCTTTGAGCAAGCCAAGCATGCGGAAGGCTATCCGTCCTTTCGCATCAACAACCAGCGCAACGGCGAGTACCTGCCGGCCGACCGCCATGCGCTGCATTTTCCGATCGTCTACTTCGAGCCCTTCACCCCGCTGACGTCCAAGCGGCTCGGCCTCGACCTGCTCAGCGAGGCAGAGACCCGAACGTTTGTGCAACGGGCGATCGACACCGGCGTCGCAACGGCGGCTATCGACGCCCGGGCTGCCGCCACCGACGAGTACCTGGTGTTCCAGGCGATCTACGCGGACAAGCCCAAGCCGGGCCTCGATGTTGTCACTGAGCGAAGGCAACTTGTGAGCGGCGTCGTCGCCGTCAAGGTGGACACCCGACGGCTTCTCGACATGTCGCGCACGCTCAACCCGAATATGTCGGTGGCGGTATGCGCCCGCCCGGCGCTGGACCCCGACCAATGCGTCGGCCTGGCGCGGCAGGCACCTTCCAATGCTGAGTCGAACGAAAACTGGATCTTCGGCACGCTGACGCGCAATCGTGACGTCGTGATCGGTGCCCAACACTTTGTTGTCCGCTTCCGCCAGACCCTTCACTGGCAAGACCTCAAGTTCCAGTCCCTGCTCTTCGCACTGCTGGCTGGCGCTGTCTTCACCATGATGCTGGTGTCCCTGGCGCGTTCGATCAGGGCGCGGGCCGATGTTCTGCAACGCCGCAACGCCGATATCCAGCAGGTCGTCCAGCAGAGGACGCACGAACTGACGGCCGCAAAGGAGCGCGCTCTGGTAACGCTTGAATCGATCGCCGATGGGGTGGTCACCGCGGACGCGAACGGCATCATCGACTATCTGAACCCGGTGGCCGAGCGGCTGAGCGGTTGGTCGGAGAAGGATCTGGTCGGCCGGTCAATCGCTGATCTGTTCAAGGTGCTCGACGAGATCACCGGACAGGAGGTCGAGAATCCAGCGCTCGGATGCCTGCGCAGCGGCATCCCCGTCCTGCACCACGAGAAGTCGCTATTCATGGATCGGCGCGGCGACACCGTCGCCATCAACGAATCGGCGGCCCCTATCCGCGACGCGTCGGACCGGATCACGGGCCTCGTTCTCGTGCTGCACGATGTCAGCAAGGCCCGCCGCCTGAGCCAGCAGATGTCTTTCCAGGCGACCCACGACGCGTTGACCGGCCTGCCCAACCGGACCCGTCTGACCGAGCACTTGCAGGCCTCGCTGCAGGCTGCCGAGGCCAACGGCCGTTCACTGGCGGTGATGTTTCTCGATCTCGATCGATTCAAGATCGTCAACGACACGCTCGGCCATGATGCCGGCGACCAACTGCTGCGCGAGGTGGCCCGCCGATTGAAGTCCTGCGTGCGCGAAGGCGACATCGTGAGTCGCCTGGGCGGCGACGAGTTCGTGATCGTGACGCGCTCGGTCGGCCTGCGAGCGGCTGTCCAGCAGATGGCCGCGAGACTGCTGCAGGCATTTCACGATCCCTTCCGCGTCGGTGCCTCGGAATTCTTCACCAGCGCCAGCATCGGCATCGCGCTGTTCCCGGAGAACGGCACGACCTCCGAAGGGCTGTTGAAGAACGCTGATGCCACCATGTACCGCGTCAAGGCGCAGGGCAAGAACAACTATGGCTTCTACGACGAGCGCACGGACCATCGCGCGGGCGAGCGCCTGAGCCTGGAGACCGAAATGCGCCACGCCCTTGATCGGGGCGAGATGGTCGTGCACTACCAGCCGCAGTTCAGCGCCGGCGACGGGGCGATCACCGGGTTCGAGGCCTTGGTCAGGTGGTTGCATCCTGTGCGGGGCCTGCTGGCGCCGAAGGACTTCCTGCCGCTGGCTGAAGAGACCGGCTTCATCGCCGACATCGGCGACTGGGTCATGCACGAGGCCTGCCGTCAGAACCGTGCCTGGCAAGATGCCGGCCTGCCGCAGGTCACCGTGGCGGTGAACATTGCGCACAAGCAGTTCATGCAATCATCACTGGTCAACGACGTCAGGCGCGTGCTCGAGAGAACGGGCCTCGAGGCCCGCTTCCTCGAACTCGAGTTGACCGAAGGCATCCTGGCCGACAACGCGGTCGATGCCGCCCGACGATTGGCCGAACTGAAGCGGGTCGGTGTGAAGCTCTCGATCGACGACTTCGGGACCGGTTACTCGTCGCTCTTTTACCTGAAGAACTTCCCGCTCGACGGCGTCAAGATCGACCGCTGCTTCATCAAGGACCTGGAGTCCGATCCGCGCGATGCCGAGATCAGCGCCGCCATCATCGCCATGTCGCACAACCTCAAGCTGACCGTGCTCGCTGAAGGCGTGGAGACTGCCGGACAACTCGAGTTCCTGCGCCGAAAGGGTTGCGACTTGATCCAGGGCTTTCTGTTCAGCCCGGCGGTCCCGGCCGACGAGGCCGAAGCTTTCCTTCGCGATGCAGCGGCCGGCGGGCCCCGGGTGGACCTCCCGCCGATGGCGTTCGTCCGGCCCTCGACAAAAGCCGCAGCCCCGCTACCGCACTGACCGGCCTGTCACGATAGCGGGTGGCCTCGAACGGATCCACCAGAGGCTGTGGCCGACCGGACGCAACGCCTGCTTCGCGACCGCGCATCTGAGGCGCCGCTCGACTGCAGTGGGTCGACACGATTCACCCATGCGCCTGTTCTGACTGCCCGGCTGCGGTCAGCTTTGCGGTGGTAAACCGTCAGGTTGAGGCTAGGAGGCTGTCGGGCTTTGGGACGGGCCCGCGCCGGGGAGAGTTGCGGTGGCAGGCTAGGCGTCGGCGAGGCGTGTGGCCTCACCCCAAAACGAGCCGACAACGACGACTGGCGCCGCAACTCTCCCCGGCCCTTCGGGTTGGGCCCAACCCCAGGCCCGACAGCCTCTTAGGGGTGCGGCTGCGGCTGCAAGCGTGAGGCCACCGGTGCCGTGTCCTGCGCGGCCGGAAAAGCCACGGCGACGGCCGCCGCCAGCCGTGCGTTGTTCAGCACCAGCTGGATATTGGCCGCCAGGCTGTCGCCGCCGGTGAACTGGTTCACCCGGTCGAGCAGGAAGGGCGTGATCGCCTTGCCGGTGACACCTTGCGCCTGCGCTGCGGCCAGCGCGCTGTGGATGGCAGCGTCCATCACCTCGCGCGGCAGTGCAAACTCGGCCGCGATCGGGTTGGCCACCAGCAGGCCGCCGCCCATGCCCAGCGCCCACTGCGCCCGCATCACCGCTGCAATTTCGTCGGCGCTATCGAGCCGTTGGTCGACGCCGAATTCACTGTCGCGGCAGAAGAAGGTCGGCAGCCTGTCGGTCTGGTAGCCGATCACCGGTACGCCGTGGGTTTCCAGCACCTCCAGCGTCAGGCCGATGTCGAGAATGCTCTTGATACCGGCGCAGACCACCGCCACCGGCGTGCGCGCCAGCTCCTGCAGATCGGCCGAGATGTCGAAGCTCTGGGCCGCGCCACGGTGTACGCCGCCGATGCCGCCGGTGGCAAAGACGCGGATGCCGGCCAGCGCGGCGATGATCATCGTCGCCGCCACCGTGGTGGCGCCGGTGCCGCGCCGCGCCACCAGCAGCGGCAAGTCGCGCCGGCTGGCCTTGGTGGTGGCCGTACCGGCGCGGCCGATGCGCTCGATCTGATCCTCAAGCAAACCCGCCTTGAGCCGGCCGTCGATCACCGCGATGGTGGCCGGCACCGCGCCATGGGCGCGCACCTCGGCCTGCACCGCCAGCGCGGTCTCGGCGTTTTGCGGCCAGGGCATGCCGTGGCTGATGATGGTTGACTCCAGCGCCACCACCGGCGCACCGGCGGCGAGTGCTGCAGCCACTTCAGGGTGAAGATCAAGGTGTGGGTTGAGAGCGGCTGCGTGCATGGCCGTCAGCTTAGGGCAACGCTGAACAAGTCCCTCACGGGCCGAGCATCCACCGGCTGGGCGGTCTGCGGCGTTGCAAATCCTCGCCATAGCCCCAGCTATGCCTGCGGTTTGCGCCTTGCAGCCCATCCCAGCCGACGGCGCCCGTCTTCGCGGGGACTCATTGAGCGTCGCCTTAGCCGCCCTGCCGGCGACCGATAATTCGGCGATGACCCTGGCCGTGCCCCTGCCCTCGCGCCTGTCGCTCTACCTCGACCTGATTCGCTGGAACCGGCCGGCAGGCTGGCTGCTGCTGCTGTGGCCTACGCTCAGCGCGCTGTGGATCGCCGCCGACGGCTGGCCGGGCTGGCACCTGCTGGCGGTGTTTGTGCTGGGTACCATCCTGATGCGCAGTGCCGGCTGTTGCAGCAACGACGTGGCCGATCGCGATTTCGACCGCCATGTCAAGCGCACCGCAAAGCGCCCGGTGACCAGCGGCGCGCTGTCGCCGCTGGAGGCACTGGCGCTGGGTGCGGTGCTGGCGCTGCTGGCCTTTGGCCTGGTGCTGACGACCAACCCGCCGACCATCCTGCTGTCGATCGCCGCGCTGGCCATCGCGCTGGCCTACCCCTATGCCAAACGCAGCCTGGCGATGCCGCAGGCGGTGTTGGGGGTGGCCTTCAGCTTTGGCGTGCCGATGGCCTTTGCCGCCGCGCTGGGCGGGCGCGACTGGGGCTGGCCTTCGGTGGTGGCCGCCGTGCCGCCGGCGGCCTGGGCGCTGCTGCTGGGCAACCTGTTCTGGGTGCTGGCCTATGACACCGAGTACGCGATGGTCGACCGTGACGACGACCTGCAGATCGGCATCCAGACCTCGGCCATCACGCTGGGGCGCTGGGACGTGGCCGCGGTGATGGGCTTTTACGCCGCCTACCTGGCATCGTGGGCGGTCATCGGCCTGCGGCTGGGCCTGGGCCGGGTCTTCCTGCTGGGCATCGCTGCTGCTGCCGCGCAAGCGCTGTGGCATTACACGCTGATCCGCGGCCGCAGCCGCGACGGCTGCTTCAAGGCCTTCCGCCTCAACCACTGGTTGGGTTTTGCGGTGTTTGCCGGCGTGGCGGGGGATCTGGCGCTGCGCTGAGCTGGCGCCGTCCAGAAACGGCCTCGTGTCCTTCAGCCGCCGAACTCGTCACCCAGTTCACGCGCCCGCTGCTGCGCCGCCAGCACGGCCTGCACGATCGCCGGCTGCACGCCGCTGGCTTGCAGCGACTGCAGCGCCGCGTAGGTGGTGCCGCCCTTGCTGGTGACGCGTTCGCGCAGCACCTCGGGCGGCTCGCTGGCGGCGGCGGCCAGCGCCGTGGCGCCGTCGAAGGTGGCCAGCGCCAATTGCTTGCCTTGCTCGGGCGTCAAGCCCATCTGCGTGGCGGCAGTCATCATCGCCTCGACGAAATAGAAGACATAGGCCGGGCCCGAGCCCGACAGCGCGGTCACCGCGTCCAGATCAGCTTCCTGCGCGACCCACAAGGTCTGGCCGGTGGGCGCCAGCACCTGCTCGACCATGCTTCGCTCGCCGGCCGTGACCGCGGCCGTGGCATACAGCCCGGCAATGCCGCGGCCGATCAAGGCCGGCGTATTGGGCATGCTGCGCACGATGTGCGCCCGTGCCGGATCAACACCGATGGCGCGTGCGATGGTCTCGCTGCGGATGCCAGCCATCACGCTGAGGTGCAAGGCGCCGCGCACCTGGGCCGCGCAAGGCGCCGCGGCTTCGCCAAACAGCTGCGGCTTGACGGCCCAGACCACCAGTGCGGCCTCATCCAGCGAGGCGTCGGCTGCCGCCAGCACCTGCACGCCGAACTCGGCCACCAGCTTGCTGCGCTGGGCCTCGCCGGGATCGATCACCAGGATGCCGTCGGCCGGCCGGCCGGCGCGGATCAGGCCACCGATCAAGGCGCTGGCCATGTTGCCGCCGCCGATGAAGGCGATGGCGGGCGTTGGGGCTTTGCTCATGCGGCGCAGTGTAGCCAGCCGGCCTGGGCGCCTGACATGGGCACCTGACTGCGTGCGACAGGCCGCGGGAACACGCCCTGGGCGTCCCTGCTGGCGGCATGACGCCGACGTGGATGGAACAATGTCGGCTTGTTCCAAGTCCTCAGGTCGGTACAGCCTGAACAACATGCCCAACCAAGCCCACGCCTACACCCTGGCTGACTTCGATTTCGAGCTGCCGCCCGAACTGATCGCCCAACACCCCGCAGCCGAGCGCAGCGCCTCGCGCCTGCTTGACGGCCGCGGCCACTGGCCGGTCGATCGCATCTTTCGCGACTTGCCAGGGCTGCTGCAGCCCGGCGACCTGCTGGTGTTCAATGACACCCGGGTGATCAAGGCCCGGTTGTATGGCGAAAAGCCCACCGGCGGCGCAGTCGAGGCGCTGATCGAGCGTGTGCTGCCCAACCATGAGGTGCTGGCCCATGTACGCGCCAGCAAGTCGCCCAAACCCGGCAGCCTGATCCACTTTGCCGATGGCGCGTTCGAAGCCGAAGTGCTGGGCCGTAGCGGGCCGGACGACGGCTTGTTCCACCTGCGCTTTCCGTCCGATCCGCTGGCGCTGCTGGAAAGCCACGGCCATGTGCCACTGCCGCCCTACATCAGCCATGCCGATGCGGCCGAGGACGTGGCGCGCTACCAAACGGTGTTTGCCAGCCGGCTCGGCGCGGTGGCGGCGCCCACCGCATCGCTGCATTTCGACGAAGCAGTGTTGGCCGCCCTGGAAGCGCGCGGGGTCGGCCGTGCCCGGCTGACGCTGCATGTGGGCGCTGGCACCTTCCAGCCGGTGCGCAGCGAGACGCTGGCCGAGCACAAGATGCACAGCGAGTGGTACGAGGTCAGCGAGGACACGGTAGAAGCGATCCAGCGCACCCGCGCAGCGGGTGGACGCATCATCGCCGCCGGCACCACCAGCTTGCGCGCACTGGAGTCGGCAGCGCGGGGCGGCGAGTTGCAGGCTGGTGCGCGCGAGACCGATATTTTCATCACACCGGGCTTCGAATTCCGTGTCGTCGACAGTCTGGTGACCAACTTCCACCTGCCCAAGAGCACGCTGCTGATGCTGGTCTCGGCCTTTGCCGGCCATGACCAGACGCACGCGCTGTACAAGCACGCCATCGAGTCACGCTACCGATTTTTCAGCTACGGCGATGCCATGTTGCTGAACCGGATGACAGGCTGAGCTTTGGCCAAAGGTAGAGCGCTTCTAGCGGCGGCTGCCGGCTCGTTGCTGACGTTCGGGACGTCCGCATTCAGTCAGGCGTCACGGCTCTGATGCGCGTGACCGAGGCTGTCGGGCGTGCGGATCACTACGTGTCCCCCGGTGGCGGCCTGGTTGCCACCAGGCCGCCACCTCCTCCTTTACCTCCGTGATCCCCCCGCC
>JBBQZM010000154.1:0-9046 GCA_038207685.1 Burkholderiales bacterium
GAAATCAGCCCCGGCCCGTGGCCGGCTCGGCAAAGCCGAGCACAACCCTTCGGGTCTTGGCTGATTTCTTCTCAATCTTGGTCACTGTTACTGCGCCGATGTCGGCGGTGTTGTCGACATGGGTGCCGCCGCAGGGCTGCAAGTCAACATCCAACACTTCGACCAGCCGCACCCGGCCGGCGCCACGCGGCGGCTGCACGCTCATGCTGCGTACCAGGCCGGGGTTGGCGTCGAGTTCGGCCTCGCTGATCCAGCGCTGGTGCACCGGATGCGCGGCTGCCACCAGCCTCGCGATGCCAGCCGTCAACACCGCTTTGTCCAGCGGCTCGGTCATGTGGAAGTCCAGCCGGGCGTAGGTAGCGGTGATCGAACAGCCGTCCACCGGATGTGGCACCAGCGCGCAGAGCAGGTGGGTGGCAGTGTGGAATCGGCGATGGGCCATGCGGCGATCGGCATCGATCAGCGCCTCGACCCGCTGGCCGACCTGCCAGCCCGACAGGTCGGCGCCTGGCGCCGGCAGGTGCAGGCTGCTGTCGGGCTCGGCGCCCTTGCGGGTATCGACGATCACCAGCTCAGCGCCGTCGGCACGGCGCAGCAGACCGGCATCACCCGCCTGGCCGCCGCCCTGCGGGTAGAACACGCTGCGGTCAAGGGCGATGCCGGCCTCGCTCACCGCGGTGATGACAGCCTCACAGCTCAACAAGTTGGCATCGTCGCGGAACAAGGCTTCGGTCATGGGGTTTCCAAGGTCACCGCACCCAGCGGTGTGTGCAGTGTGCAACGCAGCGCCGGGCCACCCGGCTGCAGCATGGCGGCAGGCAGATGCAGCAAAGTCGACTCGGCCGGCGTGAGCTGAGCAAAGGCCAGCGACTGCAATTGCAGTGCCGATGGCGCCATGGCCTCGGTGGGATGGCGGCCGTCCCACGTGATCAGCGTCGGCAAGCGGCCACTGCCGGGCCAGGCGCCGTCGTCGCGCACCAGGATGCGCCAGGCCAACCGCCCGGCCGGCGTCGACCGTTCGGCGGCCAGCGTCGGGCCGGGATCCTGGCCCAGGGCCAGCAAGCCTTGGCGCAGATCGTCGAGCTGGCGGGTGCGCAACACCGCGCCCAGCAGCCGGGGCGAGTTGTGCAGTGCATCCTGCAGCGCCGCCTCACCGAGGCCGAACCAGCGCATGCGGGCCGGAACCGGCGCCGCCGGATCGATGGCGATGATCTCCAGGTAACAGGCCTCGAAACCCGGTCCGTCGATACGCAGCAGCCGGTTGTGGGTGCCCATCAGCGGGTGCTGGCCGCCAGGGCCGGGACTCACCCCCAGCGTTGTTTCGCACCAGGCCACGCCCTGGTCCAGGCTGTGGGCGGCGATCACCAGGTGGTCGATGGCGCAGGCGCTCACAGCAACACCTCGCCGGCGATCACCGGGCACACCGCGCCACCGATCCAGATGTCGGCGCCTTCGCGCGACACATGTACCCGCCCCGCGCGGCCCAGCGCCGCGCCCTGGGCAGCGGTATAGCGCTCGGGCGCCAGGCCGGCGCCGATCAGCCACTGCGCCAGGCCGGCGTTGAGACTGCCGGTGACCGGGTCCTCGGGCACACCCATGCCGGGCACAAAGGCGCGCACCTCGAACTGGCAGTCGCTACCCGGCGCGTGCGCGCCCACCACACCGAGCTTGAGGCCCCGCAGCGCCGCGAAATCCGGCTCGAGCGCCAGCACGGCGGCGGCATCGGGCAGCAGCGCGGCGATCCAGCCCGGGCCGTTGTCTACCCACACCAGTTGCAGCAAGTCGGCATCGGCGATGCGCAGCGCCGCCAGCACCTGCGCACGTTGCGCCGGCTCGGCCGGGCCACTGCGACGCAGTGGCGGTGCGGCAAAGGCCAGGCGCTGGCCACCGGCGGCGGCGTCGTCGCGCCGCACACGCACCAGTCCCACGCCGCATTGCTGCACCACCACGCCGGTCTCGCGCGGCATGCCGCCAGCCGCCAGCCAGGCATGGCAGCTGCCCAGCGTGGGATGGCCGGCAAACGGCAGTTCACCGCCCGGGGTAAAGATGCGCACCCGGTAATCGGCCGCCGGGTCGTCGGGCGGCAGCAGAAAGGTGGTCTCGGACAGGTGCGTCCAGTGGGCGAAGTCAGCCATCTGGGCATCGCTGAGGCCTTGGGCGTCGTGCACCACGGCCAGCGGATTGCCGCGCAGCGGCACCGCGGTGAAGACGTCGAGCTGCGAGAACCGCCGACGGCGCGGCGCGGCGATCACGGCGCGGCCTCGCGCTGGCCATCCAGGTGCCCACGCAACAAGCGCCCCAGGATGGCGACGCCGGTGGCGATGTCCTCGGGCGACAAGGTCACAAAGCTCAGCCGCAAGGTGCGCGCGTCTGCCGCGTGGGCATAGAAGGCGGCGCCCGGCACATAGGCGATGCCGGCGGCCACCGCTTGCGGCAGCAGCGCCATCGCATCACAACCCGCGGGCAGCCGCAACCAGAAGAACATGCCGCCCTGCGGGCGCTGCCATTCGCAGCCCTCGGGCAAGTGCCGCGTCAGCGCGTCGGCCATCGCCGCGCACTGCGCCTGGTAGCGTGCGCGGATGGTCGGCACGTGCTGGTCGAGGAAGCCGTTCTTGATGACCTCGTACACCACCCGCTGGTTGAAGCCCGGGGTGTGCAGATCGGCCGCTTGCTTGGCCTGCAGCAGCTTGGGGTAGAGCTCGGGCGGCGCCACCAGATAGCCCAGGCGGAAGCCCGGGGTCAGCACCTTGCTGAAGCTACCCAGGTAGAGCACACCCTCGGGCCAGCGCGCGGCCAGCGGCGGTGGTGGCGGCTGATCGAACCACAGGTCGCCATAGGGGTTGTCCTCGACCAGCGGGATGCGCGCCGATTGCGCCGCTGCCAGCAGCGCCAGGCGGCGCGCCTCCGGGATGACCCGGCCGCTGGGATTCTGAAAGTTGGGCAGCAGGTAGGCAAAACGGGTGCCGGGCGCATCGTGCGGCAAGGCAGCAATCGCCTCTGGCCGAGGCCCGTCGGCATCACCGGCCAGGCTGGTATAGATCGGCTCGTAGGGGTTGAAGGCCTGCAGTGCACCCAGGTAGGTGGGCGTTTCCACCGCCACCGGCGCGCCGGCATCGACCATCACCTTGCCGACCAGGTCCAGGCCCTGCTGCGAGCCGGTGGTGATCAGCACCTGGCCCGGGTTCAGGCGCAAGCCCTGCTGGCCCAGGTGATCGGCCACCCACTCGCGCAGCGGCGCAAAACCTTCGCTGGCAGCGTACTGCAGCGCCTCGCGTGGCGCCTGGCTGAGCACACGCTCGCAGGCCTCGCGGATGGCCTGCACCGGAAAGGTATCGGCCGATGGCAGGCCGCCGGCCATCGACAGCACGCCGGGCTGCTCGGTAACCTTGAGGATCTCGCGGATGATGGACGGATTGAGACGCGCGCTGCGTCTGGCCTGGTGCCAAAGACTCATCAAGAACTCCAGAAAATACTAGCGGTCGGCGCTGACCACCGCCATGCGCCGCGACAGGAAAACAGTGGCCATCACCGCCAGGGCAAAGGCCACGGTGGTGGCTTCCAGCGGCTCGCCCAGCAAAGGCACGGCCAGCAACATCGACAGAAATGGCTGCAGCAGCTGGATCTGGCTGACCCGCAGCATGCCACCCAGCTGCAGCCCGCGGTACCAGGCAAAAAAGCCCAGCCAGACTGAAAATACGCTGACATACAGGAAGCCGCCCCAGGCTGCGGCCGACACTGACGCCACCGGCCAGTTGGCCCAGGCCAGCGGCAAGGTGACCGGCAGACAGGCCACCAGCACCCAACTGATGACATGCTGCGGCGCCATCGGTGCCTGACCATCGCCGCCCGGCGCCGAGAGCCTGGCGCCCATCACATAACCGAAGCCGCCACAGGCCACCGCGGCCAACAGCAGCGCATCTGCAGCCTGCAGCCCGGCCTGGCCTTGCCGGAAGGCGAAACCCAGCACCAGGGCAGTGCCCAGCAGCGCACAGGCCCAGAAGCCGGCACTGGGCCGCTGACGCAGGATCAGCGCACCGATCACCGCAGTGGCGATCGGCAGCAGGCCAGTGACCACCGCCGCATGCGCCGCATCCACCCGCTGCACCGCCAGCCCCAGGAACAGCGGGAAGCCGAAGACCACACCCAGCGAGGTCAGCAGCAGGCCACGCCACTGCCATGCCCGCGGCCTGGGCGCGCGGGTGGCCCACAGCCAGAGCGCCGCCAGCACGCCCGCCAAGGCCGCCCGGCCAATGGCCACGAACACCGCCGACAGCTGCGGCGCCGCCAGGCTGCCCGAGGCCAATCGGGTCATCGGGATCGTCAAGGCAAACACCAACACGCCGAGCCCGCCCAGCCACCAGCCCAGCGCCTGCGGCGAAAGCCGGGGCCGAACGGGCTGTTCGGTTGCAGCACTTGGCGTCATGAGCGCAGTCTATGGGCAGCCGGGCGACCCCCGAGTCGGGGGGTTTACTGGCAGCACCGGCAGAGCGACAAGGGGCTGGGTCCGGTCAGCGACCTAAAATTCAAACCCGACACCATGCCTGACTTTCCCACCACGCAATTTACCGACTCGCCCGACAGCCGCCCCTGGCGGGCCGGGCTGGCGGCGGTGCGTGAGCACTTTTCGGTCTCGCGCTGGCGCCGCTCGGTGTCGCCAGTCGCCGATCAGGCGGGCACGACGCTGAATTCGCTCAGCCCGTCGCTGCTGCAGGACCTGATGCGCTTTGACCAGCCTGGCGGCAAGCCGCGTGAGTTGCTGGAGGTGCTGGCCGCCGGCTTGCGCCATACCCAGCCGCTGGCGATCACCGTGGCGCTGGATCGCCAGATCCTCACGCTGAGCATGTTCCCCACCGAGCGGCTGATGCACTGCCGCTTGCCGGCTGAAGAATTTCTGGCCGGGAACCTGGCGCAGCTGCAAGTGCTGCAGGTGCAACCCGCTAGCCTGCGCCCGCCCGGCCATGCCGACGTGGCACGGGTCGACTTGCCGGCGCGTTATGCGTCGCTCGGTCCGCTGGTGTGGGGCGTGGCGCTGCGGGGTGGCCGCCGTGTGCTGCTGCCCGAACTGGCGGGCCAGGCCGCGTACCGCCTGTCGCCCGGCGCCTCGCTCAGCGGCATGACCCTGCCGCCGGCGTTGGCCGAGGCCGTCCAGCGCCTGCACGGGCAGAGCCGCAACCTGCGCGATATCGCCCGCTGGCCGGGGCTCGACACCGAGCAGGCGATGCGGCTGCTCAATGCGCTGTACCTGCAATCGGCGCTGATCGTCAGCCGCAGCCATCCGGCGGCCACCAACGAAGGCTGGGCCGGCTACGGCACCAGCGGCCTGCGCAGACCCACGCTCCGCTGACGCAGCCGCTCAGGCGGGTGCGCTCAACTGTTCCCAGCGCTCCAGCGCGGCCAGCAAGTCCTCGTCGATCTGCGCATAGCGGGCATGCAGTGCCGCCACCTTGTCGGGCGCCTGGCTGTACAGCGCGTTGCTGGCCAGCTGCTCGGACAGCACCTTCTGCTCGGTTTCCAGCGCCTCGATGCGGCCGGGCAGCTCGTCGAGTTCACGCTTGTCCTTGAAGCTGAGCTTGCGGGTCTTGGCTGCGGGCACCGCCGGCGGCTGCGCAGGTACGGCTATGGGGGTGGACGGCTTGGCAGGCGTAGCAGGCGTGGCCGCGGCCTGCGCCGCCAGCATACGGGCGCGCTGCCGGCGCCAGTCGTCAATGCCGCCCTCGTACTCGCGCCACTTGCCGGTGGATGTCGCCCCCGCGGCAGCCAAGGCCGCCGAGCCCCCCGACGGGGCGCCGGGCCGACTGGGTGAACTGGCGCCGGGCCCGAGATCACCTTCCCAGCAGATCAGGCTGGTCACCACGTTGTCGAGGAAACGCCGGTCGTGGCTGACCAGGAACACCGTGCCGGCGTAGTTCTGCAACAGCTCCTCCAGCAGTTCGATCGTGTCGATGTCGAGGTCATTGGTCGGCTCGTCGAGCACCAGCACATTGGCCGGCAGCGCAAACAGCCGCGCCAGCAGCACGCGGTTGCGCTCGCCACCCGACAATGTGCGCACCGGGCTGTGCGCGCGCTCGGGCGAGAACAGGAAGTCGTTCAGGTAGCTCATCACGTGCTTGCGCTGGCCGTTGAACTCGATCCACTCGCTGCCCGGGCTGATGCTGTCGGCCAGCGTGGCGTCCAGGTCAAGCCCGGCGCGCATCTGGTCAAAGTAGGCCACCTCCAGCTTGGTGCCCTGGCGGATCTTGCCGGAGGTGGGCTGCAACTCGCCCAGGATCAGCTTGAGCAGCGTGGTCTTACCCGCGCCATTGGGGCCGACCAGGCCGATCTTGTCGCCGCGCAGGATGGTGGCGCTGAAATCCTTGACGATGAGCTTGTCCCCAAAGCGCATCGACACATCGCTCAACTCGGCGACGATCTTGCCGCTGGGCGCGCCGGCGTCGATTTCCAGCCGCACCTGGCCCAGCGAATCGCGGCGCTTGGCACGCTGGTCACGCAGCACTTCCAGCCGCTGGATGCGGGCCACGCTGCGGGTGCGGCGGGCCTCCACGCCCTTGCGTATCCACACCTCCTCCTGCGCCAGCAGCTTGTCGGCGCGGGCGCCGGCCAGTGCGTCGGCGCTGAGCTGCTCTTCCTTCATGCGCTCGTAGGCCGTGAAATTGCCCGGGTAGCTGCGCAGCAGGCCGCGGTCGAGCTCGACGATGCGGGTGGCCACGCCGTCGAGGAAGGCGCGGTCGTGGGTGATCAGCATCACGCTGCCCTTGAAGCCGCACAGCAGCGCTTGCAGCCACTCGATCGAATCGAGGTCGAGGTGGTTGGTGGGCTCGTCGAGCAGCAGCACGTCGGGCACCGCTACCAGCGCCTGGGCCAACGCCACACGCTTCTTCATGCCACCCGACAGCTCACCGATCTGGCGGCTGCCGTCGAGGTGCAGCTGGGCGATGGTGGTATCCACGCGCTGCTCCCAATTCCAGGCGTCCAGCGCCTCGATGCGGGTCTGCAGCGCGTCCAGATCCACGCCGTCAGCATGTTCCTCGTAGGCCTGGCGCACCGCGCTCGCCTCGGCCACGCCCTCGCTTACCGCCTCGAACACGGTGTGGCCGGGCTCAAAGGTCGGCTCTTGCGGCACATAGCAGATGCGCAGGCCCTGCGTCATCTGCAGCAGGCCGTCGTCAAGCTTCTCCTGGCCGGAGATGACCTTCAGCAGCGAGGACTTGCCGGCGCCGTTGCGGCCGATCAGGCCGAGGCGCTCACCGGCCTCAAGTGACAGACCGGTGGCATCGAGCAGGGCGACATGGCCGTAGGCGAGATGGGCGTTGGAGAGAGAGAGCAGGGCCATGGCGACATTGTCGCCGGGCGCTGCCGCGGGCCGCGGCCGCTGGCTCAGGCCGTCAGTTGCCGCGCGTGGTGGCGCAGGTGATCGTCGACCACGCTGGCGATGAAGTAGTAACCGTGGTCGTAGCCGGCGTGGCGGCGCAACGTCAAGGGCTGGTCCACCGCGCGGCAGGCGGCCTCGAAGGCCTCAGGGTGCAGTTGTTCGGCCAGAAACTTGTCGGCCAGGCCTTGGTCGACCAGGATGCCCTGCGGGTAGGGCGCAGCACGTTGCCTGCCCATCAAGGCGCTGGCATCGTGCGCCGCCCAGGTGTTGCGCTCGGCGCCCAGGTAGCCGCCAAAGGCCTTCTGGCCCCAGGGGCAGGCCATCGGCGCGCAGATCGGCGCGATCGCCGACAAGCTCTTGAACAGGCCCGGATGGCGCAGCGCCAGCGTCAGCGCGCCGTGGCCACCCATCGAATGGCCGAAGATACCGGTGCGCTCTGACTGCACCGGCGCCTCGGCCCAGACCTGCGGCAGCAGATCCTGCAACAGGTAGCTCTCCATGCGCCAGTGCTGGGCCCAGGGCGGCTGCGTGGCATCGAGGTAGAAGCCGGCGCCGACGCCGAAATCCCAGCTGTCGGTCTCGTCGGCCACACCCGCGCCTCGCGGGCTGGTGTCGGGGGTCAACAGCGCCAGGTCCAGTTCGGCAGCCAGGCGCTGCGCACCGGCCTTGATCGCAAAGGTCTCCTCGGTGCAGGTCAAGCCGGCCAGGTAGACCAACAGCGGCACCTTCGTGCCCGCCAGCGCCTGCGGCGGCAGGTACAGGCCGAAGCGCATCGGCAAGCCGATCTGCGCCGAGTCATGGCGGTGGAAGCGCTGCACGCCGCCAAAGCAGCCATGCTCGCTCAGCAGTTCCCAGGTCACGCTAGAACTCGACCACCGAGCGGATCGACTCGCCGCGCTTCATCAGCTCGAAGCCCTCGTTGATCTGCTCTAGCTTGAGCTTGTGGGTGATCAGGTCGTCGATGTTGAGCTTGCCGTCCATGTACCAGTCGACGATCTTCGGCACATCGGTGCGGCCACGTGCGCCGCCGAAGGCCGAGCCTTCCCACTTGCGCCCGGTGACCAGTTGGAAGGGTCGCGTCGAGATCTCGGCGCCCGCTTCGGCCACGCCGATGATGATGCTGCGGCCCCAGCCTTTGTGGGTGCACTCCAGCGCCTGGCGCATCACTTGCGTGTTGCCGATGCATTCGAAGCTGTAGTCAGCGCCGCCGTCGGTCAATTGCACGATGGCATCGACGACGTTGGCATGGTCCTTGGGGTTGATGAAGTCGGTCATGCCAAATTTGCGCGCCATCGCTTCGCGCGCCGGGTTGATGTCGACGCCGATGATCTTGCCGGCGCCCACCATCTTCGCGCCCTGGATCACGTTCAGGCCGATACCGCCGAGGCCGAACACCACCACGTTGGCGCCGGCCTCCACCTTGGCCGTGAACAGCACCGCGCCCACGCCGGTGGTGACGCCGCAGCCGATGTAGCAGACCTTGTCGAAGGGCGCGTCGGGCCGGATCTTGGCCAGCGCGATGCCCGGCACCACGAGGTGGTTGGCAAAGGTGCTGGTGCCCATGTAGTGCAGGATCGGCTTGCCGCCGATCGAGAAGCGGCTGCTGCCGTCGGGCATCAGCCCCTTGCCTTGCGTGCTGCGGATGGCCTGGCACAGGTTGGTCTTGCGCGACAGGCA
>JBBQZM010000155.1:0-9026 GCA_038207685.1 Burkholderiales bacterium
GTGATCGCCACCGCGCCGCAGCGCCGCCTGGCGATCAAGACCTTTGTGCGCAGCGAGGGCAACAGCGTCATCCGCGAGGCCGTGCTGCGTGAGCTCAAGCGCGGCGGCCAGGTCTATTTTTTGCACAACGATGTGGCCACCATCAATGCGCGGCGCGACCGGCTGGTCGAATTGCTGCCCGAGGCGCGCATCGCCATCGCCCATGGCCAGATGCCCGAGCGCGAACTGGAATCGGTGATGCGCGACTTCATCGCCCAGCGCTACAACCTGCTGCTGTGCAGCACCATCATCGAGACCGGCATCGACGTGCCCACCGCCAACACCATCGTGATGAGCCGCGCCGACAAGTTCGGCCTGGCCCAGTTGCACCAGCTGCGCGGGCGGGTGGGCCGCAGCCACCACCAGGCCTATGCCTATTTGCTGGTGCCCGACACCGAGACACTGACCAAGCAGGCCCAGCAACGGCTGGACGCGATCCAGAGCATGGAAGAGCTGGGTTCGGGCTTCTACCTGGCGATGCACGACCTGGAGATCCGCGGTGCCGGCGAGGTGCTGGGCGAAAACCAGAGCGGCAACATGATGGAGGTCGGCTTCCAGCTCTACAACGACATGCTGGCCGAAGCGGTGCGTGCGCTCAAGGCCGGGCAAGAGCCCGACCTGCTCAGCCCCACCGGCATCTTCGGCGGCGCCACCGAGATCAACCTGCACGCCCCGGCGCTGCTGCCCACCGCCTATTGCGGCGATGTCGCGGTACGGCTGGGCCTGTATAAGCGGCTGGCCAGCGCCGAGCGGCCCGAGCAACTCGACATCCTGCTCGAAGAAGTGACCGACCGCTTTGGCAAGCTGCCCGCCCAGGGCCAGACGCTGTTCGACAGCCACCGGCTGCGGGTGCAGGCCAAGCCTTACGGCGTGCTGAAGATCGACGCCGGCCCGCGCCAGATGAGCATCAGCTTCCGGCCGCAACCACCGATCGACCCGATGCGCATCATCGAGCTGGTGCAGAAAAACAAAAACGTCAAGCTCGCCGGCAACGACAAGCTGCGCATTGAGCGCGAGTTCACCGAACCCAAGGACCGGGCGCAGTACATGCGTGATGTGCTGCGGGCGCTGGGGCCGCCGGTTGCCGCGCTGCGTTGACGCTGCAGACAAAGTGACGGAAATCGGCTCGTTGCTGACGTTGGCTCTCGATGCGAACGCAGCCGTACTGGCATTGGCGCGAGGCAGGCAAGGCCGCCGAGTGACCGGATCCCTCCGTGTCCCCCGACGGCGTGCGGGCGGGCGGCCGGCCGCCGGCCGCTCGAAAGCCGGCAGAGCCGGCGTTCGCTTCAGACCGACACTCCGGCAACGCACATCGTGTCGCTCGGCACTGCGGGAGAACGAACGTAATCGACACTCGCTGCCGCGGGTAATCACCCGTGCTGCAGACCCGTCCAGCGGGTTGCGGTCTGCCCCGCATGCGCAATAGGATGGCGCATCGGGTCAGCGATAGCCGCCCGCAACAGCGGCGCACATCGCGAGTCGCATCAAGAATAGGAGACATCATGCTGAAGTCATGGTTGGCCGGTGCCGCGCTGGCGGTTGCCTTTTGTCCTGCGATCGCGCAGGACAAGGAAATCAAAATCGGCGTCATCTTTGACGTGACCGGCCCGCTGGCCGCCGGGGGGTCGGTGGCCTCCAACCTCGGCACCAAGTACGCCATCGACATGGTCAACGAAAAAGGCGGCGTGGCGGGCTACAAGATCAAGCCGATCTATGCCGACGCGCAGAGCAAGGTCGATGTCTCGATCAACGAGTCGGAGCGGCTGCTGAACCAGGAGAAAGTAGACCTGCTGATGGGCCTGTTCTCCAGCGCGCAATGCGTGCCGATGGCGCAGAAGGTGGACGCCGCCAAGCGCTTCCTGTGGCTGAACGTGTGCGTCGCCTCGGCGGTAATGAAGGACAAGAACTTTTCCTACGTATTCCGCCCGCAGGTGCATTCCGACCAATTCGGCGCGGCGTCCTGCACCTTCCTCAAGGAGCAGTCCAAGGCGCGCCTGGGCAAGGAGCCCAAGGACCTGAAGGTGGCGATCATTTACGAGGACGGCCCGTACGGTGCTGGCGTCGCCTCGGGCAACGAATCGGCCTGCAAGGAGTACGGCATCCAGGTCGTGCTCAAGGAAGGTTATGCAGCCACGGCGCCAGACCTGTCGCCGCTGGTCACCAAACTGCGCCGCGCGCGGCCTGACGTCATCCTGCACACCGGCTACAACCCCGACATCACGCTGTTCTTGCGCCAGGCGAAGGAGCAGAACTTGAATTGGTCGGCGCTGATCGGCCACGGCGCGGGCTATGGTCAGTTCGACAAGCTGTTTGCCACCTTCGGCAACGATGCCAACTACATCTTCAACGTCGATCCGGTGGCCGCGCAACTGCTCGATGCCAAGACGCTGGCCCCGGGCCTCGGTGACTTGACGCAAGAGATGATCAAGCGCTACAAGGCCGAGACCAAGGCCGACCAGGTGCCGACCCATGTCTCCATGGGCTTCAACCAGACCTGGATCTTCCTCAACGACGTGCTGCCGCGCGCCATCAAGAAGTACGGCGGCTTCGACGCCGAAGCGCTGCGCAAGGCCTCGCTGGAAACCGACATTCCGGCCGGCGGCACGATTCAGGGCTATGGCGTCAAGTTCTTCCCGCCGGGCTCGAAGATGGCCGGGCAGAACGAACGTTCCTCGCCGGCGGTGATGCAGTACATCGGCAACGACACCGCCGTGGTCTGGCCCGCGGCGATCAAGACCAAGGACCCAGTACTGCCACTGCCCAAGGGCCACGCCTACGCGCCTTGAGCCACGGCTGCTGCGTGATGGACAGCGCGCTGTTGTCGGTTCGTGACCTGAGCAAACGCTTCGGCGGGTTCACGGCCGTCCAGAAGGTGTCGTTCTCGCTCGACAAGGGCGAGATCCTTGGCCTGATCGGCCCAAATGGCTCGGGCAAGAGCACAACCTTCAACCTGATCGCCGGCGCACTCGCGCCGAGCGAAGGGTCAATTCGCCTGCACGGCAAGGAAATCGGCGGCAGCATGCCCAACCAGGTGTGCCGCGCCGGCGTGGCGCGTACCTTCCAGATCCCGCGGCCCTTTCGCAAGTTATCGATCCTGGAGAACGCCAGCCTGGCGGCGTTCTACGGCGCCAAGCATCGCGTGAGCCAGGCCGAAGCGCAACGCCTGGCCGGCGACGCGCTGGATCTGGTGGGCCTGCCCACTTCCGGCACCGCCCTGGTCGATGGCCTGGGGGCGGCCGGGCTGAAGAAGCTGGAAATGGCGCGTGCGCTGGCGACGCAGCCACAGTTGCTGCTCGCCGACGAAAGCCTGGGCGGCCTGGACGAGCAGGAGATGGAACAGGCGGCCGACATGCTGTCGCGCATCCGGCGCGAGCGAGGGATCACCATCATCTGGGTCGAACACATCATGGGGGTGCTGATGCGCGTGGTCGATCGCTGCATCGTGCTCGACCACGGCGAAGTGATTGCGCAGGGCAGCCCTGCCGAAGTGGCGAACCACCCGCAAGTCATCGAGGTCTATCTCGGTACCGACGCCGCGCAGGTGCAGGAGCAAGTGCAGGCCCAGGATCTGGAGCAGCAGCAAGGTGCTGCGGCATGAACGCCGCCGTGGCGCAAACAGCGCAAAAGGCGCAGACCGCCGTCGGGCTCGGCGAGCAGATGTTGGAGCTGCGCAAGATCAGCGCTGGCTACGGCAGTTTCCAGGCGCTGTTCGATGTGGATCTGGAAGTGCGCGCCGGCGAAGCCGTGGCCGTGATCGGCCCCAACGGCGCGGGCAAGACCACGCTGCTGCGTGTGATTTCGCGCCTCATCGGCAACAGCAAGGGAGAACTGCTGATGGACGGCCAGCGCTACGACGCGATGCCGGCCTGGGACGTTATCGGCCTGGGCATCGCGCAGGTGCCCGAAGGGCGGCGCCTCTTTCCGCAACTCAGCGTCGAGGACAACCTGCGCATCGGCGCCTACCTGCCGGCGGCACGCAGCCAGCTGGCGTCACGCCTGGAATTTGTCTATTCGCTGTTCCCGCGCATGCAGGAACGGCGCTCGCAACTGGCCGGCACCCTGTCGGGCGGCGAGCAGCAGATGTGCGCCATCGGCCGCGCGCTGATGAGCGGGCCGCGCCTGCTGCTGCTGGACGAACCCTCCGCCGGGCTGGCGCCGGTCATCGTGCAATCGATCTTCAGCCTGATCCAGAAGATCCGCGCCCAAGGCTACACGGTGCTGATCGTCGAGCAGAACGTCAAACAGGTGCTCGGCGTCGTCGACCGCGCCTATCTGATGGAAACCGGAAAGATGCGCGCCAGCGGCAGCTCCGCAGAGATGCTGGCCAACGACGACGTGCGCAAGGCCTATCTCGGAATCTGAAGACAGGGATCTGACATGAAAATGCCCCCACACGCACTGCGTTCGCTGCCCCCACGGCCCGAAACGGGACACTTCTTGGCCCTTGGGGCGGCTCAGCGCCTGCTGGCGGCCGGGCGCCACTGACATGGCATCGTTCTTCGCCACCTTCGACATCTTCCTGCTCGAGGCTATCGTCAACGGCATCTTGCTCGGCGGCCTGTTTGCGCTGCTGTCGTTGGGCCTGAACCTGATATTCGGCGTCATCGACGTGGTCTGGATCTGCTACGCCGAGCTGATCATGGTGGGCATGTACGCCATCTGGTGGATGCACGTGCCGCAGGGGCTGTCGTTGTGGATCGCATTTCCGGCGGCGCTGGTGCTGATCGGCATGCTCGGCGCGGCGCTGCACTATGTCATCATCCGCCCGGTGCTCGGCGCCGAGCCGATCAACCAGCTGCTGGTCACCGGCGGCGTGCTGTTTTTTCTGCAGGCACTGGCGACGGTGACTTTCGGCGTCGAGTTCCGCAGTCTCGGCGTGCAAATGCCGGGCTTCAGCGTGGCCGAGATGTACCTGTCGAGCTCGCGGCTGCTGTCCTTTGCGGTGGCCATCGCGGCCATCGGCGGTACCTGGTGGTTCCTCAGCAAGACCTTCACCGGCGTGGCCATCCGCGCGATCAGCCAGGACCGCGCGATCATGCCGCTGATGGGCGTCAACCCGAACCGCGTCTACCTGGTGACCTCGGCGATTGGCGGCATGCTTGCCGGGCTGGCCGCGTGCCTGCTGGTGCTGCAGTACGACATCCACCCGGCCATCGGGCTGACCTTCGGCCCGCTGACGTTCCTGATCTGCGTGATGGGCGGGCTGGGCAACCTGGTCGGTGGATTCGTGGCCTCGTTCATCTTCGCGCAGTTCATCTCGGTCGGGGGCTTCCTGCTGCATCTTGAGTGGGGCTACGTGCTGGCCTTCGTGTTCTTCATTGCCATGATGTTCTGGCGGCCGCAGGGACTGCTGTCCCGCAAGGCGGGGTGAGGGCAGCATGAACAACGCGAGTTCCAACCCCGCCGAAGTCCCGGTGCCGCTGCACACCGAAGCCGGTACCAGCAAGACGCTGCGCGGCGTGTGGCTCGCCGTGCTGGCGCTGTTGCTGGTGCTGCCCTGGCTGGGGCTGGGCGACTACCCACTTCACCTGGTCATCGTCGCGCTGATCTGGTCGTACATCTACACCAGCTGGGCCATCATGGGGCGCCTGGGCATGGTCAGCCTGGGGCATGGCGCGTTCATGGGCATCGGCGCCTACAGCGTGGTGCTGCTGTGGAACAGCTACGGCATCTCGCCGTGGATCGGCGTGGTGGTCGGTGTCGTGCTGGCGCTGATCGTCGCGCTGCTGATCGGCTATCCCTGCTTTCGCTTCCGCATCATTGGCCACTACTTCGCGATCGTCACGCTGGCCTTGTCAGAGGTGGTGCGGCTGGTCATCGTCGCGCTGCGCGACCAGACCGGCGGGTCGTTGGGCATCACGCCAAAGACCGCACTGTCCGATGGCGCCAGCTTCGACCTGGTGGCACTGCAGTTTGCCGACAAGACGGTGTGGTTCTACATCGCGCTGGGCATGTGGTTGCTGGGGCTGGTGATCTGGAAGCTGGCCGACCAGCACCCGTCGCGCAAGGCCTTGCAGGCGATCAGCGAGGACGAGGACGCGGCCGCGTCGATCGGCATCCCCGTGTCCCGCACCAAGCTGGGCGTGACGCTGCTGTCGGCCGGCATGACCGCGGTCGGTGGCGCGCTGTATGCCCAATACCAGTTGTATGTGAACCCGGACACGGTGTCAGGCATCGCCATCTCGCTGCAAATGGTCTTCGGCGCCATCGCCGGCGGCATGTTCGTGCGGCTGGGACCGACGGTCGGCGCGATGTTCCTGCTGACCCTGTCGGAAACCTTGCGCGTGATGATCGGCAACGAATATCACGGGGTGGACATGACAGTCTATGGGGCGCTGCTGATCCTGTTCATCATCTTCATGCCCAAAGGCATCCTGGGAACTTTGCTGCAACGCGGGGGTTGAGCGTCATGGCCGAACTACTTGAATTCCCCGATGGCGGCTACCGCTTCATTCGCGGTGTCTTCCCCTATTCCGCAGGCATCACTGCCTTGCCAGGCATGACGATCGAGCGTGTGCGCTTTCGCCGCGTGCTACCGATGACCGAGGGTTTTGCGGCCATCGCCGAACATCTGCGCACCCTGAGCCGGCCGCTGACGGCTTTGTGCGCCTGCGAGCTGCGGTCACCAGCACAGTTCAGCGACGAAAGCTTCGCGGCCTTCAACAAGTCGTACGTGGCGACCTTGACGCAGTGGCAGCTGTTTCGCGACGGCATCAACCCGGTGGCACGCAGCAACCTGGTGCCGGCAGTGAAGCCGCCGATCGAGCCGGGTTTTCATGCCTTCTGCTACACCCTGCCGGCACTGGATGCTAAGCCCAGCTTCGTCATTGCCGGCAGCGGCGAAGTGCCGGAAGGCCAGGCGAACTACCGCGACCACATCGTAGCCAAGGGTGATGTCTCGGCCGCCGGCATGCTGCGCAAGGTGCGTTGGGTACTGGCTGAGCAGGAGCGGCGGCTCGCGGCGCTGGGATTCGGCTGGCGCGACGTCACCGCCACCCAGGTCTATACAGTGCACGACATCCACGCTTTCCTGGCCAGCGAGCTGGTGGCGCGGGGTGCGGATGCCGGTGGCATCACGTGGCACTACGTGCGCCCCCCGATCGTCGACCTGGACTATGAGATGGACTGCCGAGGGGTCGCACTGGAGCGCGTCGCCTGACGGCTGGGTCGGCCTACCTGCCGCAGACGCCGACATCGACCGGGCTGTGCCTTCGGCGACGCGTCGGCCACACGCCCCGACTACACGTCCTGGCCCGATATCGACGCCAGCATGACGCCACTCGCGCGCGGCGTCGACGTCCCGCGCGAGAACGACGTCGGCCTGCCGCTCGATTGACCGCGTGTCGTAGAGGGCCGTTCCGGCACGCCGCCCCGCTTGCGCTCAAGATCGTCCACCCGCGCCGCACGCGCATTCCCAGGAGAACGACGATGCAGACGATCTCGAGGCGATCCTTCGCCCTGCTGGCCGGGACGGCCACGCTGGGCTCGGCCCTGGCCCTGCCCGTCTTCGCCCAGACCGCGCCGACACGCAACAAGGCGCTCTTCCAGGTGACCGACACCGACCCGGCGCGCTGGAACCTCATTCTCAGCAACATCAACAACCTGCGCGACGGCGTCGGAAGCGAAGGCGTCGAGATCGAGCTGGTCGCCTACGGACCCGGCCTCCTGATGCTGAAGTCGGACTCGAGCGTGAAGCAGCGGATCGCGGACGCGCTGAAGAGCGGCGTCAAGGTGAACTGCTGCGAGAACACGATGAAAGTCATGAAGTTCACGCAGAGCGACATGCTGCCCGACATCGGCTACGTGCCGTCGGGCGCGGTCGAGGTGATGAAGAAGCAGCAGCAGGGCTGGGCTTGCATCCGCTCCTGAGCAGAGCCTCCTTCGCGCTGCAGCCTCAACGGAGGGGGAGCGCGCGGTCGAGCGACCACGCGCGTGCAGGCCAATTGGTCATGCTCGGCGGCAACGAGCCCCACGCGGTGAAAGCCCCATCACGGATGCCTCTATGCTGGTCACCGTGCTGCTGCACACCCCCTCTTCGGTAAGCAGAATGCCACCTATGACCATCGCAAGTTTTGACGATCTGCTGCGCTCTGCTACCGAGCAGGCAGAGCCTCAGCGTCTGCTGTTCGTCTTTGCCACTGCCGGAGTCGATGCCGATGCCACGGTCGAGCAAAGGGCTCGCTTCGAGGCCGGGCATGGCGGCACGTTGACGCCGCTGATGTGCGTCGACAAACTGCCGGGCGAACTGTCCTCGTTCGACGCGCTGCTTCAAGAGTCACGCGAGTTCGAGAAGGCCTGGGACATGGTGTTCGTCGCTGCGCTGCCCGGATCTGGCGGCATCAGCCCGACAAGTCTGCAGGCCGAGGCGCCACTGCAGCGCATGGTCGACTCAATCAAGTCCGGCAGCATTGGCGGTTTCATCCCCTTTGATGCGCAAGGCAGGCCGGTGCAGTTCAGCTGAGCGCGGGTTCGTCGTGCCAAGCCAAGCACCGGCTTGTGGTGCATCGAGGCCACGACCGACAAGGGGATCTGTACGGCTGAAGAAACCCGGCGCAGTTTAGAGATCGATGCTGCCGTCGGGAACAGGCGCGTGATCGAACGCGCCGGTGCCGCTGTGTTCGGCTAGCGAGGCTGGCACGAAGCTGCCGCGGCGCCCGTCGAAGACGTGAACTTCACCGTCCTCGATCACATAGTGGCAGCCATGCAGCGCCAGGCGGCCGGCTTCGACCCGCTCGCGCACCATCGGGTAGCTCATCAAGCGCTCGAGTTGCAACACCACCGAGCGCTGCTCGGTGCGTTTCAGCGCTTCGGGCGTGACCTGCACCGGCAACGTCGCCTCGCGTCCGAGTTCGAGCCAGGCGCCCAGAAGCACCGCCTGCGGAGGTGATGAAAGCGCCTCAGGCGCTGCAGCAGTTCGTCGGACACGGCAGTCGGCGCCGGTTGATGCTCGCGAACGGCGGCTACTGCACCAGTGGCGTGTTCGCTGA
>JBBQZM010000156.1:0-8970 GCA_038207685.1 Burkholderiales bacterium
TTTTTCATTTGGGAATCCTGATCGGGCTCTCTTTGAGTTGCTGCAAGCACGCGGGCCAGCAGGAAGGTCCGTATGTAATCAACTGTAGCGAAGCCCCTCCGACATCGGCAGGGCCGCACCCCCTGTATTCAGGGGGGGTGAGGCGCGCCAGCCACTCGAATGATGGGTTAAAAGCGAAGCTTACACTCGCCGCGGTGGAAACCAAGTGGCTTGAGGACTTTGTCAGCCTGGCCGAGACGCGCAGCTTCTCCCGCTCGGCGCAGTTGCGCCACATCACCCAGCCGGCATTCTCGCGCCGCATCCAGGCGCTGGAGGCCTGGGCCGGCATGGATCTGGTCGACCGCTCGTCCTACCCCACCCGCCTGACCGCTGCCGGTGACACCTTGCATGCGCAGGCGCTTGAAATCCTGGGCGCGCTGCAGACCACCCGCAATTTGATGCGCTCGCAGCGGCCCGGTGGCCAGGACGTGATCGAATTCGCCATCCCGCACACGCTGGCCTTCACCTTCTTCCCGCACTGGCTGATGGCGCTGCGTGGGCGCTTCGGCCATGTCAGGACGCGGCTGATCACGCTCAATGTGCACGACGCGGTGCTGCGCCTGACCGAGGGCGGCTGCGACCTGCTGATCGCCTACCACCATGCCTCGCAGCCGCTGCAACTGAGCCCCGAGCGCTACGAGCTGCTGAGTCTGGGCCATGAGCGGCTGGCCGCCTACGCCCTGGCCGATGCCGACGGCCAGCCCTTGTTCCGGCTGGGTGATGGCCAGCGGCCCACGCCGCTGCTGGGTTTTGCCGCCGGCGCCTACATGGGCCACATGGTCGAGGCCATCCTGCGCCAGCTGCCGCAAGCGCCGGCGCTGGAGACGGTCTACGAGACCGACATGGCCGAGGGCCTGAAGGCGATGGCGCTGGAAGGCCATGGCCTGGCCTTTCTGCCCGCCAGCTCGGTGCGCCAGGAACTGGCCAGCCGCAGGCTGGTGGCTGCGGCGCCGCCCGGCGTGGGCGAGTTGACGATGGAGGTGCGGCTGTACCGCGAGCGGCCCGCGCTGGCGCGCCATGCCAAGCCCGCTGCGCTGGCGCTCTGGGATTTCCTGAAGCAACCGACCTGAAAGTCAGTGCCCGAGGATCTTGGAGAGAAAGTCCTTGGTGCGTTCACTCTGCGGGTTATCGAAGAACTGGTGCGGCTCGTTCTGCTCGACGATCTGGCCCTGGTCCATGAAGATCACCCGGTTGGCCACCGCCTTGGCAAAGCCCATCTCATGGGTGACGCAGATCATGGTGATGCCCTGATCGGCCATCTCGATCATCACGTCCAGCACTTCCTTGATCATCTCGGGGTCGAGCGCCGAGGTCGGCTCGTCGAACAGCATGATCTTGGGTGTCAGGCACAGCGCACGGGCGATCGCCACCCGCTGCTGCTGGCCGCCGGAGAGCTGCAGCGGGTACTTGCCAGCCTGCTCGGCGATGCGCACCCGCTCCAACTGCTGCATGGCGCGCTCTTCGGCCTCTTTCTTGGGCATCTTGCCCACCCACATCGGCGCCAGCGTCAGGTTGTCCAGCACGGTGAGGTGCGGGAACAGGTTGAACTGCTGGAACACCATGCCGACGTTCTTGCGCACCCGCTCGACGGCCTTGACGTCGTCGCTGAGCTCGGTGCCGTCAACCACCAGCCGGCCCTGCTGGTGTTCCTCAAGCCGGTTGATGCAGCGTATCAGTGTGCTTTTGCCCGAGCCCGACGGCCCGCAGATGACGATGCGCTCACCCGGCGCCACCGCCAGGTCGATGTCTTTCAACACGTGGAAGTTGTTGCCGTACCACTTGTTGACCTTTTCAAACGCGATGATCGGTTCAGCCATGATGGGTGTTTGCTTTCGACTCAAGATGGGTCAACGGTTCTTGCTGACGGACAACTGCTTCTCGATCCACAGGCTGTAGCGCGACATCGAGAAACAGAAGATGAAGTAGATGACGGCGATGAAGATATAGGCCTCAATCTTGAAAGGGCGCCAGTTGGAATCAGAGTTCAGCGCCAGGCTCATCGCCCCGGTCAGCTCGTAGAGGCTGACGATGGTCACCAGCGAGGTGTCTTTGAAGATGGCGATGAAGTTGTTCATGATGCCCGGCACCACCAGGGCCAGCGCCTGCGGCAGGATGATCTTGCGCTGGGCCTGCCAGTAGCTCAGGCCCAGGCTGTCGGCAGCTTCCTGCTGGCCTTTGGGGATGGCCTGCAGGCCGCCGCGCACGATCTCGGCCATGTAGGCGCCCGAGAACAAGGTGATGCCCACCAACACCCGCAGCAACACGTCGATGCTGGTGCCCGGCGGCATGAACAGCGGGAACATGAAGCTGGCCATGAACAGCACGCTGATCAGCGGCACGCCGCGAATCAGTTCGACATAGATCACGCACACGGTCCTGATCGCCGGCAGGTTGCTGCGCCGGCCCAGCGCCACCACCACCGCCAGCGGAAAAGCCAGCGCGATCGACAACGTGGCCAGCAGCACGGTCAGCGGCAGGCCGCCCCAGCGGTCGGTAGGCACAGGGGCCAGTCCGCCGAAGCCGCCGAACATCAGGACGAAGAACAGCGTCAGCATCGCTACCCACAGCAGCCCCAGCCAGGGCTTCCAGAACGGCCGCACGCAGCTGGCCACCAGCACCGACACCATGGCGATGGTGGCGACCAGCGGCCGCCACTGCTCATCAAAGGGATAGCGGCCAAAGATGATCAGCCGGTACTTCTCGGTCACCACACCCCAGCAGGCGCCTGTGCCGCGCACGGCCTGGCACTGCTCGTAGCTGGGAGCGACCACCGCCTTGAACAAGGCCCAGTTCAGCAGTTGCGGCAGGTACCAGCCCGCCAGGCCGAGCAGCAGCACGGTGGTGAGCGTGCTCGGCAGGTTGCTGAACAGGTTGCGTTTGAGCCAGGGGCCCAGGCCCTCGGTGCGCACCGGGGCCGGGCGCGCCGTGATGGGTTGGAACGATGTTGCAGCCATGTCAGTTTTCCGGGGGGCCAGACGGCACCTGGCAGAAGTGAATCCGCGGCAAGCAAGTGGCCGCCGCGGAACCGGCTTCGCCGGGCCGCTGGGGGCTGCCCCCTTGGGGGGGAGCGCCGAAGGCGCAACGGGGTGGGGTCATCTCACCGCTCCTTGATCGCAGCGCGCTTGTTGTACCAGTTCATCAGGGCGGAGGTGCCCAGTGATGTGGTCAGGTAGACCAGCATGATGATCGAGATGCACTCCACCGCGCGGCCGGTCTGGTTGATCGCGGTGTTGGAGATCGACACCACGTCGGGGTAGCCGATGGCCACCGCCAGCGAGGAGTTTTTGGTCAGGTTGAGGTACTGGTTGGTCATCGGCGGGATGATCACGCGCAGCGCTTGCGGCAGCGCCACCAGGCGCATCTGCTGGCCCTTGGCCAAGCCCAGCGCGCCCGCTGCCTCACCCTGGCCGGCTGGCACCGAGGCGATGCCCGCGCGCACCACTTCGGCCACATAGGCCGCGGTGTACAGCGTCAACCCCAGCAGCACGGCGATGAACTCCGGCGTCAGCGAACTGCCGCCTTCCATCGAGAAGCCACCGGGATACGGGATGTTCCAGTCGGTGGGCGCGCCGCCCACCACCCAGCCCACCAGCGCGCCGCCAATCACCAGCGCGATGCTCGGCAGCAGCACCGGCCGCGGGTGGCCGGTCTGCTCGAAGTGCAGCCGGGCCTGGCGGGCCCACAGCCAGGCCAGCACCAGGCCCAGCACCACGCCGGTGGCTGCCAGCGCCTGGCCCCTGCCCCAGACTGGCACCGGGTAGGACAGGCCGCCCGCACCGAGGTAGAACAGATCGAAGATCGACTTGGGCTCGCCAGCCGTGGGCAGCGCCTGGATCAGGAACAGGTACCACATCAGCAACTGCAGCAGGATGGGCACGTTGCGGAACAGCTCGACATAGGCATAACACAGCCCGCGCACCAGCGCGTTGTTGGAGAAGCGCCCGATGCCCAGCAGCGTGCCGAGCAAGGTGGTGAGCACGATGCCGATCACGGCCACGCGCAGCGTGTTCAGGATGCCGATCAGGAAGGCCATCCAGTACGGGTCGTTCGACTCGTAGGGCACCAGCCGCTCGCCGATGTCGAAGCCGGCGGGTGAGGACAGGAAGTCGAAGCCGCTCTGGATGCCGCGCACACGCATGTTGGTCAGCGTGTTGTGCGCCAGGAACCAGATCGCCAGGCCGATCAGGCCGAGCGCAACCACCTGGTAGATCAGGCCACGCACATGGCGGCTGCGCAGCGACCAGTCTTGCTTCTTGGGCGGCAAGACCGGTGGGGTCGATGGAGCCGTCATGGCGCACTCTCCTCGGCCCAGGGCCGGGTCATGTTCGATCGGAAGTCAGGCGGCGTGCATGCGGGCGGCCGACGCCGCCCGCAGCGTTCATCAGCGGATCGGCGGGGCGTACATCAGGCCGCCGTTGCTCCACAGATTGTTCAGCCCGCGCGGCAGCGCCAGCGGGCTCTTGGGGCCGACGTTGCGCTCGAACATCTCGCCGTAGTTGCCCACCGCCTTGATGGCGTTGGCAGCCCAGGCCTTGTCCAGGCCCAGCAGCTTGCCGGTGTCCTCGGTGCTGCCCAGGATGCGACCGATGGCGGGGTTGTCGCTCTTCATCATGGTGTCGACGTTGGCCTGGGTGATGCCGTAGTCCTCAGCCTCGATCAGCGCAAACTGCACCCACTTGGCAATGGCGAAGAACTCGTCGTCACCACGGCGCACCGCCGGGCCCAGCGGCTCCTTGGAAATCAGATCGGGCAGGATGGTGTGGTCGGCGGCGTTCTTGGCTTCCTTGTTGCGCACCGAGGCCAGACCCGAGGCGTCGGTGGTGTAGGCGATGCAGCGGCCGGCGAAGTAGGCGCCGGTGGCGGCCTCGACCTTCTCGAACACCACGGGCTTGATGTTCAGGTTGTTGGCGCGCGAGAAGTCGGTGAGGTTCTTCTCGGTGGTGGTGCCCGACTGCACGCAGACGGTGGCGCCCTTGAGCAGCTTGGCGCTCTTGAGCTTGAGCTTGGCCGGCACCATGAAGCCCTGGCCGTCGTAGTAGGTGACGCCGGTGAAGTTCATGCCCAGCGAGGCGTCGCGGCTCAACGTCCAGGTGGTGTTGCGCGACAGGATGTCGATCTCGCCCGACTGCAGTGCGGTAAAGCGCTGCTGCGCATTCAGCGGCACGTATTTGACCTTGTTGGCGTCGCCCAGCATGGCGGCGGCGATGGCCTTGCAGACATCAACGTCGATGCCGGCCCACTTGCCCTGGCTGTCGGCGGCCGAGAAGCCGGCCAGACCTTCGTTGACACCGCAGACCAGCTGGCCGCGGGCCTTGATGGCGTCGATGGTCTTGCCGGCGTGGGCGGTGATGCTGGACAGGCCCAGCACGGCTGCCACGCAGGCGCTGGACAAGACGGTTTTGGCAATGGTGTTGCGCATGTTCGGAGGTTCCTTAGCTCTAGGTGTTGGCATCGGCGAGGCGATCTACCCCGTACGACGGCTCAGTATAGGCATGCAAGAAGCATGCTCGATTCGCAGTTCTACCTAGCGATTGACTTTGCGTTTATGCACGACAAGAGGTCCGTCGCTTGCTGGCCGGCGCCGGGGCGCCTGCAGCCTGGCGGCCGGCGGCACGGTGCGAAAATCGCGCCATGACCACGACGCTGACCCTCACCCGCCCCGACGATTGGCACCTGCACCTGCGCGACGGCGCGGCGATGGCGGCGGTGCTGCCGCACACCGCGCGGCAGTTCGCCCGAGCGATCATCATGCCCAACCTGCGCCCGCCGATCACCACTGCGGCGGCGGCGGCGGCCTACCGAGAGCGCATCCTGGCGGCACTGCCGGCCGGCAGCGATTTCACGCCGCTGATGACGCTCTACCTCACCGACAACCTGGCGGTCGACGAGATCCGGCGCGCCGCCGACGCTGGCGTGGTGGCGCTCAAGCTCTACCCAGCCGGCGCCACCACCAACAGCGATGCCGGCGTCACCGACATCCGCAAGACCCATGCGGTGCTCGAGGCGATGCAGCGCGCCGGCCTCAAGCTGCTGGTGCACGGCGAGGTCACCGACGCCGCGATCGACCTGTTCGACCGCGAGGCGGTGTTCATCGACCAGGTGATGCGGCCGCTGCGCGCCGACTTTCCGGAACTCAAAGTGGTGTTCGAGCACATCACCACCCGGGAAGCCGCGCAGTACGTGGCTGAGGCCGGCCCCTACACCGCCGCCACGCTGACCGCCCACCACCTGCTGTACAACCGCAACGCGATTTTCCTGGGCGGGCTGCGGCCGCATTACTACTGCCTGCCGGTGCTCAAGCGCGAAGTGCACCGCCAGGCGCTGGTGGCGGCGGCCACCTCGGGCTCCGACCGCTTTTTCCTGGGTACCGACAGCGCGCCGCATGCCGCCGCGCTGAAAGAGGCCTCGGTCTGCGGCGCCGGCTGCTTCACTGCGTTCAGCGCGATGGAACTGTATGCCGAGGCATTCGAGTCCGCTGGCGCACTCGACAAGCTCGAAGCCTTTGCCAGCCACCATGGCCCCGACTTCTACGGCCTGCCGCGCAACACCGGCACCGTGACGCTGCAGCGCAGCGCCTGGCAACTGCCCGAGAGCCTGCCTTTCGGTGACGCCCAGCTCAAACCGCTGCGCGGCGGCGAAACCCTGGCCTGGCAGCAGATCGACTGATCCAGGCATGGGCGGAATCGACGCCGGCCAGCCCTGGCTGGCGCCGCTCTTGCCCGATTTGCGGTCCGCGCTGGCGGCCTGGCAGGGCGGCGCGCCGGTCGCCGAGGCACTCAACGCCCGGCTGGCCGCGCGAGGCGGGCAAGCCTTGGCAATGGCGCACGGCCCGCTGCGCTTCGTGCCGCAGGCCGACCTGCCGCCCGGCGAGGCCTACGAGGCCTTCATCCACCGCACCGCAAGCGTGCCGACGCGTGACAACGCGCATGACTTCTTCAACGGCATGGTCTGGCTGGCACAGCCGGCATTGAAGCGCCGGCTGAACGAACTGCAGGCGGCCGAGATCCAGCGTGCCGGCATCGGCGCTGCGCGCGGGCCGCAGCGCGACGCGCTGACGCTGTTTGACGAAAACGGCGCCTTGCTGCAAGCACCGCCCGAACTGCTGGCCGCGTTACGTGCGCGGGATTGGTCTGGCCTGTTTTTCACCCACCGCGCCCGCTGGGCCGAGACCCGCCTGCACATCGTCGGCCATGCGCTGCTGGAGAAGCTGGCCAACGCCGCACGCAAGCCACTGACCGCCCATGTGCTGGTGGGCGACCCGCTGACCATGACCCCGACCGACTGGGCCGCCAAGCCCTTTGCGCCGCTGCCGGTACTGGGTGTGCCGGGCTGGTGGCTGGGCAACCAAGACCCGGCCTTCTACGACGACGCAACGGTGTTCCGGCCGCCGCGCTATGCCGTTGATCGATGACAGGCGGCAGCAGCCCATCTTGTCCGGCTGCAGCGGAAGGTTGTGCGCGCCCCGGCACCATCAAGGCCACCGCGCGGAGCGCGCGAAACCGCCGCGAGGCCTTTTGGGCCTAGCGGCGGTTTCGGTCGGTTCATCCCCACGCCCGTGGGGAACACGCGCTGGCCGGGTAGAACTCACCACGGCACGACGGTTCATCCCCACGCCCGTGGGGAACACGCAGACGGCCGCGCCCAAAACCGCACGCGGTACGGTTCATCCCCACGCCCGTGGGGAACACACTGGCCACGGCAGCTATGTGTTTCCGTCAATCGGTTCATCCCCACGCCCGTGGGGAACACCTGTTCCGCCAGCCCTGGGCCCCGACCCTGGGCGGTTCATCCCCACGCCCGTGGGGAACACCCCGAAGCACGACGAATGATGTGGGCGCTCCACGGTTCATCCCCACGCCCGTGGGGAACACCAGGCGGCGATCACGCTCGACATCCTGCTTGGCGGTTCATCCCCACGCCCGTGGGGAACACCTGGACGGCGACCACGGGGTCGGTGTCGTCGTCGGTTCATCCCCACGCCCGTGGGGAACACCGGGCCTGAACCCTGCGCCAATTCGCCGCCGCCGGTTCATCCCCACGCCCGTGGGGAACACTGCAGCAAATTGACCCACCATACCCCCGGCAGACCGGTTCATCCCCACGCCCGTGGGGAACACCACTGTCCCCGAACCAACCGTCGTGATTGCGACGGTTCATCCCCACGCCCGTGGGGAACACCGCCGCGCCGATGTCGTGATCCGTGAGCGGGCCGGTTCATCCCCACGCCCGTGGGGAACACACGACGACCGCTCCGCAAGCGTTATCGGTTGGGGGTTCATCCCCACGCCCGTGGGGAACACTCGGTCAACAAAGACCTTCGCACCGATGCCGACGGTTCATCCCCACGCCCGTGGGGAACACCCTGCCAGTTGCTCGCCGATGAGGGCGCAAGAACGGTTCATCCCCACGCCCGTGGGGAACACCATTCTCTGAGAGTGTCACGTTCAGGGTGCGACGTATAACGACGCCACTCAAGCCGGCAAGAACCCCTCGATCGAGAGGTAACGTTCCCCGGTGTCGTAGTTGAAGCCCAGCACCCGGGCGCCGGCGCCGAGTTCGGGCAGCTTCTGCGCGATCGCGGCCAACGTGGCGCCGCTGCTGATGCCGACCAGCAGGCCTTCTTCGGCGGCCGATCGGCGGGCCATCTCGCGCGCCGCCTCGGCCTCGACCAGGATCACGCCGTCAAGCAGGGCGGTGTGCAGGTTGGCCGGGATGAAACCCGCGCCGATGCCCTGGATCGGGTGCGGGCTGGGCGCGCCGCCGCTGATCACCGGACTGGCAGCCGGTTCCACCGCAAACACCTTCAGCTTGGGCCAGCGCGCCTTCAGCACCTGAGCGCAGCCGGTGAGGTGGCCGCCGGTGCCCACGCCGGTGATCAGCGCGTCCAGGCCGTCGGGAAAGTCGGCGGCGATCTCTTCGGCGGTGGTGCGC